>NZ_LKDU01000189.1:0-202 GCF_001401855.1 Pseudoalteromonas sp. P1-7a | reverse complement strand
CGCTGCTACTTGTATGTTTTCTCATTTATTCCTCTTTCACTTCTCATTGTGCAAAATATTAAGTGATTTATTCACAAAGAGGTTAGGAGGCGCTGCGCTTTAGAGGGTCATGTTGTAGGCGTGGCTTTATGCCGCGTATTGAGTCTTAACAGCTTTGCGTGAGCAAGCTTCACGCACATTGTGTTTTAAAGTAGGCGCCTTG
>NZ_LKDU01000188.1:0-203 GCF_001401855.1 Pseudoalteromonas sp. P1-7a | reverse complement strand
ACAGCTGAGGATACAGTTGAACTTGATAACACCGCAGCGATCACAACCAGCATTGATAAAACCGCCGACGGCGTGATTAATGGTAACGGAGAAAGCGCCGCCATGGTCGTGCGCGGCACGGTAAGCGATGTGGAAGACGGTCAAACCGTGACGGTGATCATCAGTGATGGCACAAACCAAGTTGAAACCACGGCACTTGTACA
>NZ_LKDU01000187.1:0-203 GCF_001401855.1 Pseudoalteromonas sp. P1-7a | reverse complement strand
TGTACAAGTGCCGTGGTTTCAACTTGGTTTGTGCCATCACTGATGATCACCGTCACGGTTTGACCGTCTTCTACATCGCTCACCGTGCCACGCACAACCATGGCGGCGCTTTCGCCGTTGCCATTAATCACGCCGTCGGCGGTTTTATCAATGCTGGTTGTGATCGCTGCGGTGTTATCAAGTTCAACTGTATCCTCAGCTGT
>NZ_LKDU01000186.1:0-204 GCF_001401855.1 Pseudoalteromonas sp. P1-7a | reverse complement strand
AAAGCAACGCTTTTACCTAAGTGTAAACCCCTTTGCCAAAGCCATGAGAAGCTGCGCTTCTAACGTGAGCAAGCTCAACGTCTACAAGTCAAACTAACGCCGGAGCAAAACCCAACCCTGTAGACGCGCAGCTTGCTGGCGTTTAAAAGCAACGCTTTTACCTAAGTGTAAACCCCTTTGCCAAAGCCATGAGAAGCTGCGCTT
>NZ_LKDU01000185.1:0-204 GCF_001401855.1 Pseudoalteromonas sp. P1-7a | reverse complement strand
AATGAGGAGTAAATGAGAAGACAAAGTTAATACAGCATTTTATAAATTTAGTGTTTTAATTACTTCTCTAAAGCGGAGCGTCTCTTAAACTCTTTGTGAGTATTTGTTTTTAAGGATTAAAGTTTAGCTTTCAAAGCCAGCAAATTAGTCATCTACGGGGTGAAATTATGTATTTATTCGTAGACGTTGAGCTTGCTCACGTTA
>NZ_LKDU01000184.1:0-204 GCF_001401855.1 Pseudoalteromonas sp. P1-7a | reverse complement strand
TGGACTTCCCAGCTTTCACTAGACAGTTTTTAACTCAGAATAGTACGCTTCTTCAAACTTAGCAGGTGAAACACCGCCTGTGTGTGAATGGCGCTTTTTTGGATTGTAAAACATTTCTATAAAATTAAATATCTCAGCTTTCGCATCTTCGCGTGTCGAGTATATCTTACGCTTAATTATTCGCTTTTTAATTGTCGCAAAAAA
>NZ_LKDU01000183.1:0-207 GCF_001401855.1 Pseudoalteromonas sp. P1-7a | reverse complement strand
TTCGGAACATAAAAACTTTTTAATTGAAGAGTTTGATCATGGCTCAGATTGAACGCTGGCGGCAGGCCTAACACATGCAAGTCGAGCGGTAACAGAAAGTAGCTTGCTACTTTGCTGACGAGCGGCGGACGGGTGAGTAATGCTTGGGAACATGCCTTGAGGTGGGGGACAACAGTTGGAAACGACTGCTAATACCGCATAATGTCT
>NZ_LKDU01000182.1:0-207 GCF_001401855.1 Pseudoalteromonas sp. P1-7a | reverse complement strand
TTCGGAACATAAAAACTTTTTAATTGAAGAGTTTGATCATGGCTCAGATTGAACGCTGGCGGCAGGCCTAACACATGCAAGTCGAGCGGAAACGAAGAGTAGCTTGCTACTCTGGCGTCGAGCGGCGGACGGGTGAGTAATGCTTGGGAACATGCCTTGAGGTGGGGGACAACAGTTGGAAACGACTGCTAATACCGCATAATGTCT
>NZ_LKDU01000181.1:0-207 GCF_001401855.1 Pseudoalteromonas sp. P1-7a | reverse complement strand
TGTGCTGAAATTGGATTGCCAGCCACATCAGACACGCTAGCTGTGGCGGTGAGTGTCCCGTCGTTTAATGCGCTTGCATCAATCGGATCAGTAACATATTCGCCGTTTTGCACAAGCACCGTGGTTTCAACTTGGTTTGTGCCATCACTGATGATCACCGTCACGGTTTGACCGTCTTCTACATCGCTCACCGTGCCGCGCACGACC
>NZ_LKDU01000180.1:0-208 GCF_001401855.1 Pseudoalteromonas sp. P1-7a | reverse complement strand
ACTTTGTAGCGTGGGTTGAGTATCACGAAACCCACGGGTAAAAGAACGCAACGACCACCTCAGTGCTCAGTGAATCCCATTAAAAAAACATTAAGAGTACTTTGCTATGTGGCTCACTACCTCTGTGGGCACCACGACATCACAAGGCTCCAAATACGAGAAAGCCTTTACAGCAATGTGATGGGTTTTTACGTCTGAAGGAAAGTAA
>NZ_LKDU01000179.1:0-209 GCF_001401855.1 Pseudoalteromonas sp. P1-7a | reverse complement strand
GAGCAGCTTGTTGTTTTTCGTTTTTTAAGTGGCTTACCTCACGGTGCTTACTTTGGTGCCGCTATTTTGCTTGCCTCCGATATTGCCCCTTCGGGTAAACGGGCAAGCTTTATGTCAAAAGTATTTATGGGCTTGACCATTGCAACCATTGTTGGCGTGCCTATTGTTACCTTGGTGGGGCAAAATCTAAGCTGGCGGTATTGCTTAGG
>NZ_LKDU01000178.1:0-211 GCF_001401855.1 Pseudoalteromonas sp. P1-7a | reverse complement strand
CTAAGAATGGTGGGTCGTACTGGACTTGAACCAGTGACCCTCGCCTTGTAAGGGCGATGCTCTCCCAACTGAGCTAACGACCCATATTACAATTTTAAAACGCGACTATTAATATAATAGGTTTTATATGTGGTGGGTGATACTGGACTTGAACCAGTGACCCTCGCCTTGTAAGGGCGATGCTCTCCCAACTGAGCTAATCACCCACATA
>NZ_LKDU01000177.1:0-213 GCF_001401855.1 Pseudoalteromonas sp. P1-7a | reverse complement strand
TATGTGGGTGATTAGCTCAGTTGGGAGAGCATCGCCCTTACAAGGCGAGGGTCACTGGTTCAAGTCCAGTATCACCCACCACATATAAAGCCTATTATTATATTAATAGTCGCGTTTTAAAATTTAATATGGGTCGTTAGCTCAGTTGGGAGAGCATCGCCCTTACAAGGCGAGGGTCACTGGTTCAAGTCCAGTACGACCCACCATTCTTAG
>NZ_LKDU01000176.1:0-214 GCF_001401855.1 Pseudoalteromonas sp. P1-7a | reverse complement strand
ATGCTGGTTGTGATCGCTGCGGTGTTATCAAGTTCAACTGTATCCTCAGCTGTAACAGGGTTACCCGCTAAATCTGACACGCTTGCTGTAGCGGTGAGCGTGCCGTCATTTAATGCGCTTGCGTTAATCGGGTCGGTAACGTATTCGCCGTTTTGTACAAGTGCCGTGGTTTCAACTTGGTTTGTGCCATCACTGATGATCACCGTCACGGTTT
>NZ_LKDU01000175.1:0-214 GCF_001401855.1 Pseudoalteromonas sp. P1-7a | reverse complement strand
AATTTTACTTGTAGACGTTGAGCTTGCTCACGTTAGAAGCGCAGCTTCTCATGACTTTGGCAAAGGGGTTTACACAACGTAAAACGTTGCTTTTAAACGCCAGCAAGCTGCGCGTCTACAGGGGTGGGTTAAGCTCCGGTGTTAATTTTACTTGTAGACGTTGAGCTTGCTCACGTTAGAAGCGCAGCTTCTCATGACTTTGGCAAAGGGGTTT
>NZ_LKDU01000174.1:0-215 GCF_001401855.1 Pseudoalteromonas sp. P1-7a | reverse complement strand
TTAGCTCAGTTGGTAGAGCAGTGGACTTTTAATCCATTGGTCGATGGTTCAAGTCCATCATGACCCACCATTCTTTATTAAGATAAAGATTGGTTCAATCGGCGGATTTACGCAGCTCACTTAAATAGTAAGCACACAGAGCGGGTCATTAGCTCAGTTGGTAGAGCAGTGGACTTTTAATCCATTGGTCGATGGTTCAAGTCCATCATGACCCA
>NZ_LKDU01000173.1:0-215 GCF_001401855.1 Pseudoalteromonas sp. P1-7a | reverse complement strand
TCTTCAATTAAAAAGTTTTTATGTTCCGAAGAACAGCTCAATGAATTCTGAATTATTTAATATCTTTCGATATTGAATTGACTGTGCTGAATAACTACCTAAGTAATTATTCTGTTGGTCACTCAGTTCAATTGAGACTCTAAATTTGTTTGCCTCACTACCGAAGTAGCTTGGCTGTTAGAACTCAATCTGTACGAGTGCCCACACAGATGATT
>NZ_LKDU01000172.1:0-216 GCF_001401855.1 Pseudoalteromonas sp. P1-7a | reverse complement strand
TTAGCTCAGTTGGTAGAGCAGTGGACTTTTAATCCATTGGTCGATGGTTCAAGTCCATCATGACCCACCATTCTTTATTAAGATAAAGAGTGGACAAATCGGCGGATTTACGCAGCTCACTTAAAGGGTAAGCACACAGAGCGGGTCATTAGCTCAGTTGGTAGAGCAGTGGACTTTTAATCCATTGGTCGATGGTTCAAGTCCATCATGACCCAC
>NZ_LKDU01000171.1:0-218 GCF_001401855.1 Pseudoalteromonas sp. P1-7a | reverse complement strand
GACGACTTAGGGGTAGAGCAAACCTTTACGACGACTGTGGATGCGAGCGGCAACTTCTCAGTCGAAGTGCCAAACGCATTGGCTGAAGGCCCTTACAGCATTGAAGCGACTATTAGTGATGCGGCGGGTAACAGCACTGATATCACCGGCAGCGGTAACATCGATACTACCGCACCAAGTGTGAATGTGGATGCACCAGCGCTCACCAACGACAGCAC
>NZ_LKDU01000170.1:0-218 GCF_001401855.1 Pseudoalteromonas sp. P1-7a | reverse complement strand
GACGACTTAGGGGTAGAGCAAACCTTTACGACGACTGTGGATGCGAGCGGCAACTTCTCAGTCGAAGTGCCAAACGCATTGGCTGAAGGGCCTTACAGTATTGAAGCGACTATTATTGATGCGGCGGGCAACAGCACTGATATCACCGGCAGCGGTAACATCGATACTACCGCACCAAGTGTGAATGTGGATGCACCAGCGCTCACCAACGACAGCAC
>NZ_LKDU01000169.1:0-218 GCF_001401855.1 Pseudoalteromonas sp. P1-7a | reverse complement strand
AAATAAATGGTGCCGACTAACCGAGTCGAACGGTTGACCTACTGATTACAAGTCAGTTGCTCTACCAGCTGAGCTAAGTCGGCACACTAAAGCGTGTGCTAAGGCACTTTCAATTTTAAAGATTGAGAACTTAAAGTAAATGGTGCCTCGACCCGGAATCGAACCAGGGACACGAGGATTTTCAATCCTCTGCTCTACCAACTGAGCTATCGAGGCAC
>NZ_LKDU01000168.1:0-219 GCF_001401855.1 Pseudoalteromonas sp. P1-7a | reverse complement strand
GTTTCGCTATCCGTGAAGGTGGCCGTACTGTAGGTGCTGGTGTTGTAGCAACTATCGTAGAGTAATAATTAGCCTAGCTAATTAATACTGAAAAAACCCGAGCTTAGCCTCGGGTTTTTTAATGCCTGAGATTTACGTCATGTGAAGGTGGCGCTGTTACCTTTAGGGGTAGGTGCTTTGTAGCAACTATCGTAGAGTAATAATTAGCCTAGCTGATTA
>NZ_LKDU01000167.1:0-219 GCF_001401855.1 Pseudoalteromonas sp. P1-7a | reverse complement strand
CAAGCGGTAAGGCACCAGGTTTTGATCCTGGCATTCCCAGGTTCAAATCCTGGTATCCCAGCCAACTTCTTCTACCAAAGAAACGTTGCTATAAAGAATTGCTCTGTTAAGAGTTTAAATATAAAAATGTATGCGGGAGTGGCGGAATTGGTAGACGCGCTGGATTTAGGTTCCAGTATCTTAGGATGTGAGAGTTCAAGTCTCTCCTTCCGCACCATG
>NZ_LKDU01000166.1:0-221 GCF_001401855.1 Pseudoalteromonas sp. P1-7a | reverse complement strand
ACAGCTGAGGATACAGTTGAACTTGATAACACCGCAGCGATCACAACCAGCATTGATAAAACCGCCGACGGCGTGATTAATGGTAACGGCGAAAGCGCCGCCATGGTCGTGCGCGGCACGGTGAGCGATGTGGAAGACGGTCAAACCGTGACGGTGATCATCAGTGATGGCACAAACCAAGTTGAAACCACAGCGCTTGTGCAAAACGGCGAATATGTTAC
>NZ_LKDU01000165.1:0-222 GCF_001401855.1 Pseudoalteromonas sp. P1-7a | reverse complement strand
ATTAAAGTTTAGCTTTCAAAGCCAGCAAATTAGTCATCTACGGGGTGAAATTATGTATTTATTCGTAGACGTTGAGCTTGCTCACGTTAGAAGCGCAGCTTCTTGTAAAAGATCAATTGCACAAAGAGAATAAAATGAGGAGTAAATGAGAAGACAAAGTTAATACAGCATTTTATAAATTTAGTGTTTTAATTACTTCTCTAAAGCGGAGCGTCTCTTAAA
>NZ_LKDU01000164.1:0-223 GCF_001401855.1 Pseudoalteromonas sp. P1-7a | reverse complement strand
TCGCCTGACCTAGATGGTAGGTGTTGGATGGGTATGTATTACGTGTGCTTATTTTCAGATAGCCAAAATACTATTCACAAAGAGGCGCTCCGCTTAGGAGACGCTACGCTTTAGAGAAGAAAATGCTGAATATTTTACTTTCCTTCAGACGTAAAAACCCATCACATTGCTGTAAAGGCTTTCTCGTATTTGGAGCCTTGTGATGTCGTGGTGCCCACAGAGG
>NZ_LKDU01000163.1:0-223 GCF_001401855.1 Pseudoalteromonas sp. P1-7a | reverse complement strand
TGGGTCATGATGGACTTGAACCATCGACCAATGGATTAAAAGTCCACTGCTCTACCAACTGAGCTAATGACCCGCTCTGTGTGCTTACTCTATTAAGTAAGCTGCGTAAATCCGCCGATTTAGCCACTCTTTAGCTTAATAAAGAATGGTGGGTCATGATGGACTTGAACCATCGACCAATGGATTAAAAGTCCACTGCTCTACCAACTGAGCTAATGACCCG
>NZ_LKDU01000162.1:0-224 GCF_001401855.1 Pseudoalteromonas sp. P1-7a | reverse complement strand
ACGGTGAGCGATGTGGAAGACGGTCAAACTGTGACGGTGATGATCAGCGATGGTACAAACCAAGTTGAAACCACGGCACTTGTACAAAATGGCGAATACGTTACCGACCCGATTGATGCAAGCGCATTAAACGATGGCACACTCACCGCTACAGCCAGCGTATCCGATGTAGCAGGTAACCCTGTTACAGCTGAGGATACAGTTGAACTTGATAACACCGCAGC
>NZ_LKDU01000161.1:0-224 GCF_001401855.1 Pseudoalteromonas sp. P1-7a | reverse complement strand
GCTGCGGTGTTATCAAGTTCAACTGTATCCTCAGCTGTAACAGGGTTACCTGCTACATCGGATACGCTGGCTGTAGCAGTGAGTGTGCCATCGTTTAATGCGCTTGCATCAATCGGATCGGTGATGTATTCGCCGTTTTGTACAAGTGCCGTGGTTTCAACTTGGTTTGTACCATCGCTGATCATCACCGTCACAGTTTGACCGTCTTCCACATCGCTCACCGT
>NZ_LKDU01000160.1:0-225 GCF_001401855.1 Pseudoalteromonas sp. P1-7a | reverse complement strand
AGCTACACAGTAAGTGCAAGCGTAAGCGATGCCGCTGGCAATGAAGCCACAGCCTCTGGCTCAGGTGAAGTAGACACCATTGCGCCAACACTTGATTTAACCAGCCCAGGTTCAAGTAACGACGTAACCCCAATCTTAAGCGGCACCAGTGATGCACTAGAAGGCACCGTGATCACCTTTACCGTTACCGACGACTTAGGGGTAGAGCAAACCTTTACGACGACT
>NZ_LKDU01000159.1:0-227 GCF_001401855.1 Pseudoalteromonas sp. P1-7a | reverse complement strand
GTTTGATGTATAGAATACAGATACAGCGGCATGCAGATGCGGCCACTACTGAATTCGGCATGGGGTACTGGCTATTTACTAAACCTCAGACAACAAAAAACCCGTTACATCGCTGTAACGGGTTTCTTTAATTTGAATCCTGGCAATGTCCTACTTTCACATAGCAAATGCTACACTATCATCGGCGCTGTTTCGTTTCACTACTGAGTTCGGCATGGGGTCAGGTG
>NZ_LKDU01000158.1:0-227 GCF_001401855.1 Pseudoalteromonas sp. P1-7a | reverse complement strand
ATTAGCTCAGTTGGTAGAGCAGTGGACTTTTAATCCATTGGTCGATGGTTCAAGTCCATCATGACCCACCATTCTTTATTAAGATAAAGTTTGGTTCAATCGGCGGATTTACGCAGCTAACTTAAAGGGTAAGCACATAGAGCGGGTCATTAGCTCAGTTGGTAGAGCAGTGGACTTTTAATCCATTGGTCGATGGTTCAAGTCCATCATGACCCACCATTCTTTAC
>NZ_LKDU01000157.1:0-229 GCF_001401855.1 Pseudoalteromonas sp. P1-7a | reverse complement strand
GAGAATCTACTTGCTCGTCAATTTGATGTTGAAGAGCCTAATAGTGTATGGGTATCGGATATAACTCAGGTGCGCTGTAAAGAAGGCTGCCAGTACTTATGTGTCATTTTAGATTTATACTCACGCAAAGTTGTGGGCTAGGCAACAAGTCGAATTAATAATGCGGTTTTAGTGATTAAAACACTAAAGAAGGCTTGGAATGTGCGCAAGCCGAACGGGCAACGTTTAC
>NZ_LKDU01000156.1:0-229 GCF_001401855.1 Pseudoalteromonas sp. P1-7a | reverse complement strand
GTAAACGTTGCCCGTTCGGCTTGCGCACATTCCAAGCCTTCTTTAGTGTTTTAATCACTAAAACCGCATTATTAATTCGACTTGTTGCCCAGCCCACAACTTTGCGTGAGTATAAATCTAAAATGACACATAAGTACTGCCAGCCTTCTTTACAGCGCACCTGAGTTATATCCGATACCCATACACTATTAGGCTCTTCAACATCAAATTGACGAGCAAGTAGATTCTC
>NZ_LKDU01000155.1:0-230 GCF_001401855.1 Pseudoalteromonas sp. P1-7a | reverse complement strand
GAGATGGCAGAGTGGTCGAATGCACCGGTCTTGAAAACCGGCATAGGTTTGTAGCCTATCTAGGGTTCAAATCCCTATCTCTCCACCACTATTTAATTAATGGTATGAATAAACTACCGTTAATACAATCTGTTATGCGTTGGAGAGGTGTCCGAGTGGCCGAAGGAGCTCCCCTGCTAAGGGAGTATAGAGTTTGTAGCTCTATCGAGGGTTCGAATCCCTCCTTCTCC
>NZ_LKDU01000154.1:0-233 GCF_001401855.1 Pseudoalteromonas sp. P1-7a | reverse complement strand
ATTTCAGCACAAGATTCAGTCGAGCTTGATAACACCGCAGCAATCACAACCAGCATTGATAAAACCGCCGATGGCGTGATTAATGGTAATGGCGAAAGTGCCGCCATGGTTGTGCGTGGGACAGTAACCGATGTAGAAGATGGCCAAACCGTGACGGTGATCATCAGTGATGGCACAAACCAAGTTGAAACCACGGCGCTTGTACAAAACGGCGAATACGTTACCGACCCGAT
>NZ_LKDU01000153.1:0-233 GCF_001401855.1 Pseudoalteromonas sp. P1-7a | reverse complement strand
GGAGGGGTTCCCGAGCGGCCAAAGGGATCAGACTGTAAATCTGACGGCTCAGCCTTCGCTGGTTCGAATCCAGCTCCCTCCACCACTTTTCTTACCGCTAAGTTAAGTGGGGCCAAATGTAACAAAAAAATGTAACAAAATAGTGTGGAGGGGTTCCCGAGCGGCCAAAGGGATCAGACTGTAAATCTGACGGCTCAGCCTTCGCTGGTTCGAATCCAGCTCCCTCCACCACT
>NZ_LKDU01000152.1:0-233 GCF_001401855.1 Pseudoalteromonas sp. P1-7a | reverse complement strand
TTGTCTGTGCCTGTACCCGTGTTGCCTGCTGCATCAGTGATGCTGGCGCTAACACTGTAGTTGCCTTCTGCTAAGTCGCTGGTTGGTGTCGCACTCCAATTGCCGTTGACATCGGTTTGTACATCAATAGTTTGTACGACATTGGCTGCATCAGTAAAGGTTACCGTGACGGTGCTGTTGGGTGCATCGCTGGTGCCCGTTACAGTTGGCGTGCTGTCGTTGGTGAGCGCTGG
>NZ_LKDU01000151.1:0-234 GCF_001401855.1 Pseudoalteromonas sp. P1-7a | reverse complement strand
CCCATGCCGAACTCAGTAGTGAAACGAAACAGCGCCGATGATAGTGTAGCATTTGCTATGTGAAAGTAGGACATTGCCAGGCTCCAAATTCAGTCGAAGGACTTAAATCTTAATAAATAAAAATAAGAAAATTGAACCGAATTTTCTTGGTAACCATAGCGTTTTGGACCCACCTGACCCCATGCCGAACTCAGTAGTGAAACGAAACAGCGCCGATGATAGTGTAGCATTTGC
>NZ_LKDU01000150.1:0-240 GCF_001401855.1 Pseudoalteromonas sp. P1-7a | reverse complement strand
TGTAGGCGTGGCTTTATGCCGCGTATTGAGTCTTAACAGCTTTGCGTGAGCAAGCTTCACGCACATTGTGTTTTAAAGTAGGCGCCTTGCTTGCTGGCGCATTTGGTATTTATGCCGTTTTAAAATAATGAACCCAGACGCGAGGTAAACTCGCTGCTACTTGTATGTTTTCTCATTTATTCCTCTTTCACTTCTCATTGTGCAAAATATTAAGTGATTTATTCACAAAGAGGTTAGGAG
>NZ_LKDU01000149.1:0-244 GCF_001401855.1 Pseudoalteromonas sp. P1-7a | reverse complement strand
AGTGTCCCCATCGTCTAGAGGCCTAGGACACCGCCCTTTCACGGCGGTAACAGGGGTTCGAATCCCCTTGGGGACGCCACTTACTATTTTAAGTGCTGTATAAAGCAGTGTGACACCGCACTCTCTATGCACGACGTTATCAAGAGTACTAATCTCTTGGGGACGCCACTTACTATTTATAGTAGGGTAGTGTTATTAATAAAACTCGCCTGAAACGAGTCAAACCATTCAGTTGTCCTAGTGA
>NZ_LKDU01000148.1:0-244 GCF_001401855.1 Pseudoalteromonas sp. P1-7a | reverse complement strand
GGCGCGGGATGGAGCAGCCTGGTAGCTCGTCGGGCTCATAACCCGAAGGTCGTCGGTTCAAATCCGGCTCCCGCAACCAATTTCCTTTATGGGTTTGAGGTTACTGTAAACTCTAACTTAAGAGATTAAATTAAGTAGTCGATAGACTTAAAATATACAGGCGCGGGATGGAGCAGCCTGGTAGCTCGTCGGGCTCATAACCCGAAGGTCGTCGGTTCAAATCCGGCTCCCGCAACCAATTTCC
>NZ_LKDU01000147.1:0-247 GCF_001401855.1 Pseudoalteromonas sp. P1-7a | reverse complement strand
TTGCCAGCAACCCCGAGTAAAGTACGGCTTCATTCGTGATCACCAAGATGAATTTTCTATTACGACGATGTGCCGCCTTTTTAAGCTGCACCGAAGTGGTTTTTATGCGTGGTTAAAAAAGCCCTTAAGCGATAGAGCGCTTGAAGATAATCGTTTGTTGAAGCTCATTAAAGAGTTTTATGTAGCCAGTGGCGGCACGTATGGTAGCCCTTGGATACATGCAGACTTGCGTGAAGCAGGTGAGCAA
>NZ_LKDU01000146.1:0-247 GCF_001401855.1 Pseudoalteromonas sp. P1-7a | reverse complement strand
CGGTGTTATCAAGTTCTACGCTATCTTGCGCATTTACAGGGTTACCTGCCACATCGGATACGCTAGCCGTGGCGGTGAGTGTGCCGTCGTTTAATGCGCTTGCATCAATCGGATCGGTAACATACTCGCCGTTTTGCACAAGTGCCGTGGATTCAACTTGGTTTGTGCCATCACTGATGATCACTGTCACGGTTTGACCGTCTTCCACATCGCTCACCGTGCCACGTACAACCATGGCGGCGCTTTC
>NZ_LKDU01000145.1:0-247 GCF_001401855.1 Pseudoalteromonas sp. P1-7a | reverse complement strand
TTGCCAGCAACCCCGAGTAAAGTACGGCTTCATTCGTGATCACCAAGATGAATTTTCTATTACGACGATGTGCCGCCTTTTTAAGCTGCGCCGAAGTGGTTTTTATGCGTGGTTAAAAAAGCCCTTAAGCGATAGAGCGCTTGAAGATAATCGTTTGCTGAAGCTCATTAAAGAGTTTTATGTAGCCAGTGGCGGCACGTATGGTAGCCCTTGGATACATGCAGACTTGCGTGAAGCAGGTGAGCAA
>NZ_LKDU01000144.1:0-248 GCF_001401855.1 Pseudoalteromonas sp. P1-7a | reverse complement strand
GTAACATATTCGCCGTTTTGCACAAGCGCTGTGGTTTCAACTTGGTTTGTGCCATCACTGATGATCACCGTCACGGTTTGACCGTCTTCAACATCGGTTACTGTACCGCGCACAACGATTGCTGCACTTTCGCCGTTGCCATTAATCACGCCGTCGGCTGTTTTATCAATGCTGGTTGTGATTGCTGCGGTGTTATCAAGCTCGACTGAATCTTGTGCTGAAATCGGGTTGCCTGCCACATCGGATAC
>NZ_LKDU01000143.1:0-249 GCF_001401855.1 Pseudoalteromonas sp. P1-7a | reverse complement strand
GAGACGCTGCGCTTCTAACGTGAGCAAGCTTAACGTCTACAAGTGCGATATAAAATCGCGCCTACGTATCACATCCACACCAGCGTAAAGTTTCACCTTGTAGACGCGCATTGCTTTTGTTTAAAAGCAGGGCTTTTACGGTGTTAATTTATTAAGTAATGAGACGCTGCGCTTCTAACGTGAGCAAGCTTAACGTCTACAAGTGCGATATAAAATCGCGCCTACGTATCACATCCACACCAGCGTAAA
>NZ_LKDU01000142.1:0-250 GCF_001401855.1 Pseudoalteromonas sp. P1-7a | reverse complement strand
CGACGGCACACTCACCGCCACGGCTAGCGTATCCGATGTGGCAGGTAACCCTGTAAATGCGCAAGATAGCGTAGAACTTGATAACACCGTAGCGATCACAACTAGCATTGATAAAACCGCCGATGGCGTGATTAACGGTCACGGTGAAAGCGCCGCCATGTTCGTACGTGGCACGGTGAGCGATGTGGAAGACGGTCAAACTGTGACGGTGATGATCAGCGATGGTACAAACCAAGTTGAAACCACGGCA
>NZ_LKDU01000141.1:0-250 GCF_001401855.1 Pseudoalteromonas sp. P1-7a | reverse complement strand
CGACGGCACACTCACCGCCACGGCTAGCGTATCCGATGTGGCAGGTAACCCTGTAAATGCGCAAGATAGCGTAGAACTTGATAACACCGCAGCGATCACAACTAGCATTGATAAAACCGCCGATGGCGTGATTAACGGTCACGGTGAAAGCGCCGCCATGGTCGTACGTGGCACGGTGAGCGATGTGGAAGACGGTCAAACTGTGACGGTGATGATCAGCGATGGTACAAACCAAGTTGAAACCACGGCA
>NZ_LKDU01000140.1:0-255 GCF_001401855.1 Pseudoalteromonas sp. P1-7a | reverse complement strand
GCAAAAAATAAAAACATTAATTCACAAAGAGGTTAGGAGACGCTGTGCTTTAGAGGGTAACATTGTAGGCGCCTTGCTTGCTGGCGCACTTAGGCTTTATAGCACTAAAAAATAATATAAAGCACGATATAAATTTGTTGCTATTAAAATCAGTATGTACATTATTCTGATAGCTGATAGCTGATAGCTGATAGCTGATAGCTGATAGCTGATAGCTGATAGCTGATAGCTGATAGCTGATAGCTGATAGCTGAT
>NZ_LKDU01000139.1:0-257 GCF_001401855.1 Pseudoalteromonas sp. P1-7a | reverse complement strand
ACCATACAACCCAAACGGGTCTTGCTTGGTCTTTGTTACTTATGCTGCCTTGCTTTCTATTTTTGCTTGGTTACATAACACGTTATGCGCCCAGCGACAAAAATATCAGCGGCGTTGCCTAAGTATCAAATCCACGTCGCAATACTAAATCGTTAGATTCAGTCATACGTTAGTGACAGTTTAACTTCGCCAGAAGTTAATATTGAATACTAAAGTAGATACCAATTAATTATTCTATTGAATAATCAATGGCATTT
>NZ_LKDU01000138.1:0-258 GCF_001401855.1 Pseudoalteromonas sp. P1-7a | reverse complement strand
CGTAAACCGTGTTGCGAAGATCATGCGACAACATAAGCTTAAAGCGCAAATTGGATATAAGCGTCGCCATCTTAAAGGCGGTAAGACATTGCGGATTGCAGATAACTTATTAGCGCGTCAATTTAACCCGCCAGCGCCGAACCAGTCGTGGGTGAGCGACATAACTTATTAAGAACCTATGAAGGTTTTTTATATGTGGCAACAGTGATGGATTTATTCTCTCGGCGCATTGTGGGCTGGTCGATGGATAAAAATATG
>NZ_LKDU01000137.1:0-259 GCF_001401855.1 Pseudoalteromonas sp. P1-7a | reverse complement strand
CGTAAACCGTGTTGCGAAGATCATGCGACAACATAAGCTTAAAGCGCAAATTGGATATAAGCGTCGCCATCTTAAAGGCGGTAAGACATCGCGGATTGCAGATAACTTATTAGCGCGTCAATTTAACCCGCCAGCGCCGAACCAGTCGTGGGTGAGCGACATAACTTATATAAGAACCTATGAAGGTTTTTTATATGTGGCAACAGTGATGGATTTATTCTCTCGGCGCATTGTGGGCTGGTCGATGGATAAAAATATG
>NZ_LKDU01000136.1:0-263 GCF_001401855.1 Pseudoalteromonas sp. P1-7a | reverse complement strand
TTATCAATGCTGGTTGTGATCGCTGCGGTGTTATCAAGTTCAACTGTATCCTCAGCTGTAACAGGGTTACCCGCTAAATCTGACACGCTGGCTGTAGCGGTGAGCGTGCCGTCATTTAATGCGCTTGCGTCAATCGGGTCGGTAACGTATTCGCCGTTTTGAACAAGCGCCGTTGTTTCAACTTGGTTTGTGCCATCACTGATGATCACCGTCACGGTTTGACCGTCTTCCACATCGCTTACCGTGCCACGCACGACCATGGC
>NZ_LKDU01000135.1:0-263 GCF_001401855.1 Pseudoalteromonas sp. P1-7a | reverse complement strand
TACACTATCATCGGCGCTGTTTCGTTTCACTACTGAGTTCGGCATGGGGTCAGGTGGGTCCAAAACGCTATGGTTACCAAGCAAATTTGTTACAAAGGATTAATGACAAGCACATCGTGCTACTTTTTCCTTTGCGCAAGGTGATTTAACTTTAACGCTACGCGCTAAGTATCGCCTCATAAATTTGGAAAATATCTGATAATATTTTTTAAGTCTTTCGTCGTTGCTATCTACTTTAGCTATTAACTTCTGTCGCTTGTTTC
>NZ_LKDU01000134.1:0-265 GCF_001401855.1 Pseudoalteromonas sp. P1-7a | reverse complement strand
ATAAGAGAAACCCGTTACAGCGATGTAACGGGTTTTTTGCTGTCTGGGGTTTAGTAAAAATAGCCAAGACCCCATGCCGAACTCTGTAGTGCCCGCTCTCGTACATCCTGTACTCCACGGCGTTTGTATTCCAACACATCAAACGAAACAGCGCGAAGGCGAGCCCCGCACAAGGCGCCCCGACCAATGATAGTGTAGCATTTGCTATGTGACTCTCTACCGCTGTGGGCACTACGACATCGCCAGGCTCCAAATACAAGAAAGC
>NZ_LKDU01000133.1:0-270 GCF_001401855.1 Pseudoalteromonas sp. P1-7a | reverse complement strand
GTTTTTTTAATGGGATTCACTGAGCACTGAGGTGGTCGTTGCGTTCTTTTACCCGTGGGTTTCGTGATACTCAACCCACGCTACAAAGTACTGGTTGACGCTGTGCAGCTGATAGCTAACGACTGATAGCTAATATTTTCACTTTCTTATAGACGTAAAAAAGCCCGGCTCTTTCGAGTCAGGCTTTCTTGTATTTGGAGCCTGGCGATGTCGTAGTGCCCACAGCGGTAGAGAGTCACATAGCAAATGCTACACTATCATTGGTCGGGG
>NZ_LKDU01000132.1:0-272 GCF_001401855.1 Pseudoalteromonas sp. P1-7a | reverse complement strand
ATGGTATCGACATTGCCACTGCTGTTGGCTGTGCTCTCATTGCCTGCCGCGTCGGTTATGCTGGCTGTGACAGTAAAGTCACCTTGCGCGAGCGCACCGGGGATTTCAATATCCCAATGACCATCCGCCTCAACGGTGGTCGTGAGAGTTTGCTCAGCGCCGTCACTGTCGGTCACGGTGAGTGTCACCGTGCCGCCAATTTCGTTACTGGTGCCCTGTAATGTCGGTGTTAGGTCGTTTACATCGCCTACATTTTGTATCGTAAGTGTGGG
>NZ_LKDU01000131.1:0-272 GCF_001401855.1 Pseudoalteromonas sp. P1-7a | reverse complement strand
GATGGCGTGATTAATGGCAATGGTGAAAGCGCCGCCATGGTCGTGCGCGGTACAGTAACCGATGTAGAAGATGGCCAAACCGTGACGGTTATTATCAGCGATGGCACAAACCAAGTTGAAACAACGGCGCTTGTACAAAATGGCGAATACGTTACAGATCCGATTGATGCAAGCGCATTAAACGACGGCACACTCACCGCCACGGCTAGCGTGTCTGATGTGGCTGGCAACCCAATTTCAGCACAAGATGCAGTTGAGCACGATAACACAGC
>NZ_LKDU01000130.1:0-274 GCF_001401855.1 Pseudoalteromonas sp. P1-7a | reverse complement strand
TAAGAACCTATGAAGGTTTTTTATATGTGGCAACAGTGATGGATTTATTCTCTCGGCGCATTGTGGGCTGGTCGATGGATAAAAATATGGATAAGCAGTTGGTGATAAATGCACTGTTGATGGCTGTATATCAACGTCAACCGAAGGCTGAGGTAATGGTACATAGTGACCAAGGTAGCCAATACGGTAGCGCTGACTATCTCGCATTTTTGAAAGAACATAATCTTGTGCCTTCGATGAGTCGAGCTGGGAACTGTCATGATAATGCAGTTGC
>NZ_LKDU01000129.1:0-278 GCF_001401855.1 Pseudoalteromonas sp. P1-7a | reverse complement strand
AGCTCAGTTGGGAGAGCATCGCCCTTACAAGGCGAGGGTCACTGGTTCAAGTCCAGTACGACCCACCATTCTTAGAATGGTGCATATTACACAAATCTAAATGGGTCATTACTCAGCTAGAAAAAGAGAGCATTACCGCTACTTCCAAGTAACGGCGAGGTTCACTGGTTAAAGTCCAGTACTATTTATTTTAATAGTAGCGTTTTAATTTATATGTGGGTGATTAGCTCAGTTGGGAGAGCATCGCCCTTACAAGGCGAGGGTCACTGGTTCAAGTC
>NZ_LKDU01000128.1:0-282 GCF_001401855.1 Pseudoalteromonas sp. P1-7a | reverse complement strand
GTAGTGCCCACAGCGGTAGAGAGTCACATAGCAAATGCTACACTATCATTGGTCGGGGCGGCCTTGTGCGGGGCTCGCCTTCGCGCTGTTTCGTTTGATGTGTTGGAATACAAATGCCGTGGAGCACAGGATGTACGAGAGCGGGCACTACAGAGTTCGGCATGGGGTCTTGGCTATTTTTACTAAACCCCATACAGCAAAAAACCCGTTACATCGCTGTAACGGGTTTCTCTTATTTGGAGCCTGGCAATGTCCTACTTTCACATAGCAAATGCTACACTA
>NZ_LKDU01000127.1:0-293 GCF_001401855.1 Pseudoalteromonas sp. P1-7a | reverse complement strand
TAGTGTGCCGACTTAGCTCAGCTGGTAGAGCAACTGACTTGTAATCAGTAGGTCAACCGTTCGACTCGGTTAGTCGGCACCATTTATTTTAGTAATTTGAAAAGGAAACTGTAATCAGTAGTCTGTTCAAGTTACCCGTCGACTTGGTTAGTCGGCACCATTTATTTAAATTAAATGTTTTAAATGTTTAATTGCACAGTTTATGTGCCTCGATAGCTCAGTTGGTAGAGCAGAGGATTGAAAATCCTCGTGTCCCTGGTTCGATTCCGGGTCGAGGCACCATTTACTTTAAG
>NZ_LKDU01000126.1:0-296 GCF_001401855.1 Pseudoalteromonas sp. P1-7a | reverse complement strand
GCGAAGGCGAGCCCCGCACAAGGCCGCCCCGACCAATGATAGTGTAGCATTTGCTATGTGACTCTCTACCGCTGTGGGCACTACGACATCGCCAGGTTCCAAATACAAGAAAGCCCGACTCGAAAGAGCCGGGCTTTTTTACGTCTGTAAGAAAGTGAAAATATTAGCTATCAGCCGTCAGTTATTAGCTGCACAGCGTCAACCTGCACTTTGTAGCGTGGGTTGAGTATCACGAAACCCACGGGTAAAAGAACGCAACGACCACCTCAGTGCTCAGTGAATCCCATTAAAAAAAC
>NZ_LKDU01000125.1:0-302 GCF_001401855.1 Pseudoalteromonas sp. P1-7a | reverse complement strand
GTGCCGCTTTATAGTTAGTCAGTAATTTGTCCGTTGGTGCGCGACGGGTCGCGTTCAACATTCTGGCAACTGAGCTAGTGCCGCTTTATCGTTAGTCAGTAATTTGTCCGTTGGTGCGCGACGGGTCGCGTTCAACATTCTGGCAACTGAGCTAGTACCGCTTTATGAACTATAAATTTTATGAGCTATACGCTATACCAATTTCTTTTGGTGAGAAATTGGAGCGGCACACGAGGCTCGAACTCGTGACCTCGACCTTGGCAAGGTCGCGCTCTACCAACTGAGCTAGTGCCGCTTTATAG
>NZ_LKDU01000124.1:0-303 GCF_001401855.1 Pseudoalteromonas sp. P1-7a | reverse complement strand
GATAAAAAGATAAGCCCTATTACATCAACAATCTTGTCATTTACTTGTTCACTAAGTGTTTGCGCAGCAACACGTTTGAGTTTTTTTCGATCAACAGGTAGTTTGGCATTTTTTTGATGAAGCCATATTTTGAAAAACAAAACGCCTAATAAGGAATAAACACTACCTACAATAACTAAAAGGCTTAAACCTTGGTTTAATAAATCATCCATGTGGAGTTCCTATAATCACAATGTTTACGTTATACCTTAAAAACAGGTACATGTCGTATAATTCAAACTCCGTACAATCTATTCAACAAAT
>NZ_LKDU01000123.1:0-303 GCF_001401855.1 Pseudoalteromonas sp. P1-7a | reverse complement strand
AGCTCAGTTGGGAGAGCATCGCCCTTACAAGGCGAGGGTCACTGGTTCAAGTCCAGTACGACCCACCATTCTTAGAATGGTGCATATTAAATATATAATTTGGGTGATTAGCTCAGTTGGGAGAGCATCGCCCTTACAAGGCGAGGGTCACTGGTTCAAGTCCAGTATCACCCACCAAATTATACTAAACGTTAAATTTATAAAGTCATATCTATTATATGTGGGTGATTAGCTCAGTTGGGAGAGCATCGCCCTTACAAGGCGAGGGTCACTGGTTCAAGTCCAGTATCACCCACCACATAT
>NZ_LKDU01000122.1:0-303 GCF_001401855.1 Pseudoalteromonas sp. P1-7a | reverse complement strand
ATTTGTTGAATAGATTGTACGGAGTTTGAATTATACGACATGTACCTGTTTTTAAGGTATAACGTAAACATTGTGATTATAGGAACTCCCCATGGATGATTTATTAAACCAAGGTTTAAGCCTTTTAGTTATTGTAGGTAGTGTTTATTCCTTATTAGGCGTTTTGTTTCTCAAAATATGGCTTCATCAAAAAAATGCCAAACTACCTGTTGAGCGAAAAAAACTCAAACGTGTTGCTGCGCAAACACTTAGTGAACAAGTAAATGACAAGATTGTTGATGTAATAGGGCTTATCTTTTTATC
>NZ_LKDU01000121.1:0-304 GCF_001401855.1 Pseudoalteromonas sp. P1-7a | reverse complement strand
AACTTGTTAGCGTTTTAAAAGCTCCGCTTTTACGGTGTTAAATTATTAAGTAATGAGACGCTGCGCGTCTAACGTGAGCAAGCTCGACGCCTACAAGTGCGATATAAAATCGCGCTAACGCATCACATCTGCGCCAGCGTAAAATTTAATCTGGTAGACGCGCAACTTGTTGGCGTTATAAAAGCAGGGCTTTTATGGTGTTAATTTATTAAAAGATGAGAAGCTACGCTTCTAACGTGAGCAAGCTCGACGTCTACAGGTGTTTTGGTGAAATTTGTTGAATAGATTGTACGGAGTTTGAATT
>NZ_LKDU01000120.1:0-305 GCF_001401855.1 Pseudoalteromonas sp. P1-7a | reverse complement strand
GCAGCAATCACAACCAGCATTGATAAAACCGCCGATGGCGTGATTAATGGTAACGGTGAAAGCGCCGCCATGGTCGTGCGTGGCACGGTTAGCGATGTGGAAGACGGTCAATCCGTGACGGTGATCATCAGTGATGGCACAAACCAAGTTGAAACCACGGCACTTGTGCAAAACGGCGAATATGTTACCGATCCGATTGATGCAAGCGCATTAAATGACGGCACACTCACCGCTACAGCCAGCGTATCCGATGTAGCAGGTAACCCTGTTACAGCTGAGGATACAGTTGAACTTGATAACACCGC
>NZ_LKDU01000119.1:0-314 GCF_001401855.1 Pseudoalteromonas sp. P1-7a | reverse complement strand
TAATCAGCTAGGCTAATTATTACTCTACGATAGTTGCTACAAAGCACCTACCCCTAAAGGTAACAGCGCCACCTTCACATGACGTAAATGTCAGGCATTAAAAAAAACGAGGCTAAGCTCGGGTTTTTTTAGTATTAATTAGCTAGGCTAATTATTACTCTACGATAGTTGCTACAAAGCACCTACGCCTAAAGGTGACAGCGCCACCTTCACATGACGTAAATCTCAGGCATTAAAAAACCCGAGACTAAGCTCGGGTTTTTTTAGTATTAATCAGCTAGGCTAATTATTACTCTACGATAGTTGCTACAAAG
>NZ_LKDU01000118.1:0-315 GCF_001401855.1 Pseudoalteromonas sp. P1-7a | reverse complement strand
TTTTAATGGGATTCACTGGGCACTGAGGTGGTCGTCGCGTTCTTTTACCCGTGGGTTTCATGATACTCAACCCACGCTACAAAGTACTGGTTGACGCTGTGCAGCTGATAACTGACGGCTGATAGCTAATATTTTCACTTTCTTACAGACGCAAAAAAGCCGCTTCATTTCTAAAGCGGCTTTCTCTTATTCGGAGCCTAGCAATGTCGTGGTGCCCACAGCGGTGGAGAGTCACATAGCAAAGTACTCTTAATGTTTTCTAATGGGATTCACTGGGCACTGAGGTGGTCGTCGCGTTCTTTTACCCGTGGGTTT
>NZ_LKDU01000117.1:0-323 GCF_001401855.1 Pseudoalteromonas sp. P1-7a | reverse complement strand
GGGGCAATATCGGAGGCAAGCAAAATAGCGGCACCAAAGTAAGCACCGTGAGGTAAGCCACTTAAAAAACGAAAAACAACAAGCTGCTCTAGTGAAGTTGCTAATGCACTCAAACCAATAGCAATACACATTAAGCTTAAAAAAATCAGCAAAGCTTTGCGTTTTCGCATGTTGGCCGTTGTAAGCATTAAAACCGGTGCGCCAACTACAACGCCAATCGCATAGGCGCTAATGGCATAGCCACTTTGCGAAGGGGTTGAGCCAAACGTTTCACTGATCAGCGGCAGCATAGGCATCATTGAAAACTCTGATAATCCTAAAAT
>NZ_LKDU01000116.1:0-323 GCF_001401855.1 Pseudoalteromonas sp. P1-7a | reverse complement strand
ATTTTAGGATTATCAGAGTTTTCAATGATGCCTATGCTGCCGCTGATCAGTGAAACGTTTGGCTCAACCCCTTCGCAAAGTGGCTATGCTATTAGCGCCTATGCGATTGGCGTTGTAGTTGGCGCACCGGTATTAATGCTTACAACGGCCAACATGCGAAAACGCAAAGCTTTGCTGATTTTTTTAAGCTTAATGTGTATTGCTAATGGTTTAAGTGCATTAGCAACCTCATTGGAGCAGCTTGTTGTTTTTCGTTTTTTAAGTGGCTTACCTCACGGTGCTTACTTTGGTGCCGCTATTTTGCTTGCCTCCGATATTGCCCC
>NZ_LKDU01000115.1:0-323 GCF_001401855.1 Pseudoalteromonas sp. P1-7a | reverse complement strand
GTTACGGTGATTGTAACAACCGTGCCCTCTGGCTCACCGGTTGCTGTGCCTGAAATAGTCGGTGTGGTGTCATTAGTATCGCCAACCGGGTCAATAACCACTGTAGGCGCGGCGGTATCAACCTCGCCTGTCGTGGTGGCTGTGGTTTGATTGCCTGCGGCGTCGGTAACCGATACTTCAACGGTAAATTCACCTTCACTTAACTCATTAGGCACATCCACACTAAAGGTGCCGTCGGCTTGCACTTCGGTCGTAATGGTTTGCGGGTTACCCGCTTCATCCGTTACGGTGATTGTAACAACCGTGCCCTCTGGCTCACCGGT
>NZ_LKDU01000114.1:0-327 GCF_001401855.1 Pseudoalteromonas sp. P1-7a | reverse complement strand
GTGACCTCGACCTTGGCAAGGTCGCGCTCTACCAACTGAGCTAGTGCCGCTTTATAGTTAGTCAGTAATTTGTCCGTTGGTGCGCGACGAGTCGCGTCCTACGTTCTGGCAACTGAGCTAGTGCCGCTTTAAAGATTGTCAGTAATTTTATGCTTAAGCGCGACGGGTCGCTTTCAACATTCTGGCAACTGAGCTAGTGCCGCTTTACATATTATTCGATACTTCAATTTCTTTGGTAAGAAATTGGAGCGGCACACGAGGCTCGAACTCGTGACCTCGACCTTGGCAAGGTCGCGCTCTACCAACTGAGCTAGTGCCGCTTTATAG
>NZ_LKDU01000113.1:0-328 GCF_001401855.1 Pseudoalteromonas sp. P1-7a | reverse complement strand
CAGTACTTTGTAGCGTGGGTTGAGTATCATGAAACCCACGGGTAAAAGAACGCGACGACCACCTCAGTGCCCAGTGAATCCCATTAAAAAAACATTAAGAGTACTTTGCTATGTGACTCTCCACCGCTGTGGGTACTACGACATCGCAAGGCTCCAAATACGAGAAAGCTTTTACAGCAATGTGATGGTTTTTTACGTCTGAAGGAAAGTAATATTCAGCATTTTCTTCTCTAAAGCGTAGCGCCTCTTTGTGAATAGTATTTTGGCTATCTGAAAATAAGCACACGTAATACATACCCATCCAACACCTACCATCTAGGTCAGGCGA
>NZ_LKDU01000112.1:0-322 GCF_001401855.1 Pseudoalteromonas sp. P1-7a | reverse complement strand
CGGAAGTGCACAGTGTCCACGTGGATGCTGGCCATCGTGGCCAGGGTATCGCCCGTCAGCTTCTTCTTGCCGCGTTCGCGGCTGCGCGCGCGGAAGGCATTGAATCGCTCACCCTCACGGTGCTGGCGGACAACGCTGCCGCGCGCGGGCTGTACGAATCGCTGGGCTTCAGTGCATTCGGCACGGAGCCGCGGGCAGTCAAACGCGCGGGCTGCTACACGGATATCGTCTCGTACTCGATCGCCCTGCAGTGACGATGAAACATTGCCGCAGGCGCGGTCATGTTTCCGTGGCAGGATGGGCCTGGACATATATTCATTCG
>NZ_LKDU01000111.1:0-353 GCF_001401855.1 Pseudoalteromonas sp. P1-7a | reverse complement strand
TACTCGCCATTTTGAACGGTTGCTTGAACTTCAATTGGCGCGTTTATACCATCGCTCAAAGTGATGGTAACAGTTTGGCCGTCTTCAACGTCAGTCACTGTGCCACGTATAACCATGGCGGCGCTTTCACCGTTGCCATTAATCACGCCGTCGGCTGTTTTATCAATGCTGGTTGTAATAACTGCGGTGTTATCAAGCTCGACTGCATCTTGTGCTGAAATTGGATTGCCTGCCACATCAGACACGCTAGCTGTGGCGGTGAGTGTGCCGTCATTTAATGCGCTTGCATCAATCGGATCGGTAACATATTCGCCGTTTTGTACAAGTGCCGTGGTTTCAACTTGGTTTGTGCC
>NZ_LKDU01000110.1:0-356 GCF_001401855.1 Pseudoalteromonas sp. P1-7a | reverse complement strand
CCGAGTGGTGGAATTGGTAGACACAAGGGATTTAAAATCCCTCGACTAACAAGTCGTGCCGGTTCAAGTCCGGCCTCGGGCACCACTTTGTGGTTTAATTACATCGCCAAGTGTAATTTATAAAAAAATATTACATAAATTAGTTTATGCATTTAAATTCAGAATTAATATGATGCGGCACTAGCTCAGTTGGTAGAGCGCGACCTTGCCAAGGTCGAGGTCACGAGTTCGAGCCTCGTGTGCCGCTCCATATTAGTTTTATCCACTTGCTTTAAATAGCAAACTCGATGCCCGAGTGGTGGAATTGGTAGACACAAGGGATTTAAAATCCCTCGACTAACAAGTCGTGCCGGTTC
>NZ_LKDU01000109.1:0-362 GCF_001401855.1 Pseudoalteromonas sp. P1-7a | reverse complement strand
GCTGTGTTATCGTGCTCAACTGCATCTTGTGCTGAAATTGGGTTGCCAGCCACATCAGACACGCTAGCCGTGGCGGTGAGTGTGCCGTCATTTAATGCGCTTGCATCAATGGGATCTGTGACGTACTCGCCATTACTTACCAAGGCTTGCACCTCAATTGGTGTGTTTACGCCATCGCTGATAATAACCGTCACGGTTTGGCCGTCTTCAACATCGGTGACTGTTCCGCGCACAACTAAGGCTTCGCTTTCGCCATTACCGTTAATAACTGAATCGGCTGTTTTATCAATGCTGGTTGTGATCGCTGCGGTGTTATCAAGTTCTACGCTATCTTGCGCGTTTACAGGGTTACCCGCTAAATC
>NZ_LKDU01000108.1:0-368 GCF_001401855.1 Pseudoalteromonas sp. P1-7a | reverse complement strand
GCTGCGGTGTTATCAAGTTCAACTGTATCCTCAGCTGTAACAGGGTTACCTGCTACATCGGATACGCTGGCTGTAGCAGTGAGTGTGCCGTCATTTAATGCGCTTGCATCAATCGGGTCGGTAACGTATTCGCCGTTTTGTACAAGTGCCGTGGTTTCAACTTGGTTTGTGCCATCGCTGATAATAACAGTTACAGTTTGGCCGTCTTCAACATCGGTTACTGTACCGCGCACAACGATTGCTGCACTTTCGCCGTTGCCATTTATAACGCCGTCGGCTGTTTTATCAATGCTGGTTGTAATTGCTGCTGTGTTATCGTGCTCAACTGCATCTTGTGCTGAAATTGGGTTGCCAGCCACATCAGACAC
>NZ_LKDU01000107.1:0-376 GCF_001401855.1 Pseudoalteromonas sp. P1-7a | reverse complement strand
ATAACCATGGCGGCGCTTTCGCCGTTGCCATTAATCACGCCGTCGGCTGTTTTATCAATGCTAGTTGTAATAACTGCGGTGTTATCAAGTTCTACGCTATCTTGCGCGTTTACAGGGTTACCCGCTAAATCTGACACGCTGGCTGTAGCGGTGAGTGTCCCGTCGTTTAATGCGCTTGCATCAATCGGATCAGTAACATATTCGCCGTTTTGCACAAGCGCCGTGGTTTCAACTTGGTTTGTGCCATCACTGATGATCACCGTCACGGTTTGACCGTCTTCTACATTGCTCACCGTGCCGCGCACGACCATGGCGGCGCTTTCACCGTTACCATTAATCACGCCGTCGGCTGTTTTATCAATGCTGGTTGTGATCG
>NZ_LKDU01000106.1:0-385 GCF_001401855.1 Pseudoalteromonas sp. P1-7a | reverse complement strand
AAGTGGTGGGCGCAGGAGGATTCGAACCTCCGACCGCCTGGTTCGTAGCCAGGTACTCTATCCAGCTGAGCTATGCGCCCACTTTCATTTTTTCTTATTTATACTCTAAGTTGAGTTTCTAAAATAACCAATTTAAGTACACATTTTAAAAGTGAGCTTAACTTATTTATTATTTTAGACACAAAAAAACCGACGCTTATGTCGGCTTATGCATGAAAGTGGTGGCGTAGGACGTAACTTCTAAGAGTGAACCTCCTATAATCAACACTTTCTACTTATTTATACTCTAAGCAGAGTCTATGAAAGTGGTGGGCGCAGGAGGATTCGAACCTCCGACCGCCTGGTTCGTAGCCAGGTACTCTATCCAGCTGAGCTATGCGCCCAC
>NZ_LKDU01000105.1:0-386 GCF_001401855.1 Pseudoalteromonas sp. P1-7a | reverse complement strand
GTAAATGAGAAAACATATAAGTAGCAGCGAGTTTTCCTCGCGTTTAGCCTTAACGCGGCATAAAGCCGCGACTACAGCGTTCCCCTCTATAGCGCAGTGCCTCTTAACCTCTTAGTGAATAAGTTACTTAAAACCCTATTGCACAAAAAGAAGAAAAAGAGGAGTAAATGAGAAAACATATAAGTAGTAGCGAGTTTTCCTCGCGTTTAGCCTTAACGCGGCATAAAGCCGCTGCTACAACATGGCCCTCTAAAGCGCAGCGTCTCCTAACCTCTTAGTGAATTAATGACTTAAAATCCTATTGCACAAAGAGAAGAAAAAGAGGAGTAAATGAGAAAACATATAAGTAGCAGCGAGTTTTCCTCGCGTTTAGCCTTAACGCGGCA
>NZ_LKDU01000104.1:0-392 GCF_001401855.1 Pseudoalteromonas sp. P1-7a | reverse complement strand
AGTGCGAATGCATGGGACGATTGGAAATGTTAGCCCCATACAATATGAATCAATGAATTAAAACCCCGTGTCTACTTTATCGGGGTCAGATCAAAAAGCTGATAGCTGATAGCTGAAAACTAAGCACTTTTCTTCAGGCATTAAAAAAGGCCACCGAAGTGACCTCTTTTTAGTATTAATTAGCTAGGCTAATTATTACTCTACGATAGTTGCTACAAAGCACCTACGCCTAAGGTAAGAGCGCCACCTTCACATGACGTAAATTCCAGGCATTAAAAAAGGCCACCGAAGTGACCTCTTTTTAGTATTAATTAGCTAGGCTAATTATTACTCTACGATAGTTGCTACAACACCAGCACCTACAGTACGGCCACCTTCACGGATAGCGAAAC
>NZ_LKDU01000103.1:0-407 GCF_001401855.1 Pseudoalteromonas sp. P1-7a | reverse complement strand
CTGACCCCGATAAAGTAGACACGGGGTTTTAATTCATTGATTCATATTGTATGGGGCTAACATTTCCAATCGTCCCATGCATTCGCACTGAGTTGTAGTAATTCTCAATATAAAAACGACTTTGTATTGTCATTTCGCTACGACTCAGTTCATTTAGATTACTCATCCATTCTTTTTTGTACTGAGCAAAAAAACTTTCTGAACAGGCATTATCCCAGCAGTTTCCCTTTCTCGACATGCTAATCGTTACACCTCGCTTGTTCAACCACGATATAGTCTCTTTAGCTCGATACTGGCTCCCTTGATCTGAATGAAACAGTAAACGTTGCCCGTTCGGCTTGCGCACATTCCAAGCCTTCTTTAGTGTTTTAATCACTAAAACCGCATTATTAATTCGACTTGTTGCC
>NZ_LKDU01000102.1:0-407 GCF_001401855.1 Pseudoalteromonas sp. P1-7a | reverse complement strand
CTTCAACGGTAAATTCACCTTCACTTAACTCATTAGGCACATCTACACTAAAGGTGCCATCGGCTTGCACTTCGGTCGTAATGGTTTGCAGATTACCCGCTTCATCCGTCACGGTGATCGTGACAACTGTGCCCTCAGGCTCACCCGTGGCAGACCCTGAAATAGTCGGTGTGGTGTCATTAGTATCACTCACCGGATCAATTATTACTGTGGGCGCAGCGGTATCAACCTCACCGGTGGTGGTGGCTGTGGTTTGATTACCTGCGGCGTCGGTTACCGATACCTCAACGGTAAATTCACCTTCACTTAACTCATTAAGCACATCTACACTAAAGGTGCCATCGGCTTGCACTTCGGTCGTAATGGTTTGCGGGTTACCCGCTTCATCCGTTACGGTGATTGTAACA
>NZ_LKDU01000101.1:0-431 GCF_001401855.1 Pseudoalteromonas sp. P1-7a | reverse complement strand
GTAGTGCCCACAGCGGTAGAGAGTCACATAGCAAATGCTACACTATCATTGGTCGGGGCGGCCTTGTGCGGGGCTCGCCTTCGCGCTGTCTCGTTTGATGTGTTGGAATACAAATGCCGTGAAGCACAGGATGTACGAGAGCGGGCACTACAGAGTTTGGCATGGGGTCTTCGCTATTTTTACTAAACCCCAGACAGCAAAAAACCCGTTACATCGCTGTAACGGGTTTCTCTTATTTGGAGCCTGGCGATGTCGTAGTGCCCACAGCGGTAGAGAGTCACATAGCAAATGCTACACTATCATTGGTCGGGGATCGCCTTCGAGCTGTTTTGTTTTGCTACTGAGTTCGGCATGGGGTCTTGGCTATTTTTACTAAACCCCAGACAGCAAAAAACCCGTTACATCGCTGTAACGGGTTTCTCTTATTTGGA
>NZ_LKDU01000100.1:0-450 GCF_001401855.1 Pseudoalteromonas sp. P1-7a | reverse complement strand
AAGGTAGCCCTAGGGGAACCTGGGGCTGGATCACCTCCTTATACGATTTAGAACTTATTTGTTCGTAGTGTCCACACAGATGATTGTTAATTGTAAAGAGAACAACACTTATTGTTTGGGTCTGTAGCTCAG
Source organism: Pseudoalteromonas sp. P1-7a (assembly GCF_001401855.1). Classification (NCBI taxonomy): domain Bacteria; kingdom Pseudomonadati; phylum Pseudomonadota; class Gammaproteobacteria; order Alteromonadales; family Pseudoalteromonadaceae; genus Pseudoalteromonas; species Pseudoalteromonas sp. P1-7a. The sequence continues at coordinate 318 of NZ_LKDU01000100.1, read as the reverse complement.
TTGGTTAGAGCGCACCCCTGATAAGGGTGAGGTCGGTGGTTCAAATCCACCCAGACCCACCACTTCTTTTGAAGTGTCATAACAGACAATAAGACCAGCATATGTGGGGCTATAGCTCAGCTGGGAGAGCGCCTGCCTTGCACGCAGGAGGTCAGCAGTTCGATCCTGCTTAGCTCCACCACTTTACTTCTTAAAAATAAATATTCTTTATCGGGTAGCAATAACACCTGAGAATAGAGTGTGTTTAATTTTGAGAAGTTTTTGATTCTCTGCTCTTTAAAAATTTGGAAAAGCTGATAATAAAATTCTGATAAATAT
>NZ_LKDU01000099.1:0-451 GCF_001401855.1 Pseudoalteromonas sp. P1-7a | reverse complement strand
GGGAGTGGCGGAATTGGTAGACGCGCTGGATTTAGGTTCCAGTATCTTAGGATGTGAGAGTTCAAGTCTCTCCTTCCGCACCATGTTCTGATATGAACTAAACTATCAATTGTTTTCTGTTGGGATATCGCCAAGCGGTAAGGCACCAGGTTTTGATCCTGGCATTCCCAGGTTCAAATCCTGGTATCCCAGCCAACAATGGCTAAGTAGCTCAGCTGGTTAGAGCACATCACTCATAATGATGGGGTCACAGGTTCAAATCCCGTCTTAGCCACCATTTCTTTTTTAGAAGTGGCTCTGCAAGAGTTAAATTGCGGCTCAATGAAGAGTTTAAAATAACTACCAGTGTTTATTAAACACAAAAAATGCGGGAGTGGCGGAATTGGTAGACGCGCTGGATTTAGGTTCCAGTATCTTAGGATGTGAGAGTTCAAGTCTCTCCTTCCGCACC
>NZ_LKDU01000098.1:0-461 GCF_001401855.1 Pseudoalteromonas sp. P1-7a | reverse complement strand
GTTACGGTGATTGTAACAACCGTGCCCTCTGGCTCACCGGTTGCTGTGCCTGAAATAGTCGGTGTGGTGTCATTAGTATCGCCAACCGGATCAATAACCACTGTGGGCGCAGCGGTATCAACCTCACCAGTTGTGGTGGCTGTGGTTTCATTGCCTGCGATGTCGGTAACCGATACTTCAACGGTAAATTCACCTTCACTTAACTCATTTGGCACATCCACACTAAAGGTGCCATCGGCTTGCACTTCGGTCGTAATGGTTTGCGGGTTACCCGCTTCATCCGTTACGGTGATCGTAACAACCGTGCCCTCTGGCTCACCGGTTGCTGTGCCTGAAATAGTCGGTGTGGTGTCATTAGTATCGCCAATCGGATCAATAACCACTGTGGGCGCAGCGGTATCAACCTCACCGGTGGTGGTGGCTGTGGTTTGATTGCCTGCGGCGTCGGTGACCGATACTTC
>NZ_LKDU01000097.1:0-472 GCF_001401855.1 Pseudoalteromonas sp. P1-7a | reverse complement strand
GAAAGAATCGTTTTAACTAATTGTTTATGAGAAACGATAGGAAATTCTGGCCTTTGCTTTAGCTCTACAAACCAACCAGGAAAGCATAAAATTGGCAAAACTTGGGTAGTAAAGCCCGTTGCCTCTTGCAGCCATTTATTCACCCAATTAGCCTGATTTTGGGCTTGCTCTAACGGCTTACTTTCAAACCAAGAGGGAAACGCTAAACGATTTTTCTCAAATTTAACTTTGTAATTTGTATCATCTTTTATTCGCTTGTACCTGCCCTTTGTTTCAATAGCAAAAATACCATTTGGCCCTACCACTAGGTGATCAATATTAAACCCATCAGCTTGTATATCATGAAACACTTGGTACCCATGTGACTGTAACTCTATAAGCTCCGATGCAACGGCAAGCTCCGCATCTCGTCCAAGTTTAAGCTTTATCAAAAGGTTTGATTTAACCCACAGCTTTCTTGCTACATAAACTA
>NZ_LKDU01000096.1:0-483 GCF_001401855.1 Pseudoalteromonas sp. P1-7a | reverse complement strand
TGCCGCTGTATCTGTATTCTATACATCAAACAAAACAGCGCTAAGACGAGCCCGGCCAATGATAGTGTAGTATTTGCTATGTGACTCTCCACCGCTGTGGGCACTAAGACATTGCTAGGATTCAAATTAAAGAAACCCGTTACAGCGATGTAACGGGTTTTTTGTTGTCTGAGGTTTAGTAAATAGCCAGTCCCCCATGCCGAATTCAGTAGTGGCCGCATCTGCATACCGCGGTATCTGTGTTCTATACATCAAACAAAACAGCTCTAAGATGAGCCTGACCGATGATAGTGTAGCATTTGCTATGTGACTCTCCACCGCTGTGGGCACTACGACATTGCCAGGATTCAAATTAAAGAAACCCGTTACAGCGATGTAACGGGTTTTTTGTTGCCTGAGGTTTAGTAAATAGCCAGTACCCCATGCCGAATTCAGTAGTGGCCGCATCTGCATGCCGCTGTATCTGTATTCTATACATCAAAC
>NZ_LKDU01000095.1:0-487 GCF_001401855.1 Pseudoalteromonas sp. P1-7a | reverse complement strand
GAGTGGTGGAATTGGTAGACACAAGGGATTTAAAATCCCTCGACTAACAAGTCGTGCCGGTTCAAGTCCGGCCTCGGGCACCACTTTTAATTATTTTATCAAGATAATTAAAAGTTAGATAAAATATTAATGAAAAGTTTAATACGGCACTAACTCAGTTGCCAGAACGTTTTACCGCGACATGGTCGCGCACCAACGGACAAATTACTGACAAAGTTTAACGCGGCACTAGCTCAGTTGGTAGAGCGCGACCTTGCCAAGGTCGAGGTCACGAGTTCGAGCCTCGTGTGCCGCTCCAAATTATTTGGAAGCGTTAAGGCGGAATGGCAGAGTGGCCATGCAGCGGATTGCAAATCCGTCCACCTCGGTTCGACTCCGGGTTCCGCCTCCATTTAATTACTCCACATGCTTTAAATAGCAAACTCGATGCCCGAGTGGTGGAATTGGTAGACACAAGGGATTTAAAATCCCTCGACTAACAAGTCGT
>NZ_LKDU01000094.1:0-516 GCF_001401855.1 Pseudoalteromonas sp. P1-7a | reverse complement strand
GCAGTTAGTGTAGTTTTACCGTGGTCAACGTGGCCGATTGTACCAACGTTTACGTGCGGTTTTACGCGTTCAAACTTTTCTTTTGCCATGACGGAACCTATCAGTTTTGTGTATCTAGATTACATATGAAAATAATCCACCAGAGGTAGATTAATTTAATTTTTTCAAATTTCAAATAGTTTTTTCTGACAGATAAAGGAAGTATTCAAGGAGATTCTTATGACTGGTGCTGATAGGCAGATTTGAACTGCCGACCTCACCCTTACCAAGGGTGCGCTCTACCAACTGAGCTATATCAGCAACACCATAATTGGAGCGGGCAGCGGGAATCGAACCCGCATCATCAGCTTGGAAGGCTGAGGTAATAGCCATTATACGATGCCCGCTTTAGGAACCTGTTCTTAAACTACCTCTAACCGTCAAGAATAAAGTGGTGGAGGGAGCTGGATTCGAACCAGCGAAGGCTGAGCCGTCAGATTTACAGTCTGATCCCTTTGGCCGCTCGGGAACCCCTCC
>NZ_LKDU01000093.1:0-551 GCF_001401855.1 Pseudoalteromonas sp. P1-7a | reverse complement strand
TTGTCTGTGCCTGTACCCGTGTTGCCTGCTGCATCAGTGATGCTGGCGCTAACACTGTAGTTGCCTTCTGCTAAGTCGCTGGTTGGTGTTGCACTCCAATTGCCGTTGACATCGGTTTGAACATCTAGGGTTTGTACGTTGTTCGCTGCATCGGTAAAGGTCACTGTAATGGTGCTGTTGGGTGCATCACTGGTGCCCGTTACAGTTGGCGTGCTGTCGTTGGTGAGCGCTGGTGCATCCACACTCACACTTGGTGCGGTGGTATCGATGTTACCGCTGCCGGTGATATCAGTGCTGTTGCCCGCCGCATCACTAATAGTCGCTTCAATGCTGTAAGGCCCTTCAGCCAATGCGTTTGGTACTTCCACTGAGAAGTTGCCGCTCGCATCCACAGTCGTGGTAAAGGTTTGCTCTACCCCTAAGTCATCGGTAACGGTAAAGGTGATCACGGTGCCTTCAACCGCATCACTGGTGCCGCTTAGCGTTGGGGTTACGTCGTTACTTGAACCTGGGCTGGTTAACTCAAGCGTTGGCGCAATGGTGTCTACTTC
>NZ_LKDU01000092.1:0-599 GCF_001401855.1 Pseudoalteromonas sp. P1-7a | reverse complement strand
AAATTCCTCTGTATGTTTACGAAACGCTTTTACTTTCATGACAACTGACTCCTAAATAGGTGTCTACTTTTATGGAGTCAGATCAGTCATTTTTAATGTTGCGATTAAACTAGTCAACATTTTTGAAAGCGCTACGGTTTCATCAAGCCACTTTCGACCAACGGATTTATCTATATAACAAATATCTATTCCAATATAAATTTGCGTTCTTGCTTCAGCTATTGATGAGCGAGCAATATCTAAAAATCTAACTTTTTCTTTATTGCTGTCTCTGGTCATCCCCTCGGCTATATTACTAGGAACAGACAAACCAGAGCGTGTTAATTGATCTCTAAACCCATAATCTTTTATCGAGCTCGTGATTTTATATATATCAGCACTTAAACGGGCTGAACGTTTCCAAACTTCTAAGTTTTCAAAGTTCATCGACTTAATCCTAGCTATTTACTTTTAGCTTAGAAGTATTTGAAGAAATAGACACCCTAAACGCAATTAAAGCCTAAGACTGATTGATCTGACTCCATAAAAGTAGACACCTATTTAGGAGTCAGTTGTCATGAAAGTAAAAGCGTTTCGTAAACATACAGAGGAATTTAAAA
>NZ_LKDU01000091.1:0-609 GCF_001401855.1 Pseudoalteromonas sp. P1-7a | reverse complement strand
GCGTGAGCGATAACGCCGGTAATACCACCACGGTTAGTGAAACCGCAACACTGAACACCACCGCGCCAAGCATTAGCATTAATGCCTTGGTAGATACCAACGACACCACACCCACTATTAGCGGAACAAGCGATGCAGCCGATGGCACCACGATTAGCCTTACATTTGTAGACAGTGCAGGCGTTGAAACCACCGCCACCACTACAGTCAGCGGTGGCATCTGGAGCATTGATGCACCAAGTGCTTTAGCTGAAGGCGAATACACGGTCACCGCCGAAGTAGACGATGGTCTAGGGAATATCGGCAGCGCGAGCGAAACCGGTATTATTGACACCACCATACCAGCGATTGAAGTGGATACGCTAAGCGTAACAAACGACACCACACCGACGATTACCGGCACAGCGAATGCACCACAGGGCAGCACCGTGACGGTAGAGATCACCGATAGTAATAACGTGACACATACGGTGACAACGACACTCGGTGCGAATGGCACTTGGGGTGTGGCCGCCTCACAAGTGCTTGCTGAGGGCAGCTACACAGTAAGTGCAAGCGTAAGCGATGCCGCTGGCAATGAAGCCACAGCCTCTGGCTCAGGTGAAGTAG
>NZ_LKDU01000090.1:0-609 GCF_001401855.1 Pseudoalteromonas sp. P1-7a | reverse complement strand
CTACTTCACCTGAGCCAGAGGCTGTGGCTTCATTGCCAGCGGCATCGCTTACGCTTGCACTTACTGTGTAGCTGCCCTCAGCAAGCACTGTTGTAACAGGGACTGACCATGTACCACTTGCGCCCACTGTGGCAGTAATGGTTTGCTGTACCCCGGCATTGTCTGTCACAACAATTGTGACTTCGCTGCCTTGTGGTGCATCGCTCGTGCCGGAGATCGTCGGTGTTGTATCGTTGCTAACGCCGTTATCTGTAATAACAAGGCTGGGCGGGGTTAAATCAATCTCGCCAGTTTCGCTCGCGCTGCCGATATTCCCTAGGCCATCGTCTACTTCGGCAGTGACCGTGTATTCGCCTTCAGCTAAAGCACTTGGTGCATCAATGCTCCAGACGCCACCTGTTACAGTCGTATCAACAGTCGTAATATTCCCTGCACTGTCTTCAAACGTTAAGCTAATCGTGGTGCCATCGACTGCATCGCTTGTTCCGCTAATAGTGGGTGTGGTGTCGTTGGTATCTATCAAGGCATTAATGCTAATGCTTGGCGCGGTGGTGTTCAGTGTTGCGGTTTCACTAACCGTGGTGGTATTACCGGCGTTATCGCTCACGC
>NZ_LKDU01000089.1:0-633 GCF_001401855.1 Pseudoalteromonas sp. P1-7a | reverse complement strand
AAAAAAAGAACTTAGATACTGTGATTGAAACTCTTTCTTCCACTATAAGCGAACTAAGCTCAATAAATGCTATTGAGTTGATGTCAAATAGATGTGAGTTAGATCGACATGAAAAAAGATCTGTTCAATTGTTTGCCAAGCATAATAATGCTATCGGTGCAGAAATTAATGCTATTTCTGAGGGGTTATCATCTGCAAAAGTATTACGCATTACACTGCTTAATAGCAATGGTTTACCATTTCATCATGCTTTAGCAAAAATCGATAGCCATAAAAATATAGACATTGAAGATATTAATTTTCGTTCAAATATAAGTAAACTTCCTGTTGGAAGCTTTCCTATTTTATTAAATAGTTACTATGCTGGCTGTGGTAGTAAAAAAGGTATCTTCTATCAATTTGCAACAGACTATAAATCGGATTACTTTGACCTCGTGGTCAAAAATCAAGAGGACACTATTGAAGTATTGGAAAGGTTAAAAATAATTCTAAATCACTGGATTCAGAATAAACAAATGAAACAGTTTACAGTAAAAGATATTAGAAGAAAATTGTGTTCCGATGTTAAATTTGAAACTATACAGCATGAATTGGCAAGTATTGACGGCATAGATGTTAATACTTTTGAAAAAA
>NZ_LKDU01000088.1:0-645 GCF_001401855.1 Pseudoalteromonas sp. P1-7a | reverse complement strand
GGTTTCACTCACGGTGGTTTCGTTGCCTACGCTATCGCGTACGCTCACTTCAATCGTGCTTTCACCTTCACTAAGTGGTGTACTCGGTGTGGCGCTCCAATCACCATTTGCATCAACAAGCGCAGTGATGGTTTGTGGATTACCATCGCTGTCGGTCACCACTATCGTCACTTGCGCGCCTTCGCCCGCATCGCTCGTGCCACTGATTATAGGCGTGTTGCTATTGCTTTGTGCATCCACCTCAACAGTAAGCGTAGGCGGTGTGCTATCAAAGTCATCTGAGCTGATTGTTCGCGTGTTACCGGCTGCATCGGTGGCTGTGGCTATTACAGAGCCAACATCAAGGAGTGATACATCCAAGCCCACTAATGACCAATTACCATTGGCATCGGTTGTGGTGGTGTAAGTGGCCCCAATGCCACCGCCTATAAGTTGCTCAGTGATAGTAATTTCGCTGCCTGCTGGCAGGTCAGAGGTACCGCTTAGGGTCACTAATAAACCAAGCTCAAAGGTCGGTGTAAAGGCAAGGGTTGGTGGCGTCACATCCACTTCGCCGTTGTCTGTGCCTGTACCCGTGTTGCCTGCTGCATCAGTGATGCTGGCGCTAACACTGTAGTTGCCTTCTGCTAAGTCGCTGGTTGGTGT
>NZ_LKDU01000087.1:0-647 GCF_001401855.1 Pseudoalteromonas sp. P1-7a | reverse complement strand
AAGTGGTGGGCGCAGGAGGATTCGAACCTCCGACCGCCTGGTTCGTAGCCAGGTACTCTATCCAGCTGAGCTATGCGCCCACTTTCATTAGTTACTTATTTATACTCTAAGTTAGAGTCTGTAAAAGTGATGTGCGTAGGACGTAACTTCTAAGAATGAACCTCCGACCGCTTGGCTTTAGCCAACACTTTATACTTATTTATACTCTAAGCAGAGTGATGTAAAAGTGGTGGGCGCAGGAGGATTCGAACCTCCGACCGCCTGGTTCGTAGCCAGGTACTCTATCCAGCTGAGCTATGCGCCCACTTTTACTGTTGCTTATTTATACTCTAAGCAGAGTGTGTAAAAAGTGTTGGAAGCAGGACCTATCTTGTAAGAATGAACCTCCGACCGATTTGGTTATAAACCAAACACTTTAACTTATTTATACTCTAAGCAGAGTGAGTAAAGAGTGGTGGGCGCAGGAGGATTCGAACCTCCGACCGCCTGGTTCGTAGCCAGGTACTCTATCCAGCTGAGCTATGCGCCCAATCTTTACTTTACAAGACGTGCCATTAAAAGAAATGGTGGAGAAGGAGGGATTCGAACCCTCGATAGAGCTACAAACTCTATACTCCCTTAGCAGGGGAGCTCCTTCGGCCACTCGG
>NZ_LKDU01000086.1:0-669 GCF_001401855.1 Pseudoalteromonas sp. P1-7a | reverse complement strand
GCGCAAGGTGACTTTACTGTCACAGCCAGCATAACCGACGCGGCAGGCAATGAGAGCACAGCCAACAGCAGTGGCAATGTCGATACCATTACACCGGTTGTCACTGTGGATGCACTGGGACTTGGCAACGACAGCACGCCACTCATCAGTGGTACTTCAACAGAGCCGCAAGGCACTGTTGTCAATATTGTTATTACCGATAGTAACGGCGACGATATCGCAATCACCGCCACGGTTGATGCCAACGGCAACTGGCAAGCAACGAGCCCAGCATTACCTGATGGTAGCTACAGTGTGCAAGCCAGTATTACGGATGCGGCAGGCAATACAGGCGGCGCGACCCAGTCGGGCACCATAGACAGCCTTGCACCGACACTGACACTCGATACCGTGGGCGCGACCAACGACAGCACGCCAACCATTAGTGGTACCACCAATGCACCTGCAGGCACGGTGATTAGTATCAGCGTAAGTGATGGGGTGACAACAGAAACCTTCAGCGCCACAGTGCAAGCGGATGGCAGTTGGTCAGCGGATGTACCAAATGCGCTGGCTGATGGTGGGCTGACCATTGAAGCGAGCGTGAGCGATAACGCCGGTAATACCACCACGGTTAGTGAAACCGCAACACTGAACACCACCGCGCCAAGCATTAGCATTAATGCCTTG
>NZ_LKDU01000085.1:0-707 GCF_001401855.1 Pseudoalteromonas sp. P1-7a | reverse complement strand
ACTCACCGCTACAGCCAGCGTATCCGATGTAGCAGGTAACCCTGTTACAGCTGAGGATACAGTTGAACTTGATAACACCGCAGCGATCATAACCAGCATTGATAAAACCGCCGACGGCGTGATTAATGGCAACGGCGAAAGCGCCGCCATGGTTGTGCGTGGCACGGTGAGCGATGTGGAAGACGGTCAAACCGTGACGGTGATCATCAGCGATGGTACAAACCAAGTTGAAACAACGGCGCTTGTGCAAAACGGTGAGTATGTTACCGATCCGATTGATGCAAGCGCACTAAGCGACGGCACACTCACCGCTACAGCAAGCGCATCAGATTTAGCGGGTAACCCTGTAAGCGCGCAAGATAGCGTAGAACTTGATAACACCGCAGCAATTACAACCAGCATTGATAAAACAGCAGATGGCGTTATCAATGGCAACGGCGAAAGTGCAGCCATCGTGGTACGCGGTACAGTAACCGATGTTGAAGACGGCCAAACCGTGACGGTTTTTATCAGCGATGGCACAAACCAAGTTGAAACAACGGCGCTTGTACAAAATGGCGAGTATGTTACTGATCCGATTGATGCAAGCGCACTAAACGATGGCACACTCACTGCCATAGCCAGCGTATCCGATGTGGCAGGCAACCCGATTTCAGCACAAGATTCAGTCGAGCTTGATAACACCGCAGCAATCACAACCAGCATTG
>NZ_LKDU01000082.1:0-768 GCF_001401855.1 Pseudoalteromonas sp. P1-7a | reverse complement strand
TTTTTTTCTTTACCTTAACTATATGATGTTGGTTTCCATCCCAAAAAGTAGTAACTGGTAAATTTTCAATGAAGGATTCAACGGCTTCTTCTGTTGACTGCCCAGTAAGAATCAAAATTGGTGTACCAGCAAAATTTTTTCTTATATAAGTGGCTAAACTTAATCCATTAGTTATATCTGGAGTAGGTGACTCGCGATTTATTGGAATAGCTAAATCTATAATTAAATAGTCTATAAATTCTTTATGTAAAATTTCCAAGGCTTCATCATGGTTCACTGCATGAAAGACTTGACAAGCACCAGCATTTATTAATGCTGGTTTTACAACTCGTTCGAACCACTCTTTATCATCTTCAGCTTGTAAAATGTTCATTTAAAGTTCCTTTTTAGGTATTTCGAATGAGAATTGAGCACCACCAGTTTCAGAATTTGTAAGTTCCCAATTACCGTTCAATTGCTTGATAGCTTTATTAATAAGTGCTAATCCAAGTCCTTGATTTCCCGGTTTCGTCGTAAATCTACTTTTCATAAGTTCTTCACTTTTTTCTTGTAGACCAAGACCATCATCAATAATACTTAACCACAATGAGTTATTGGTTGTGTTGGAATTAATTAAAATAGGCTTCTTAATTCTCACTGTAGGCTCTTTACAAGCCTCAATTGAATTTCTTAGTGCATTCGAACAAATTATTCTAAAAAGAGAGGGATCTAAATTGAAAGAGAGTTCTTTTGATATATTAATAGTTAGATCTACAGTAGATTTTTTTT
>NZ_LKDU01000081.1:0-785 GCF_001401855.1 Pseudoalteromonas sp. P1-7a | reverse complement strand
CAGCCTTCTTTACAGCGCACCTGAGTTATATCCGATACCCATACACTATTAGGCTCTTCAACATCAAATTGACGAGCAAGTAGATTCTCTGCTGTTGTAAAACCCTGCTTTTTATTACCACTGGTGTAGCGACGCTTACCTGATTTAGAGCGATAACCCACGCTTTGTAATAAACGCTGCACTCGGCCTTTACTGCAATCATATCCGTCGGCTATGGCGGCTTGCCACAATTTTCTGTAACCAGGTATGCAGTGCTCTTCATTACTTCTTTTTATTAAAAACTGAAGTAAAAAATCATTTTTTCTTTCAACTGGATTCGACGACTGTTTCAACCATTTGTAATACCCAGCCTTAGAAACAGATAATAACTTACATAACTTGCTTACTGTTTTCTTCGCCGTCGTGGCCTTATAAATATATTGAAACCTTATTCTTTTAGACTGTCGAAGTAGGCCCTCGCCTTTTTTAGTACGTCGTTCTCCAACTGTACGTCCTCAAGCTGCTTTTCAAGGTTACGAACTTGACGTTCAAGGTCTTTATATGACTTTTCTGGACCATGGTTTTTAAGTGGCTTAGGCTCTTTTCTTGAGGTCATTTTACTTCTCCAACTTGACAGCATATCGGGATGAATACCGTATTTTTTAGCGGTCATTTTAACGGTACCGTGTGAGTCTAGCGACTCCTGCACCACTTTTCTTTTAAATTCCTCTGTATGTTTACGAAACGCTTTTACTTTCATGACAACTGACTCCTAAATAGGTGTCTACTTTTATGGAGTCAGATCA
>NZ_LKDU01000080.1:0-805 GCF_001401855.1 Pseudoalteromonas sp. P1-7a | reverse complement strand
TGGAGTCGTCCTTGAAATACCACCCTTGTAGTTTTGATGTTCTAACGTTGGCCCCTGAATCGGGGTTACGGACAGTGCCTGGTGGGTAGTTTGACTGGGGCGGTCTCCTCCCAAAGAGTAACGGAGGAGCACGAAGGTTGGCTAAGTACGGTCGGACATCGTACGGTTAGTGTAATGGTAGAAGCCAGCTTAACTGCGAGACAGACACGTCGAGCAGGTACGAAAGTAGGTCATAGTGATCCGGTGGTTCTGAATGGAAGGGCCATCGCTCAACGGATAAAAGGTACTCCGGGGATAACAGGCTGATACCGCCCAAGAGTTCATATCGACGGCGGTGTTTGGCACCTCGATGTCGGCTCATCACATCCTGGGGCTGAAGTCGGTCCCAAGGGTATGGCTGTTCGCCATTTAAAGTGGTACGCGAGCTGGGTTTAGAACGTCGTGAGACAGTTCGGTCCCTATCTGCCGTGGGCGTTTGAGAATTGAGAGGGGTTGCTCCTAGTACGAGAGGACCGGAGTGAACGAACCGCTGGTGTTCGGGTTGTCATGCCAATGGCATTGCCCGGTAGCTACGTTCGGAACTGATAAGCGCTGAAAGCATCTAAGCGCGAAGCAGGCCTCGAGATGAGTTCTCACTAGACTTTTAAAGTCTCTGAAGGGCCGTTGAAGACTACAACGTTGATAGGCAAGATGTGGAAGTGGTGTGAGCCATTAAGCTAACTTGTACTAATTACCCGTGAGGCTTAACCATACAACGCCAAACGCGTTTTATGTGACAGAAACAAGCGACAGAAGTTAATAGCTA
>NZ_LKDU01000079.1:0-842 GCF_001401855.1 Pseudoalteromonas sp. P1-7a | reverse complement strand
AGCAAAAGAGGAGTAAATGAGAAAACATATAAGTAGTAGCGAGTTTATCTCGCGTTTAAATTTATTATTTTAACATGGCATAAAGCCTGAATACGCCAGCAAGCAAGGCGCCTAGAATGTTCCCTCTAAAGCACAGCGTCTCTTAACCTCTTTGTGAATTAATGTTTTTATTTTTTTGCACAAAGAGAAGCAAAAGAGGAGTAAATGAGAAAACATATAAGTAGCAGCGAATATAAAACCCACGTAGGCGTGAAGATTGAACACGCAATTTTTTAAAATGCGTAAAAGCGTTGCTTTTAAAACGCCAGCAAGCTGTGCGTCTACAACACAATATACACCGTTCATAAAACCCACTTAGGCGTGAAGATTGAACACGCATTTTTTTAAATACGTAAAAGCGTTGCTTTTAAAACGCCAGCAAGCTGTGCGTCTACAACACAATACACACCGTTCATAAAACCCGTACAGGCGTGAAGCTTGCTCACGCATTTTTTTAAATACGTAAAAGCGTTGCTTTTAAAACGCCAGCAAGCTGTGCGTCTACAACGCAACATACACAATTTATAAAACCCACGTAGGCGTGAAGCTTGCTCACGCATTTTTTTAAATACGTAAAAGCGTTGCTTTTAAAACGCCAGCAAGCTGTGCGTCTACGAGTTGTTTAGCCCTTCGGGCACGCTCCACGTTCCAGTTCGTCGCAGAGCTCCTCTCGCTCCAGCTTGAAAGCAAAATTTTTTGCTTATCTAGCCCTTCGGGCACGCTCCACGTTCCAGTTCGTCGCAGAGCTCCTCTCGCTCCAGCTTGAAAGCAAAACTTTTTGCTTGTCTAGCCCTTTGGGCACG
>NZ_LKDU01000078.1:0-893 GCF_001401855.1 Pseudoalteromonas sp. P1-7a | reverse complement strand
TACGTGTTTAAATAAGCTGGTGTGGTGGTTTATATAAAGAGTGAGTAATGGAGTTGTGGTGTTGGGTTTCGTTTCACTCAACCCAACCTACTAATACTGAGTCAATAATCAGAACCGTAAAGATCAAAACAAAAAGAGCTGAATGATTTTATGAATGAGTTAGTTAATCCGTGGTAAAAACTTTAAAACAACGATTTAGTAATATCGACGCTACTTTTTTATTTGCGTTGGTTATCACAATAGCCCTTACTATTTTAGCTACATGGTTTCTGGCGTCTTATGAGCTTAATGAAATAATACAAGGGCTACTATATCCATACAGTGATTACCCAGTAATTGTCTCATCGAATATTGATATTCTTATTCTTCCTGGTTGGGTTGTAATGTGTTTAGCTGTGTTGATAGGTATTTCTGATGTTCTGTTGGACTTAACAGAGAAACCTTTTTTTGACAGTTTAAAAAAGAAATTAGGGTTAGCTGTTGGTGTAATGCTAGTGGTTTCAATAGTAACGCTTGTTGCGAATTATGTAACTTGGCAAATTGCAGCTCGCGCTAATGGTTATACCCAATGCGCAAGTGGCAGTAAACTCTTAGTTGGGAGCAAAACATCTTCAGCGTGGAGTAAAGAAGAGTACTTATGCTACGACTACAATGTAGACAGACTTTTACCAACAGGAACCCATGAACAAGTGCTTGCGGTAGCTGAATATCTAAAGAGAGATTAAATTAAAAGCCTTGCTACCCTTGCTGAGCTTTTAGCAGAAACCAATTTATTTTTACGGTATTCAATTTTTTGTGTCGGATGGCGCTTCGCTTATCCGACCTACGTGTTTAAATAAGCTGGTGTGGTGGTTTATATAAAGAGTGAGTAATGGAGTTGTGGTGTTGGGTTT
>NZ_LKDU01000076.1:0-1084 GCF_001401855.1 Pseudoalteromonas sp. P1-7a | reverse complement strand
AGCTAACAGCTAACAGCTAACAGCTAACAGCTAACAGCTAACAGCTAACAGCTAACAGCTAACAGCTAACAGCTAACAGCTAACAGCTATTTTTCTTGCATAAAGTTGGTTTTTTGTTAACCTACCTGCCTTCCTTTTTTAGCTTGTTGGGGTGTATATGGCGTTGTTATCTCGTTCGATATTGGCGTTGTGTTTAGCACTTTCAAGTTCTGCAGTTTTAGCTCAGTCGCAGTGCGATGTTGAGTTGAGTCATGGCTTAATAATTACCGACGACGTTATACGTATTCTTGATAAAGGCCAAACCCGCGTGCAAATTAATAATAATAACCAGCTATTTATTCGTGGTTATTGGGTTGATTTAAGCACAGAAGAAAGCAAAGTACTTGAGCAATTTAGTAATGGTATTCGCCATACCGTGCCTGAGCTTGTTAACTTAGCCACCGATGGGGTTAACTTAGGTTTAAGCGCCATTGAACATGTGGTTGAGGGGATGTCTGATAAAGAGCCAGAGGTACTAAAAACCCAGCTCCAGTACGTAGAGCGGGCGCTTATGGATAAATTTAAGCGCGGTGATGACTTCTTTTTTATCGCTCCACAGTCGCTCTCGCAAATAGATGACTTTTTCACTAAAGAAATTAGCCAACAAATACATTCTGCCGTACATGGCTCGTTAGGCGCTATTTTAATGTCGCTTGGTGATGCATTTAAATCACGCGAAGGTAATATTGAAGACCGCATTAACGACATGGGCCAACGTATGAATATTATCTCTAAAGAAATAGATAAATCACTACAAAAAAAGGCCCAGCAACTTGAGCTTAAAGCCTCTGAGTATTGCGAATGTTTAAACGCACTTGATGTGACCGAATCGCGCTTGCAAGCAATAGTTCCGGGCATGGCTGACTTTGATTTAGTGCAGATAAAATCGTAAGGAAAGTGAGGGTTATAAGCTATAAGCTGTTAGTTATTAGTTATTAGCTATCAGCTATCAGCTATCTGAGCTGACCCCGATAAAGTAGACACGGGGTTTTAATTCATTGATTCATATTGTATGGGGCTAACATTTCCAATCGTCCCATGCATT
>NZ_LKDU01000075.1:0-1209 GCF_001401855.1 Pseudoalteromonas sp. P1-7a | reverse complement strand
AGTATTAATTAGCTAGGCTAATTATTACTCTACGATAGTTGCTACAACACCAGCACCTACAGTACGGCCACCTTCACGGATAGCGAAACGAAGACCTTCGTCCATCGCGATTGGCGCGATTAGAGTTACTGTCATCTTAACGTTATCACCAGGCATTACCATTTCTACGCCTTCTGGTAACTGTACGTCACCTGTTACGTCAGTTGTACGGAAGTAGAACTGTGGACGGTAACCTTTGAAGAATGGAGTATGACGACCACCTTCATCTTTAGAAAGTACGTATACTTCTGAAGTGAATGTAGTGTGTGGCTTGATTGAACCAGGCTTAGCTAGTACTTGACCACGTTCAACGTCTTCACGCTTAGTACCACGTAGAAGTGCACCAATGTTCTCACCAGCACGACCTTCGTCAAGAAGCTTACGGAACATTTCAACACCAGTACAAGTAGACTTAGTAGTCTCTTTGATACCAACGATTTCAACTTCGTCGTTCACGTTGATGATACCAGCTTCAACACGGCCAGTTACAACAGTACCACGACCTTGGATTGAGAAAACGTCTTCGATAGGCATGATGAATGGCTTATCGATGTCACGCTCTGGCTCTGGAATGTAAGAATCTAGTGCTTCTGCAAGCTCAACGATCTTGTCTTCCCACTGCTTTTCGCCTTCAAGTGCTTTAAGTGCAGAACCTTGAATTAGTGGTAAGTCATCACCTGGGAAGTCGTACTCAGAAAGAAGTTCACGAACTTCCATTTCTACTAGCTCAAGTAGCTCTTCGTCGTCAACCATGTCACATTTGTTCATGAATACAACGATGTAAGGTACGCCAACCTGACGAGAAAGTAGGATGTGCTCACGTGTTTGTGGCATAGGGCCGTCAGTCGCAGCTACTACTAAGATAGCGCCGTCCATTTGAGCAGCACCGGTGATCATGTTTTTAACATAATCGGCGTGTCCAGGACAATCTACGTGTGCGTAGTGACGAGTTGGTGTATCGTACTCAACGTGAGAAGTTGAGATTGTGATACCACGCTCGCGCTCTTCTGGAGCGTTATCGATTGATGCGAAATCTTTAGCAACACCGCCGTATACTTTTGCAAGTACGTTAGTGATTGCTGCAGTTAGTGTAGTTTTACCGTGGTCAACGTGGCCGATTGTACCAACGTTTACGTGCGGTTTTACGCGTTCAAACTTTTCTTTTGCCAT
>NZ_LKDU01000074.1:0-1212 GCF_001401855.1 Pseudoalteromonas sp. P1-7a | reverse complement strand
CGTTTGGGTTGTATGGTTAAGTGACTAAGCGTACACGGTGGATGCCTTGGCAGTTGGAGGCGATGAAGGACGTATTAACTTGCGATAAGCCTAGTCAAGCTAGTAAAAAGCGCTTGAGACTAGGATTTCCGAATGGGGAAACCCACCTGCTTGCAGGTATCGTTAACTGAATACATAGGTTAACGAGGCGAACGCGGAGAACTGAAACATCTAAGTACCCGTAGGAAAAGAAATCAACCGAGATTCCGATAGTAGCGGCGAGCGAAATCGGAACAGCCCTTAAGCTTATTATGTGTTAATGGAAGGCTCTGGAAAGTGCCACGATACAGGGTGATAGTCCCGTACATGAAAATGCATTTTAAGTGAAATCGAGTAGGTCGGAGCACGTGAAACTTTGACTGAATATAGGTGGACCATCATCTAAGGCTAAATACTCCCAACTGACCGATAGTGAACCAGTACCGTGAGGGAAAGGCGAAAAGAACCCCTGTGAGGGGAGTGAAATAGAACCTGAAACCGTGTACGTACAAGCAGTAGGAGCCCTTCGAGGGTGACTGCGTACCTTTTGTATAATGGGTCAGCGACTTATATTTTGTAGCGAGGTTAACCGATTAGGGTAGCCGTAGGGAAACCGAGTCTTAACTGGGCGAATAGTTTCAAGGTATAGACCCGAAACCCGGTGATCTAGCCATGGGCAGGTTGAAGGTTGAGTAACATCAACTGGAGGACCGAACCCACTAACGTTGAAAAGTTAGGGGATGACCTGTGGCTAGGAGTGAAAGGCTAATCAAACCGGGAGATAGCTGGTTCTCCCCGAAATCTATTTAGGTAGAGCCTCGGACGAATACTTACGGGGGTAGAGCACTGTTAAGGCTAGGGGGTCATCCCGACTTACCAACCCTTTGCAAACTCCGAATACCGTAAAGTACTATCCGGGAGACACACGGCGGGTGCTAACGTCCGTCGTGAAGAGGGAAACAACCCAGACCGCCAGCTAAGGTCCCAAAGTCATAGTTAAGTGGGAAACGATGTGGAAAGGCCCAGACAGCCAGGAGGTTGGCTTAGAAGCAGCCATCCTTTAAAGAAAGCGTAATAGCTCACTGGTCGAGTCGGTCTGCGCGGAAGATGTAACGGGGCTAAACTATGCACCGAAGCTGCGGATTCATCTTAGGATGAGTGGTAGGGGAGCGTTCTGTAAGCCGTTGAAGGTGA
>NZ_LKDU01000073.1:0-1294 GCF_001401855.1 Pseudoalteromonas sp. P1-7a | reverse complement strand
TATTTGCGAATTGGAAGAAATGGCCGCAAGGTTGATAATTGGTCTGGTAAACAAGGCGGAATAGGGGTTAACGTTAATATTAAAAATGGCGCATTAAGCTCGCAAGGTATCGACTACTCTAAAAATTTATATACTGAACACCCAGATACCCATGTATCTTTTTCTGGCCTTGTAGTTCCTTACTGGGAAGAAATTATCAACATAGTTAAAGACGCAGCTCTACAATTTCCTAATCTTAGGGCGTTAGGTTGGGATATAGCATTAGCTGAAGACGGACCGTTAGTTTTAGAGGTCAATGCAGATTATGATATTTTAGCTCAACAAACCTGTACACAGGCCTTCGGTGAAAATAAAGTCTTTTACAATGAACTCGTAAATTATGCTAAGAATACGCCCTATTCAAAGTATTTTGCAGTGCATTCTAGTTAAGTTTGATTTCGCTTAAGTAGAAGTTAGTTCTTATATATTTGTGTTAGTTCGCTGTTTGCATTAGTAAGCAAAAGTTTAAAAAGGAAGTTAGTATGTTTAATGTTATTAATAAAGGTAGGGTAACTTATCTCTATAACGAATTTGTTGTAAAAATGCTTCGTGACAAAGATAGAAAGCCATTGATACAGCAAGTCAAAGAACTTTATTCACTAACAAGGGCAATAAAGTTTTGGCCGCACAATTACTTTAAATACGATGGTTATAAAAAAGGTAAAAGCTTAGACGAAGTCAAGTTATACGCAACTGGTTTGCTTTTTGCTCAATTTAGGCAAGATTGTATAAACGATAATAGATATACAGTGTTTGCAGACGATAAATTTTTATTTCATAAATTGATGGCCGATGCCGGTATACCGACAGCAAAATTAATTAATGTTATTTCGTACAATGCTTTTACAAATGAGTATAAAGGGCTGAATAGCGTTAATGCTGAAGTTATATTAAACGCGATTTCAGCCGAGGCTATAGTGATTAAGCCAGTAATCGATTCGCAACAAGGGGCTGGAGTAAATGTAATAAATGTAAATTCACATACTGGCAAAAAGTTTGAAGTGTCTGGAGAGGGCTATAACTCAACAGAATTACTTAAAAAACTATTTACTGAATATTCTGGCAGCTATTTAATTGAAGAAAAAATACAACAGCATTCATTTAATCACCGTTTATATCCTGAAGCTGTAAATACAATTAGAGTCGACTCACTGCTTACAAAATCAGGCGAAGTAATTATAAATTCAGCTTATTTGCGAATTGGAAGAAATGGCCGCAAGGTTGATAATTGGTCTGGTAAACAAGGCGGAATAGG
>NZ_LKDU01000072.1:0-1530 GCF_001401855.1 Pseudoalteromonas sp. P1-7a | reverse complement strand
TTATGCTTTCCTGGTTGGTTTGTAGAGCTAAAGCAAAGGCCAGAATTTCCTATCGTTTCTCATAAACAATTAGTTAAAACGATTCTTTCTATGCGACAAGTAAACTTAAGCCAAGAGCAGCAGCGTGCTATTTGCTATCAAGTGATTCAGCGATCACTGCATGAAAGTAAAGCAATGTAAAAGCTACGCTTTTTGGACGAGCAATTCTATTAAGATTATGAAGTAAATGTATTCATCAGGTGGTGGTTGCTGTACATAAAAAAAACAGATATTATCAAAATAGGAACGTATTTAATTAAAAGGATTTAAATGAAAATAATCTACTTCTCTTTTTTAGTTCTATGCTCGCTTCATGTAAATGCAGCTATTTTAGATTGCGACTTACAGGGCAAAGATCGCTCTATTTATCAATTAGTAAAGCCAATAGCCCCCTTTGATGGTTGTAAAAAAGCGATTGATATTGAAGGCAATATCGTAGGTTATAAAATAAAGAAAGATGGCTCTTATATTGATATTTCATTTGAAGATGAAAACTTCACTCATGAAAAACACTTCTTTGTTGCAGGCAATAAATTGACAGTGAGAGAACTCCTCTTATCTATATATGCACCTTATGGTGAACCTGTAAACGAATATATTAAAGCCCAAAAACAGAACCTTTTAAAATCGACTTCTAGCGGCATAAAATATGACAAAGGTGGGGTTTATTTCTTTGATTTTGATGTGAATAACTCGGCTTATAAAAACTATATTACTTATATTGAAGAAGGTAAACCTAACGAGTTTATTGGTATAGGAACCGACGCAAGCAAAGAATTGCTGATAAAAATAATGTTTAACAAAGGAATGGATGATGTCTAAAAAATATGAAGATATTGATAACAAGGACGTAAAAAAGATATTAGAGGTGTTTTTTAGTAAAGGCACAGCTAGTCAAATAGAGATTAATGACAAAGTGATTGAGTTAGTTTGGGAGATGTTAGCTTCATCTAAAGAGTGTACAAAGGCTATGAACTTTGTACCAAGGCCACAAGGGTTGGCTGCTTCTCCTATGTATGTTGCTAAAGAGCTCGCCAAAATAGCGTATAGATTATCTTCTGATAAAGATGATTCTGCTTACCATGTTTGTAAGGTGTTTTCAGCAAGAGGCTATGCTACAAAAATTAAGTTAGCAGGCATGGGGCTGTAAATTTGCAATAAAAAGCTAAAGCTGGATACAAACTTTAGCCCTTCTCACGCGAGCAAGCTTTGCGCCTAAAGGTTTCACTGCTCATTTACTCCTCATTCTTTTCTCTTTGTGCTATACATCGTTTGAGTAATAAGAAGCTGCGCTTCTAACGTGAGCAAGCTCGACGTCTACAAGCGCGATATAAAATCGCGCCTACGCATCACACCCACGCCAGCGTAAAATTTAATTTGGTAGACGCGCAACTTGTTGGCGTTTTAAAAGCAGGGCTTTTACGGTGTTAATTTATTAAGTAATGAGACGCTGCGCTTCTAACGTGAGCAAGCTTAACGTCTACAAGTGCG
>NZ_LKDU01000071.1:0-1549 GCF_001401855.1 Pseudoalteromonas sp. P1-7a | reverse complement strand
ATGGTATCGACATTGCCACTGCTGTTGGCTGTGCTCTCATTGCCTGCCGCGTCGGTTATGCTGGCTGTGACAGTAAAGTCACCTTGCGCCAGCGCACCGGGGATTTCAATATCCCAATGACCATCCGCCTCAACGGTGGTCGTGAGAGTTTGCTCAGCGCCGTTACTGTCGGTCACGGTGAGTGTCACCGTGCCCCCAATTTCGTTACTGGTGCCCTGTAATGTCGGTGTTAGGTCGTTTACATCGCCTACATTTTGTATCGTAAGCGTGGGTGCTTGCGTGTCTAGAGTAATTGTATCGGTTACTGTTGTCGTGTTTCCTGCTTCATCAGACACACTCACTTCGATGGTGTTATCACCTTCATTCAACTCTGTCTGAGGGGTTACTGTCCAATTTCCATTGGCATCAACTGTGGTAGTCAATGTTTGTTCTACACCGTTTTCATCAGTAATCACCACAGTAACCGTAGTGCCTACATCGGCATCACTCGTGCCTGAAATAGTAGGTGTTGTATCATTAGTTACAGCATCAAAGTCAACGGTTAGACTTGGCCCTGAAGTATCGATATTACCGGTTGCTGTATCTAAAGCACTATTGCCTGCAGCATCAGAAACCTCTGCTTGTACAGTATAATCCCCTGAAGCCAACTCTTGAGAAAGCTCTACACTCCAATTCCCTTGTGCATCCGTTGTCGTATTAAACGAGCGAACAACGCCTTGAGAGTCAGTAACAGTCAAGCTTATTACAGTGCCAGATACAACGCCTGTAGTATTACCAGCAATAATTGGTGTTGTATCATTACTGGTTTCTAGGTCGTTAATTTGTATAGTCGGCGGCGTAATATCAATTACAGCATCAAGCTCGGTGGTGGCTGAGCCACCGCCTAAATCAGTTACAGTTGCACTGATTGATACATTTCCCTCAGGTAAATCTGCAGGTGGTGTAACACTCCACTGTCCGTTTGCATCAACAACGGTGGTTAGGGTGATCGTTGCCCCAGTAGAGTCTGTTATCTGAACTTCTATAGACGAGCCCACTCCTGCATTAAAAGTATCACCACTTATTTGCGGTGTTTGGTCGTTGGTTTCACCAATGACATCGATAGTGATAGTTAACGCACTTGTATCAATGGTGCCAGAGGCAGTTGCAGTGCCTTCATTGCCGACGCTATCACTAATACTAGCATCAACCGTATAACTGCCTTCCGCTAAAGCAACAGGTACTTCAACCGTCCAACTACCATCAGCAATAACTTGTGCTGTGATTGTTTGCTCTGCACCATTTGCATCCGTT
Source organism: Pseudoalteromonas sp. P1-7a (assembly GCF_001401855.1). Taxonomy (NCBI): domain Bacteria; kingdom Pseudomonadati; phylum Pseudomonadota; class Gammaproteobacteria; order Alteromonadales; family Pseudoalteromonadaceae; genus Pseudoalteromonas; species Pseudoalteromonas sp. P1-7a. The sequence goes on along the minus strand of NZ_LKDU01000071.1, from coordinate 256 downwards.
ACGGTTAAAGTAACGGTTGACCCCGTAGGCTCGCCACTAACTGTACCAGATAGGGTCGGAGTAGTATCACTCGTATCACCTAACGCATTTATCGTCACAACCGGCGCAGTTATGTCAACTTCGCCTGTGGTGGTGGCTGTGGTTTCATTACCTGCAGAGTCGGTGATCGATACTTCAACGGTAAATTCACCTTCACTTAACTCATTAGGCACATCTACACTAAAGGTGCCATCGGCTTGCACTTCGGTCGTAATGG
>NZ_LKDU01000070.1:0-1638 GCF_001401855.1 Pseudoalteromonas sp. P1-7a | reverse complement strand
GACTTGAACCAGTGACCCTCGCCTTGTAAGGGCGATGCTCTCCCAACTGAGCTAATCACCCACATATAAATTAAAACGCTACTATTAAATAATAGTACTGGATTTTAACCAGTGAACCTCACCCTCTTTTACTAAAAGCAGTGACGCTCTCTTTTCTAACTGAGCTAACAACTCATATAGAATTTTAGATGTGTACACTTAATAAAGTGGTGGGTGATACTGGACTTGAACCAGTGACCCTCGCCTTGTAAGGGCGATGCTCTCCCAACTGAGCTAATCACCCACATCTAAACAACATTACATTGCTGCGTTGTTGTGGGGCGCTATTATAGATAGAGTTGCAAATGTGTCAACACTTGAATGATAAAAATGTGCTGAATGAAGGTTTTATAAACAGCGCAGGGTGGTTGGCGTTTACTTTATCATCAAATTTAAGTTGTTAGGGTAAATTAACAGCTGAATCTGAACTAAGTGACTGCCTTATTTTTACTTAAAATAAAAAGCATTACTTAAATAAGCTAATAAAAGGCTATGTTGAAATTGATACAGTAAGCGTGACGTTTTATCAAAAAGAAGATTTATGACTATATAAGGTTTTAAATTATTGAACTGGTTTAGGGTACTTTTTAAAAGGTACGAACACGTTAAAGGGCATAAGCAGTTATCTGTATTGCCATTAGTACGAATAAACTTTAATTAACGCCATGGGTTTTGGCACAATGACAACAAAAAAGAGCCTATTACCCAAACTGGAACATAGTGTTTAAAAACAGCACGAATTATTTGCTAGCACTTTTAACGACGGCCTAATTCACTTCAATTTTTATATGTGTGTACAAGCAACTTAAAAAGGGAAGGGTTGAGCATTTAATAATAAGGTTATCGAATAGAGCCCTCGCATTTTAATAACACACTTAAATGCGGGGTTTAGCCTTGGTTTTAGTACTTTTTTAACCCCAACTCAATTTGCATATAAATGTATACCTTTTATGTTAAACATTATTACTTCATCAACGAGGTATAAATAGATAATTAACCTGTTTATAGTACTGTGAGATGAAGTACAGGCCAAATTTTGTCGAAATTGTATTTTTTTGCATGTCTGATAGCCAGTTTGTTGAAAATTAAACCATTTAAATAAAGTGGCATAAAAAACTGTTGACTTTATTTTGGGGGGTGCATAGAATGCGCCCCGCACTCAGCGATACACAACGTGTTAAACACGTTAGGTATTAAAAGGTTTGGGGCTATAGCTCAGCTGGGAGAGCGCTTCGCTGGCAGCGAAGAGGTCTGCGGTTCGATCCCGCATAGCTCCACCAAATCTTTGTGCATGTCCTAGGGTAGCAGTTTTCTGTGTCCCCATCGTCTAGAGGCCTAGGACACCGCCCTTTCACGGCGGTAACAGGGGTTCGAATCCCCTTGGGGACGCCATCTAACAAATAGTTAGGCGTGGTTTTACCAAGAGAATAGCGTAACACTTAAAGCTCGAGTCTTTATGTGTATTAAACGTATTACCTTAGCACCTCATGATATGAGTTAAACTTATCAATTGTCCTAGTGACACTTTTTAGTGTCCCCATCGTCTAGAGGCCTAGGACACCGCCCTTTCACGGCGGTAACAGGGGTTCGAATCCCCTT
>NZ_LKDU01000069.1:0-1941 GCF_001401855.1 Pseudoalteromonas sp. P1-7a | reverse complement strand
AATTTGCGATGGGTAAAGATGTAGTTGCTGTTGAGCAAAAACTTGAAAAGGTTGTCCCTAAAGAATTTAAAGTAGACGTACACCACTGGCTAATACTACACGGGCGCTATACTTGCGTTGCCCGTAAGCCTAAATGCGGCAGCTGTATTATTGAAGACTTGTGTGAGTTTAAAGATAAGACTGACTAATAGCGTGGTCAATAGTCTTTTATATCTGTTTCTATTTTGAGCCCTATTGGGTAGTTTGATTTAGAAAGCTCAGCAAACGCTTAGCATTACTGCTTTGAAATACGTTACTTGGCCAAACAGCATATATGGGTATAGGCTCAATTTTCCAGTTAGTTAATAACTCAACTAAAGATCTATCTTTTAGCCCTTTTTCAACTAAATAGTCTGGTGGAGTCGCTATACCTAACCCATTCAGACATAGTTCTGTCATTGCTTCTACGCTATTAACGCTAACATTGCTCTTAAAGCTAATATCGACTTTCTCGCCGTTAGCATCAATCAAGGTTCTTCTATTAGGAAGCATGGTAAGTTTTATCCAGTTGTATTGCTCTATATCAACAGGAGAAATTGGCTCCTCTATCATTTGAGCGAATTCATAAGAGCAGACTAATTTTCTCTTTATTTCACCCACTCGTGTCGCGATTAGATTACTGTCCTCCATTTCACCAGCTCGAAAAGCGATATCTATCCCTTGTTCAATTAGGTTTTGTCTTTCATCTGTGTAAATAAAATTCAGATTTAACAAAGCATGACTCTTTGCAAATTTAGCGATATTTCTACTAATATCTGATTTTATCAACGCAGAAGGTAGCGTCACCGTTAAGGTTCCCCTTAACTCTTGTTGTTTTGAAGTCACCAAGTTTAGTCCTTGATGCGCCGACTCAACCATACTCAATGCGTATTGAAAAAGTACCTTTCCCTCATTAGTTAAAGAAAGGTTTCTAGTTGAACGGTAAATAAGAGCAGTACCAAGATGGTTTTCCAGTTGAGTAACTTGATAACTAACAACTGAAGGAGATAACTGTAATTTTTTGGCCGCAGCCCGAAAAGAACCTTGTTTTATCGTCTCCGCGAAAATAGCCATTGAACGTAATTCATCTATCATAATTATTAAAATATATAGAACAGTGAAAACCAATTATAACAGCTAATCGAACCAATAATATTAATATATAGTCTCCATAAACTAAGGAGAATTTATGTCTTTACTAATAGCAATGTTTTCGTTTTCATTAACCATGTCGATTTCACCGGGTCCTGTAAATATGATTATTATTTCCTCCGGAATGAATTATGGAGTTCGAAAAACTTTACCTTTCGTTTCAGGCGGAACCATTGGGTTCACATTACTACTTTTGTTCATAGGACTCGGTTTTTCTCAGGTAATAAACTCCTACCCTAGTTTTCTTAAATATTTAACCGTTGTTGGCTCCTCATTTATCATTTACATGGGATATCTAATTGCAACGTCAGACCCAGAGCTAGATATTGAAAAACAGCACCAACCAACATTTCTACAAGGTTTTATTTTACAATGGCTAAATCCTAAAGCATGGATTGCTTGTTTAGCTGGCGCTTCCTTGTTTTCGGTTCCTAACAGTTCAAAAGAGTTCTTACTCTTTTCATTAATTTATTTTGTTGTCTGTTACTTATCTCTTTTTTGTTGGTCTGTACTAGGAGACAAATCTGCCAAATTATTAAATAGTAAATTCAAATTAAAGTTGTTTAATTTATCGATGGGTGGCGCTTTAATCGTGACAGCTAGTTACTTACTTTACTCTCAATTTAATTAACTACGTATGAAGGCCGTTCTATTTTCCTTATCTCTCGGCTGGCCGACAATAGCCGTGCACACGCATATTTTCGGGCTTCAAACCGCACCAAATTTGCGATGGGTAAAGATGTAGTTGCTGTTGAGCAAAAACTTGAAAAG
>NZ_LKDU01000068.1:0-2229 GCF_001401855.1 Pseudoalteromonas sp. P1-7a | reverse complement strand
TTAATTTGCTGCTCGGGCTGTGCGACTAATTCTTCGTATTTTACTAATTTTATATTGTTGTGCAGGGCGCTAAAGTGCTGCATGAGTTTATAAAAGCGGCTATTTAAAAAAGATAAATCCCCCCATACTGGGGGCATTTATCAAATTAGTATATGACCTTAATATAATTACTAGTGATGTTATTTTGAATTGGAAATTACTGGCCACTCGTCAACTAAAATGCCATTACCACAATCGTTGTCTGCATGTATTAAATTAGGTTTTAGATTAACCAACTGTGGGAACGAAATGGTGTAATTGACTTTATAACCGCAAGAGCCAAAAGCAGAATATAAGCGCAGAGACTTTAATTGGTTCCCTATTTCGGTAATTTCAATACTGCCGGTAAGTAAATTAGTTTGCTTTAGCTCCCACTTATTATCAATAAAAGTAGGTTCTGACCAAGTTATGGGGTAAGCCATGTTAGTTAACGTCTTGACATAATAGGTCAAATAACTGTCTTGATATGCTCCAGTGTTGCAAGCTAATGCAAGCAATTTATCACCCGAACTTAGTTTAAAAACTGAAACAAATCGATTGTTATGATGTTCGTCTTTGATAGAACAATTGTCGTTTTTATTTAGTGAGCCAAGAAGCTTTTTTTGAGTTAATAGTTCAAAATCTAGAGGCAACTTTTGACCAGAGGGTATCTGCATTTTTAAGGGGTTATTATTCTTAATATCTGCATTGAGTGAAGCGGCATTAACATGCGAGCATAATAAAAAGATCATAACAAATAAGGTCATATTTAATTTCACCAAGAGTTAGTCCATAAAAGTATATGTGTGTTAAGCTAACGCTACATTTGTTGAGAATAATAACTTTTCAAATTCAAATGTACCTCGTGACGCTTTCAATAGTCGCTCAAAAATTATAGCGTCATTAGCAATCTCTAAAGCGTGATCTTGACCATTAATTATTCTCCTAGCTCCAATATAATTAGAAGTTGCACCTGATATAAATTGGCCTAGCTTCGCTTTAGCAAATAAACCTTCTCGCATGCCATAAGACATTATTGCATAAGCAATTTTATGATTAAGTGCTAGGTCAGGATTTATATAGAGCTTATCTCCTAGCCCTAAAGCATCGCCAACCTTTTTATAATTATAATCCCATGTTAATTGTACATAACCCCTTCCGTAGTATATGTTTTTTTCTACAGTTGAAGTAGTTGGAACATCGTGTACGCTACCATACAGCTTACCTTTTCCTTTTCCCCACTCTTTAATTGGTTTCCAGGTACGTCCGCACTCACGTTTTACTGTCGCTAACATGTAAGCAATCCATCGGATATCGGTAATGTGAGGATCCATTACACACTCAATCAAGAGTTTTTTTAGATCATTAAATGCTTGCTCATTAGGGAACTGCTTTTTATATATTTTAATGAAGTGTTCATAATCAATAACTTGAACTTGATTTAAAAGCGCAGCTTCTTTGTGCTTTTTTAGAAAGTTCTGACTTAATGAGGCTACAAGTGCTTTGTGAGTTAAATCATCAGGTATAACTTTTTTACTTGGGTGTTTATTACCCAATGCAGCGGATTGAAATAGCTTTAGTTGCTCTTCAGTTTTACTACCATAATATCCATCGGGCTTTAGTACTTTTTTACCGAAATACTTTTTTGTGGTACCTAATAAAAGCCTTTGTAGTACTAAAACATCTAGTGGGGCATTCCTAGCACCGTGGCCAACACTATTAGTTAACCTTGTTATATTTACTAAGTTTAGTTCTTTAAATATTAACATTTTAATCCTTTAATTTTTATCCTTTAGTAATTATACCACTCACTATGTGGCCCCTTCAAGGGAACGTTAGCTGAATTTTATTCCATTTATATTATTCCTTTTCTATCAATATTTTTCAGTAAGCATTGGCAACTGTGTTAGTTTGATCGTCACAGTGCTTATATTTATTTTAAAAAGTAATTACCTGACTATAAATTAATTAAGCGAATTTATATAAAATAGAAGTGATATTTCATCCTATAATATCTTGTTGTTTTAAGTAGGTCTCAGCCTCATCAGTATGGGGCTTAAATGCCTTCCAACGCCCAATGGCTTTGTTGTTTAGCGGTTGGCGTACTTGCACTTTACTGGCAGTAGATACTGGCGCGGTGTTTAAATGAAAATCTATACATTGTGCTTGCCACTCTAAATTACAAAAGCTAACTAGCTCTTTAATTTGCTG
>NZ_LKDU01000067.1:0-2499 GCF_001401855.1 Pseudoalteromonas sp. P1-7a | reverse complement strand
TGCCGCGTTAAGGCTAAACGCGAGGAAAACTCGCTGCTACTTATATGTTTTCTCATTTACTCCTCTTTTTCTTCTCTTTGTGCAATAGGCTTTTAAGTAACTTATTCACTAAGAGGTTAAGAGGCGCTGCGCTCTACAGGGGAACGCTGTAGTCGCGGCTTTATGCCGCGCTTTTTTGTGGATGTATATATTTGGTTAGTACCAAGTTATTATGTTTTGTGTGAGCAAGCTTCACGCCTACATAGGTTTTATGCTCGGAGTATATTGTTATTTTGTAGGCGCCTTGCTTGCTGGCGCACTTAGGCTAAATTTAAGCTTTTAGAAGCAAAGCTTTAAGGTGCGCCTTTAATAAACTTTAAAAATTTGCGAATACAGCTAACCTTGCAAAGGTTTCTCCAAATACATCTTTACCTTGGTAGAGCTCTGCGCCCCAACTTTGGGCGCCCATTATTGGTTTGCTTAACTTACGTGTATAGGCTGTTTGCAGCTCGTAGCCTGTTTTATAGCCGCTGTTTTTATTTTTAAGCGAACGAATAGTGGTATTGAACGTTTCTATAGAACTTAACTGCCAGTGCCAATTTATACTCATTGATTTAGCTGGCGTGTAGTCGGTGTAGTTGTGTTCATCGCCACCCCAGTGGCCAATAACATTACCAGAATTACGATTACCATCTAAGTAGATACCGTTTGCGTACCAAAGCTTTTGCCAATTACTGTGTTCAAAGCGTAAGCTGTGGTTGTTTGCAATAAAGGGAAAATATAAACCAAAGCTATAGGCGTTATTGCGTGAACCACCCAGCGTATCTTCTAGTGCAACCTCTCCATATAGCTCAAACGGAAGTGAATATAGGCTGTTGTTGTATTCAAATGTTATAGAGCCTAGTTGATCGCCTAGCTCGTAGTTTTCTCCAAGCTCATCGGCATCCTTTCTACCTATGTTGTCTTTACTGCCAGGGCTAAAAAAGCCTTCAGCAAAATCTTTTAGTGTTACACTACGTGGCCCGCCACCAAATTGCATTAAGCGGCTTAGGCCTATAGTTAAATTATCGGTAGCTGCAAAGCTTGTGTGCAAACCAAATAAATACGGTTTACCTGGCTCGTAAACTCTTTCTACACCTGTTTGTTTACCCTCTTTTAATATGCCGCTTTGTTCTGTCATTTGGCTAATAAACATGTCGTATCTAATGTTAAAGCTAGTGATTGGTTCTACGTTACTAAGCGTTATAGAAGGTGTAGTTTTAGCTTGTGTGCTTAATAACATAGCGCTGTCTTCAAAGGGAGAGTACCAATGCTCACGGTAACCAATATCTAGTTGGGCGTATTTATACCCTAAGTATATAAAGCTTTGCGTTGGGAGTATTTCGTCTTCGTTGGCTATACCCGCAACACTAACACCAAAGTGGCGTCCAAAGTTTGCATAAGCACCGCCTTCAGCAATTAGGTTAGTTTTTGTGGTTTGCCCGCGCTGGTTTGGCAGTGTTTTATCTTTTGTACCTGCGGCTATGGTTAACTTTGCAAAAGCGCCTGCATCACTTTGTATGTAGGGGCTAAGCTGATAAGAAAGTGTTTGGTATAACTCAGGGTAAGTATGCCTAACAGTTTGCAGCACTTTATAAATATCATGCGCTTTATAGGGCTTACTCATTATGTGCGTATTTTTACTTACAGCTAAAAGGCGTTGTACTTGATGCTCAAGCTCCGGTACTTGATTTAAAGGTAAATAAGGTGAAACCCCGCCTTTAGCCATTACATTTGCACTGATTGCCATCCCGACAAGTAGCGATATTTTTTTTAGCATAATTATTCCGTTAGCAAAAAATTGTTTAAGTAAAAAACGTTAATGCGAGGTTAGCAATAAATAACTAAGTAAGAAAGAGAAAGACTCACCCTATGTAGATAATTACCAGCTATTTTAAGTAAGCGCCTTATTTGTAGCCCAAATGAGCTTTAGGCTAAGTTTTATTTTATAGGCCGCAGTTTGGTGGCATATTTGCAATTTATTATGCATATATATTGATGCAAAACGTTTTACGCGAGGTAAACTCGCTGCTACTTGCATGTTTTCTCATTTTTTCTCTTTTGCTTCTCTTTGTGCAATAGGGTTTTAAGTAACTTATTCACTAAGAGGTTAAGAGGCGCTGCGCTTTAGAGGGGAACGTTGTAGGCGCCTTGCTTGCTGGAGTTTAAAGGTAGTGCTTTTACAGTGGTTATTATATTTTAAAGCCATGAGAAGCTTCGCTTCTAACGTGAGCAAGCTCTACGTCTACAGCCCAAATAAGCTCTGAAGCTAAATTTATTGTAGGCGTCTTGCTGCATAGTATAGATATTTCAATTGCGTGAGCAAGCTTCACGCCTACTAATAAAATATAACCGTATTTATTGTAAACGCGATGCTTAATAATTTATTCTGGCTAACAGCTAACAGCTAACAGCTAACAGCTAACAGCTAACAGCTAACAGCTAACAGCTAACAGCTAACAGCTAACAGCTAACAGCTAA
>NZ_LKDU01000066.1:0-3032 GCF_001401855.1 Pseudoalteromonas sp. P1-7a | reverse complement strand
AATTTGCGATGGGTAAAGATGTAGTTGCTGTTGAGCAAAAACTTGAAAAGGTTGTCCCTAAAGAATTTAAAGTAGACGTACACCACTGGTTAATACTACACGGGCGCTATACTTGCGTTGCCCGTAAGCCTAAATGCGGCTCGTGTATAATAGAAGACTTGTGTGAGTTTAAAGACAAGACTGAATAACTCTTCTGCTATGCGTGAAGTTTTGACATAGGGCCAAAACTTCAAACTGCACAGTAAAGTGGACTAATTAGTACTAAAAGTTGCACTTTAACCATTTAGAAAAGCTAGTTGATTAAATAACTATTTCAAATTTTTTATAATAGTCATTCCAGTTTCTCTAAGTAGCCCGGCAGCCTCAGGAAAGCTAGTGTTGGTCACAATGGATATAGCGATATTAAGGTCTAAAAAAACAATTATCCAATTCTGTGTACCTTCTAACCCACCATGGTGTATATAATAATTTCCTAAACTTTCGTCCTCTGAAGCAATCCATGAATAAGCTATATAATCATTACCACTAACATGAAATAATTTTTTATGTGATTCTTTAATGACTTTACTTTCTTCTTTTAGTTGCCACTTCATATATTTTACAAGATCTGACATAGTAGTCTTTATGTAGCCACTCCCACCCCATAGTACTTCAGGAGTAAGGTGAGCTTTTGCTATCTCACCTTTCTCATTATAACCATATGCAACGTCCTTAAGCTGCTCTTGAGCCAAGTTCACTTTCGTATCTTTCATATTAGTTTCTGATGACAATACTTGCTGTAATAAATTATCGAATGGCATTTGGTAAACAGTTTCTAATATATATGATAAAAGCTCTATTCCCGCACTTGAGTAATGGTATTTACCTTTATTTTCTGAAGGGTTTACATTATTTAATGCCTTTAAAAACGATGTTTTGGATAATGTTTCAGCCCTTAAACCTAAATCTACATAACCTCTTGGTAATCCTGAACTGTGAGTCAAAAGCTGTCGAACGGTCACAGGATTTTTTTCAGTACTTAATTTGTCTAGTTTATTATTAATATACTTATTGATGTTATCGTTCAAAGATAACTTTCCATCTTTCACAGCATAAGCGGTAATCAACCCAGTCATGGTTTTACTTACAGACCCTATTTCATAAATTGTGTTATCTGTCGGGGTATTTCCTTTATGCCTTGTGAGTTCACCAAAATGTAAAATAACTGAATCCGTTTCCGTAACGACCCCTATAGATGTAGAAACAAAACGAGAGTCCTGCAAGAGTTGATTAGCGTGCATTGTTACAATGTTTGAAATGTCTTTATTGGAGATTATATCTCTATTTTTAGCTTGCACCTGCCCAAAAAAAGTAAGAAATAAAATGAAAGCTAACGTAATTTTTTTATACATAAAACACCTATTATTTGATTCACATTAATGTTTTTTATCAAAGCAGTTTTGATTTGATAATAGGGATATTAGTAAGGTTCAAGATTGATTTCGACCGACTATAAAAGTCGGACGTCTTATATATAAAGGGTTTGCGCTAGAAGATATAAATTTAATCGTTTAATCGTTCTTTTCTATATTGGGATGGAGTCACTGTTAAATGCTTTTTAAAAGCAGTGTTAAAAGACGATTTTGAATTAAAACCAACTTCTAACAATATCTCTAAAATCGCTTTTTTTTTATTGCTTTTTAAAGAAAGGATATTAGCAGCTTCATTAACTCGATAACTATTTATGAAATCAAAAAAGTGTTGCCCAAGGTGATGATTGAGTACGGTTGAAATTTCTAAGGCAGGTATATTTAATTGCTTTGCCAACGTGTCAATGTTTAGTGATGGATTCAGATAAGGTTTATTAAGCGACATATGGCACTTAATTGTGGATAACACTCTCTGTGCTTCATTAGCATCAACAATTACATCTTCACTTGGGTTCTGTGGAAGTTTTTTTGGTTCAAGTGATTCAACTTTTGAGCTAATACCGTGAAATATTAAAGGTTTATGAAGTGCTTGCCATAATATCCAACAAACAAAAAATAGTGTGACTGTCATCATTAAAGGAGTTAATAAGTTCAATAGTCCTTGTAACTCGGTAAATTTGATAATATTACGTGCTAAAACAATAGTGAAATCAATTAAAAAAGCCATCATAAAATTGTTTAACCATTGCTTATTGAGTATTTCAATATTTGAATAGTTATTTAAAACAGTTAATTTATAATAGTTTAATTTCTTAAAAATCAATGCTAGATAGAAGAACATTTGCAAGTAGAGCACTAAATGAACAAACAAAACTTCAAATAAAGGTTCATGGTTGTTATAAAAGGACATTTTTGCAATGTCATCTGCAAGGTGAAAGCGGGGAATAAAGATTAAACAAATAATAATAAACGGAATAGCATGCAGCAGGTCTTTCGTTTTGAGCTTTAAGTCACTATAAATAATAGACTTTACGTAAAAATAAAGTGTAGGCGCTAGCAAAGCCGAAAAGTTAGCTCGAAACATATCTAGATTTAAATGATCACCATAAAAGCCAGAAAATATAAAGTTACTGATATCAAGCGCAGTGATTAATAAAAAAACAGCTAAAATTTTATTACTTAATTGATTGCCAGAATGAATATTTAGGAGGAAAACCGCAACTAATAAATGAGTGAAAAAAACTAATAATGCAATACTCTCGGTCATTTTAGTTAGTTATTTTAGGGAAATTGTTGAATCATACATGATAAATGACAATCAGACTATGCTCCAAACCAAGTAATATCAGAGCTATAAATAGAGAGTAAAAATAGGCAGAGTTTTGCGCTCACTCAATTTAATTAACAAGTTTGCTACTTTAGAAAACAATCAAATTTGCCTTATACAGTTAATACTAAAACATACTATTTACGAAATTTCGCTCTAAAATGAACACACCATCTAGTTTACTTATAATTCGGCTGGCCGACCATTGCCGTGCACACGCATATTTTCGGGCTTCAAACCGCACCAAATTTGCGATGGGTAAAGATGTAGTTGCTGTTGAGCAAAAACTTGAAAAG
>NZ_LKDU01000065.1:0-3546 GCF_001401855.1 Pseudoalteromonas sp. P1-7a | reverse complement strand
CAAAGCGCTGAGCCAAAAAACGATGAAGCAATCGCCCCAGCTGATGATAAAAAAGCTGCGGTAGCTGCGGCTATTGCCCGTGCTAAAGCTAAAAAAGCCGCTAAAGCGGCTGCGCAAACCCAGCAATTAGATGAACCCAGTACAGCTGAGCAAACAAGTGATGCTGAGCCGGAAAACTCACAAGTAAGCCCTCCTGCTGATGACAAAAAAGCGGCCGTAGCTGCGGCTATTGCCCGCGCTAAAGCTAAAAAAGCCGCTAAAGCGGCTGAGCAAACCCAGCAATCAGCTGAACCAAATGCTGCTGAGAAAACAAGTAATGTTGAGCCTGAAAACTCACAAGTAAGCCCTCCAGCTGATGACAAAAAAGCCGCCGTAGCTGCTGCTATTGCCCGCGCTAAAGCTAAAAAAGCCGCTAAAGAAGCTGAGCAATCAGCACCAAGTGAACACAGCGCACCTGAACAAAGCAATGAGCCACAAACCAGCAACGGTTCAGACTCTGAGCAAACTGCAGCAGAGAAGAAAAAAGCCGCCGTGGCCGCCGCAATAGCGCGCGCCAAAGCTAAAAAGTTACAAAAAGAAGGAAATGATCAGTCATGAAATTAACCATGGCCAGTTCGCCGCACAACCATAGCCATAAGTCGTTAACGCGCTTAATGCTAACCGTCATTGCTGCGTGTATTCCTGGACTAATAGCACAAGTGGTATTTTTTGGGACTGGCGTACTTATTCAGTTAGTACTGGCACTTGTTGCTGTAAGCGTATTTGAAGCAGCCATTATGTTAATGCGCAAACGCCCTATTTGGCCTGCATTGAGTGATGGTAGTGCATGGCTTACTGGTGTGCTGTTAGCACTGAGTATTCCGCCGCTGGCGCCTTGGTGGGTCATTATTATTGGCTGTTTATTTGCCATTGTGATTGTAAAGCAACTTTATGGTGGGCTTGGGTTTAACTTATTCAACCCAGCAATGGCCGCATACGTACTTCTTTTAATCTCGTTTCCGGTACAGATGACCGCGTGGTTACCCGTTACCGATTTACTTAATGCCCCAATTGGTTTTATTGACCAATTACGTCTTATATTTACCGACTTTACGGCGCTGGGTTTTAGTGTTGATCAAGTCCGTGCCGGCGTTGATGGCCTCACCATGGCCACCCCGCTTGATACAGTTAAAACTGATGTAGCACATGGTCTAACGGTTAGCGAAAGCATGCAAAAACCAATTTTTTCTCAATGGGCTGGGCTTGGTTGGCTATGGGTTAACCTAGGCTTTTTAGCCGGTGGTTTATACCTTTTAAAAGCTAAAATTATAAACTGGCATATTCCAGTCAGCTTTATAGGCTCACTGGCGCTGTGCAGTGCCATTGGCTATATTGCTGCGCCAGGTACCGAGCCAGGTATGGTCTTTCACTTATTAAGTGGCGCGACCATGATGGGCGCATTTTTTATCGCCACTGACCCTGTTTCAGCTGCAACCACCAATAAAGGGCGCCTAATCTATGGCGCGTTAATTGGCTTGTTGGTGTATTTGATTCGCACCTTTGGTGGTTTCCCTGATGCGGTAGCCTTTAGCGTATTATTAATTAATATTGCTGTACCGCTGATTGATTACTACACCCAACCACGCACTTATGGCCACGGAGCAGTAAAATGATTATTTCATCAATGGCTAAAAATGGCGCGATATTAACGGCCTTTGCACTGATAACAACAGGCTTAGTTGCCTCAATTGATGCATTCACCGCCGATAAAATTGCCGAGCAAGAACGCCTGCAATTAACCTCACAATTACAAGAGGTATTAAACCCACGCAGCTACGATAATCAGCTCAATACAAATTGCGTAATTATGAGCGACGAACAACTTGGCCCTTACCCCGAGCAAGTTATTTACCGCGCTTATAAAAATCAGCAACCTGTTGCACTTGTAATCAGGCACGTAACACCTAGTGGTTACAGTGGCGATATTAACTTATTAACCGCCGTACTTGCTGATGGCACCATTGCCGGCGTACGTACCACTAAGCACGAAGAAACGCCCGGCCTAGGTGATAAAGTAGAGGTTAAAAAGTCGCTGTGGATCACTACATTTAACGATTTAACGGTTCAAAATGAAGACGATGCCCGTTGGGCGGTAAAAAAAGATGGCGGCCAGTTTGACCAATTCACCGGCGCAACAATTACGCCTCGCGCCGTGGTTGGCTCGGTAAAAAATGCCGTATTATTTGCAAAAGCTAACTTTGACGCCATTTTTAAACAGCCTAATGCGTGCCAAGAGGTAACACCATGAGTGAGTTAAAAACCTTATACAAAGAAGGCGTATGGGCCAATAACCCAGCGCTCGTGCAGCTGCTCGGTTTATGCCCGCTTTTAGCTGTTACATCAACGGTAACCAACGCACTTGGCCTAGGGTTAGCTACTTTATTAGTTTTAGTAGGCTCTAATGTTACCGTTTCTATTGTACGTAATTGGGTGCCTAAAGACATTCGTATTCCGGTATTTGTAATGATTATTGCAGGCTTTGTGACCATAGTTCAGCTACTTATGAATGCGTATACCTTTGGCTTGTATCAATCACTAGGCATATTTATTCCACTTATCGTGACTAACTGCGCCATTATTGGCCGTGCAGAGGCGTATGCTTCTAAAAATCCTGTTCACCTGTCTGCGTTCGACGGCCTAATGATGGGCTTAGGCTTTATGGCCGTGCTGTTAGTGCTAGGTGCAATGCGTGAACTGATAGGCCAAGGTACATTATTTGATGGCGCCGATTTGCTCCTAGGGCCATGGGCACAAAGCCTACGCTTGGAAATATTTAGTTTCGATAGCCAGTTTTTACTCGCTATTTTGCCCCCAGGTGCCTTTTTAGGGCTTGGGCTGCTAATAGCAGCAAAAAATGTTATTGACGCACAAATAAAATCAAAACAGGTAACGCCGCCTGCTGCCGAAAAAGGCCCACGCGCACGTGTTACTAGCTTAACTTAAGGGGAAAACGCTTTAGCGCTATTAGCTAATGCGTTTTAAGTTGCATGAATAAAGAAAAACGTCACCAAATACTCTCGCGTTTGCGCGAGCAAAACCCACACCCAGAAACCGAGCTTGAATACTCAAGCCCATTTGAGCTACTAGTGGCTGTTACGCTCTCCGCACAAGCCACAGATGTCGGGGTAAATAAAGCTACCCGTAAATTATTTCCGGTTGCTAATACCCCACAAGCCATTTTAGATATCGGCCACGATGCACTTCGCGATTATATAAAAACCATTGGGTTATTTAATTCAAAAGCCGCAAACGTGTACAAAATGTGCCAAATATTGGTTGATCAACATAATGGCATTGTGCCCGAAAACCGCGAAGCCCTCGAAGCCCTCCCCGGAGTTGGCCGAAAAACCGCAAATGTCGTGCTCAACACAGCTTTCGGCTGGCCGACCATTGCCGTAGACACGCATATTTTTCGTGTTTCAAACCGCACCAAATTTGCGATGGGTAAAGATGTAGTTGCTGTTGAGCAAAAACTTGAAAAGGTTGTCCCTAAAGAATTTAAAGTAG
>NZ_LKDU01000064.1:0-4005 GCF_001401855.1 Pseudoalteromonas sp. P1-7a | reverse complement strand
CGAAGTTTTACTCGACTCACTAAGTAGCTTGCTTGCCTCGCTAAGCGTTGCCTGCTCTGCCGTCTCAGTGGGGTCGCATTATAGGGAGAACGGATTTTTACGCAAGCGTTTTATTTAATAAAATTGCATTTAATTTATACCCATAAGAAGCCCACATTAAAAGCACATGTTACCCACAAAAGCTTGTGGATAAGACTGCTTTTTTGCTTTTAAAACTAAACTCTTTTGATTCGTTATGGTAAGTTGCCAGCACTTTTTCAACTCATGTACTTAGGTAGTATTCATGACAGATATAATAAATAGTATAAGTGCCTTACTTTGGGGCCAAGTTCTCGTCTACTTATTAATAGCAGCAGGTGTCTTTTTTACCATTCGGTTGGGCTTTATTCAATTTTTACAATTCCCCCATATGTTTAAAGTTATGTTTGGCTCACGTAAATGTGGTGGTGATGAGATTTCTTCTTTTCAAGCTTTTTGTACTTCTTTAGCCGCGCGTGTTGGAACAGGTAATATGGCCGGTGTTGCCGTGGCACTTTATTTAGGTGGCCCTGGCGCTATATTTTGGATGTGGCTGATTGCTTTAATAGGTATGGCAACTAGTTTTGCTGAGAGTACACTAGCACAAGCTTATAAAACTAAAGACGCTGATGGCAACTTTAGAGGCGGCCCTGCTTATTATATGGAGCGCGGTTTAGGCAAACGCTGGATGGGTGTCCTGTTTTCACTGTGCTTAATTTTAGCCTTTGGCCTGGTATTTAATGCTGTACAGTCAAACTCTATTGCTGCCGCATTTGAAGTAGCGTTTGATGTACCTAAGTATATAGTAGGCATAGCACTTGTGATTGGCTCTGGCATCATTATTTTTGGTGGATTAAAAACAATATCACGTTTTGCCGAAATGGTTGTTCCATTTATGGCGCTTGCCTATTTGCTAGTTGCTATATATGTATGTGCAGTAAACTTCACTGCTTTGCCTGATGTTATTGTACTTATAGTAAAAAGTGCATTTGGTTTAGAGCAAGCAGGCGCCGGTGCCATTGGCTATGGTGTAACACAAGCTATGATCCAAGGTATTAAGCGCGGTTTGTTTTCAAACGAAGCAGGTATGGGTAGCGCAGCTAATGCTGCAGCAACGGCAACCCCTTACCCTCCGCACCCAGCCTCGCAAGGGTATGTGCAAATGCTAGGTGTATTTATAGATACTATTGTGATCTGTACAGCCACAGCCTCATTAATCTTACTGTCTAATCAACTTGTGCCTGAATCGGGTGTATTAGGAATAGAGTTAACACAAGCTGCACTGCAAGAGCACGTAGGTGATTGGGGCACTTACTTTATTGCCATTGCCATTTTGTTTTTTGCATTTACCTCTATTGTAGCGAATTACTCATATGCCGAAACAAACCTAATGTTTTTAGAACATAACTCTAATAAAGGAATGTTTATATTTAGGTTATTGGTATTAGGTATGGTTATGTTTGGCGCCATTGGTGAACTAGGGATTATTTGGACACTTGCTGATATCTCTATGGGCCTAATGGCTATTGTAAACGTGGTTGCACTGTTTATGCTCTCTGGTGTTGTTGTATGGTTATCAAAAGATTACAACGCACAAAATAAGCAAGGTGTACTACCTACGTTTAACAAAGCCAAGCACCCTAAGCTTGCCAAAGAGGTTGATCCTAACGCGTGGAAGTAACACTAAATTGAAAAATTATTAAGCGAGCATATGCTCGCTTTTTTTTGCCTTACAAACTATATAAAATTTTATTAATGTATTTCAAAGATATATACCATAATTAAATATCAGTAATAGGCGCTTTTTAATTTACTTACGTACAATAAAATTTAAGTTTGTTATCTATAATATAAAGGAGTCATGATGGATGACCAATTGAACAAATACAGTATTGACACTACCGATTATCAAGTAGGTCAAGATAACGTACAAAAATGGGGGTTTGATGTTCATAATCCCGTGTTTGGAATAAGCGCATTTTTAGTCATACTATTTGTTGCCCTTACCTTATTGCTTGACCCTGAAGTCGTCAGGGAAGCACTTACCTCAACTAAAGATGCCATTATCAATAAATTTGATAGTTACTTCATGTTGATTGCTAATGGTTTCGTATTATTTTGCTTTGCACTTGCGCTCTCCCCTCTTGGCAAAATTCGCTTAGGAGGTGTTGATGCAAAACCTGAACATGGTTATCTTTCATGGTTGGCAATGCTATTTGCAGCAGGAATGGGGATAGGTTTACTGTTTTGGGGTGTTGCAGAGCCCGCAGCTTATTTTACTGATTGGTACTTAATGCCAATGAATGCACAGCCAAACACCCCAGAAGCTCACTCTTTAGCCATGGGTGCCACCATGTATCACTGGGGTTTACATGGCTGGGCAATTTACGCCATTGTTGCACTTAGTTTAGCATTTTTTGCCTACAATAAAGGCCTTCCATTATCTATACGATCCGTGTTTTACCCTTTATTTGGCGATCGTGCTTGGGGTTGGCTGGGTCATGTTATCGACATTCTTGCTGTACTCTCTACGCTTTTTGGTTTAGCAACGTCTCTTGGTTTAGGGGCGCAGCAAGCAACAAGTGGTATTAATTATTTAATGGGCACAGACTACGGTACCGCTTTTCAAATTACGGTTATAGCGCTCGTTACCTGTATTGCTATTGTGTCTGTTATTAAAGGTATTGAGG
Organism: Pseudoalteromonas sp. P1-7a; assembly: GCF_001401855.1. Classification (NCBI taxonomy): domain Bacteria; kingdom Pseudomonadati; phylum Pseudomonadota; class Gammaproteobacteria; order Alteromonadales; family Pseudoalteromonadaceae; genus Pseudoalteromonas; species Pseudoalteromonas sp. P1-7a. Next base: position 1,297 of record NZ_LKDU01000064.1, on the reverse strand, counting down.
GGGGGGTGAAAGTACTTAGTAACATAAACCTTATATGTGCATTTATTTTACTTGTAGCCATCATATCCCTTACTTTTAGTGATTCAATTACGGCTATATGGTTTACCTTTGGTGCATATGTAGAACACATGCTCCCGCTTAGTAATCCGTTTGGCCGGGAAGATGAAGACTGGATGCATGCCTGGACAGTATTTTACTGGGCATGGTGGATATCGTGGTCGCCATTTGTCGGAATGTTTATTGCCCGAGTATCTAAGGGCCGCACCGTGCGAGAGTTTTTATTGGTCGTCATTGGCTTGCCAACACTATTAAGTTTAGTTTGGATGGGCGTATTTGGTAATTTAGCCATTTCACAAATTATTGATAAAATAGGCCCGCTTGGACAAAACGGGTTAACTGATATCTCAGTAACGCTATTTCAGGTTTATGAGCAACTTCCGCTAAGTAGCTTTATTAGTGTTATTTCAATTGTGCTTGTTTTAGTGTTTTTTATAACCTCTTCTGACTCTGGCTCACTTGTGATAGATGGTATAACTGCTGGCGGGAAAATTGATGCGCCGGTACCACAACGTATATTTTGGGCATCGATTGAAGGGGCTATAGCCGCCGTATTACTGTGGGTAGGAGGCTCTCAAGCCTTACAAGCTTTGCAATCGGGAGTCGTAACTACAGCGTTACCTTTCTCAATTGTGCTCATTTTAATGTGCGTAGCGCTTATTCAAGGCTTAATGAGCGAATACCCTATCTATAAGGCACAAACAAAGTTATAGCATTATATACTTTAGCAAAGCGGCTTCGTGTCGCTTTGCGCTCTCACTTTATTTCTGCCCTTACCTACACTTCAGCTAATACATTTACGAACGTATTTAATCATCAAGCTATTTAGCTTTGGCAATACACTTTAAAATGCACTATTAGTCGTGCATTTATGCAAAATCCCTTTAATAAACAGTGTTAAAAGTAGTTTTTCGACCGCTGCAAAGGGATATAGGAAAAGTAATGTAGGTTTAATCAACTAACGCTAAGGTACAACAATACGTACGCTCTGCTTTAAGCACGATTGTCTTGTTTCAAATCATTCATTTAATTAAGCCAATTGCTATTAACTTTTAAAGATAAGCAAAAACATAAATAAAATGATTGTTTGATTATAAAACTGAGGATTTATTTTAAATAGTGGGTTATTTAATTTACTAAAAGGACTTTAGTAAAAGTGGTGCCCGAGGCCGGACTTGAACCGGCACGACTTGTTAGTCGAGGGATTTTAAATCCCTTGTGTCTACCAATTCCACCACTC
>NZ_LKDU01000063.1:0-4382 GCF_001401855.1 Pseudoalteromonas sp. P1-7a | reverse complement strand
TTAGCGGTTAGCGGTTAGCGGTTAGCGGTTAGCGGTTAGCGGTTAGCGGTTAGCGGTTAGCGGTTAGCGGTTAGCGGTTAGCGGTTAGCCAGAATAAATTCCAAATGCACTAGTAAGCAAGGCGCCTACAATAAATTTAGCCCCAGCGCTTATTTGGGTTGTAGACGTAGAGCTTGCTCACGTTAGAAGCGCAGCTTCTCATGGTTTTAAAATATAATAACCAATGTAAAAGCGCTCCTTTTATACGCCAACAAGCTGCGCGTCTACTCGGCGATGATTGCAACTCTGTGATTTTAATCGAAGCAGTGAAGCCTGCTCACGCAACACTGCCTAATCTAAATTTGCTAAAATTTGCTCGCCAAACCACTCTGTGATTAAGCGTTTTTCATAAAAAAACGGCTCGTCGCGACCCATTTTAATTTTATCCATAAAGCCCATGTCTTTCAGCTCTACGTCGCTTGCTTCACTTATTACACTACCATCGTTATCTACAAGCGAGTAATTGAGCTTAATGCGCGGAAAATAAATAGGTTTTACTACGCGTATTTCATCCATACCGCCATAGCGAACATCGCCTGCTAAATCGATATCGGTTATTTCTAAATTTAGCTTATAGCCTTTTGGCAACTGCTCGGCGAGTTTAGAAAAGTGTTTTTCGAACTGAGTAGCAATTTGTTTGTGGTACGACGCTTTGCTCTGGCTAGAAGCGCGCACATCGCGGTAGTCTTTAAAATCTTGCCACTTAACTACCGATTCTCCAGCGTGTGCAAATGCAGGTAATGTAATACACATTGCCATAGCGATTGATTTAACTGAATTCATAGCATTCTCCAAAGGGGCAGTACTAATTATTTAGACTTAGCCCAGTAATATAACTAATAATTTTAGCAGTGATTGATTAACTATAACTTAATACGACATTTAAACTACTTTATAAGTATTTTACTATATGACCCTCTCTTAATAATAAAAGTTACAAATAAAGCATGTAAATCATCACAACTTATGGTGAAATTAAGATAATTGAAAAAGGTATCCACGGAGCATTCATGGCAATTTTAGTAACAGGCGGCGCAGGCTATATAGGCTCACACACCGTTTTAGAACTTTTACAGCAAGGTAGCGAAGTTGTTGTTGTTGATAACTTAAGTAACGCATCAAAAGAGTCGCTTGCACGCGTAAAGCAAATCACAGGCAAAGAAGCCACATTTTACCAAGGCGACATTCTTGATAAAGTTTTTTTAGATGCCATTTTTGCAAGGCACACCATTGAGAGCGTAATTCATTTTGCGGGCTTAAAGTCGGTTGGTGAGTCGGTGGCTAAACCTGTTGAGTACTATCAAACAAACGTACAAGGTACGCTAACACTTGTAGATGCCATGCGTGATGCAGGCGTATTTAAACTCGTATTTAGCTCATCAGCAACCGTTTACGGCGACCCTGCAAGCTTACCGATTAAAGAAGACTTCCCGGTAGGTGGCACAACAAACCCGTATGGCACATCAAAACTGATGGTTGAGATGATGCTACAAGATATTGTTAAATCAGATGAACGCTTTGCATTTGCTATTTTGCGTTACTTTAACCCTGTGGGCGCCCATGAGTCGGGATTAATTGGCGAAGATCCTAACGGTATACCAAATAACTTACTGCCCTTTATTGCCCAAGTTGCAGTAGGTAAATTAAAACAACTTGCTGTATTTGGTGACGACTACGACACCGTTGATGGCACCGGCGTGCGCGACTATATTCACGTTGTAGATTTAGCGATGGGCCACTTAAAAGCGCTTGATAAAATTGCCAACAATACCGGCGCGCTGGTATATAACCTTGGCACAGGCAATGGTTACTCTGTACTGCAAATGGTTAATGCCTTTATAAAAGCCAGTGGCCAAGACGTACCTTATCAAGTATCGCCTCGCCGCCCTGGCGATATTGCTGCATGCTACGCCGCGCCAGAAAAAGCACTTAAGGAGCTAGGCTGGAAAGCAGAACGCGGAATAGATGCCATGATGGAAGATACATGGCGTTGGCAGTCAAATAACCCTAATGGTTATAAAGGTTAATTAAACGCTTTGCCTGCTGCACAAGCAGGCAAATAATCTACAAGTAAATTTAATCACCGTGCTAATATTTAATGTAGACTTAAAGCTTGCTCAGGATTGATGCAAAGCTTCTCATAGCTTTATCAAAGGGGTTAAACACGACGTAAAAGCGCTGCTTTTAAACGCCAGCAAGCTGCGCGTCTACAAAACCCTCTGCACCTGTGTTATTTCAGTTTTAGGTGTGAAGCTTGCTCTCGTACAAAGTTGAAATACCAGTATTTTTATACCAACACGCAAGCAAAGCGCCTATAAATAAACTTAGCGTCAGCGCTAATTACCAATTTTGCATTTCAACAATACGCGACTGTGTTCGCGCATACTCAAAGCTCAATTTTTTACCTTCATAAAGCGTTTCTATCTGTGCCTGCGCATTAATGACTAACAACTTGTGGCAATCGTAAAATTCATCTACCAATGCAATAAAGCGCCTCGCTTCGTCATCTAAATAATGCTCATCAAGGGTTTGCTTTTCTCGTTGGTAGCTATCTTCAATACCATGCACTATTACCTTACCCGTTGCGCCTACACCCATTTTTGGCACATTTGCTATATATAAAACATTAAACTGTTTGGCTAAAAGCATATAATCCTGCGCACTTCGTGGGCCAGAGCAAAGCGCCATAAAATCAATCATCAGTGCGTTATTTGCTTTAAATAAATACGGTAAAGCGCGCGAGTGTACCTGTAAACTTTGATTTTTAGTCGCTTGCGGGTACTGTTTAATAAAAAGCTTATTAAACTCATCATTGGGTAAATTAATAAAATAGTGGCGGTTGTTTTTACCGTATCTAAAGCGGTGATCTTCTTGCCCGGCCACACTAACTATGTGGCAGTGGTTATTAATTAAATCGATTGTAGGTAAAAACCGCGCACGTTGCAGGCCATTACGATAGAGCTGTTCAGGCTTTACGTTAGAGGTTGCCACCAGCACAACCCCACAATCAAACAGGGCATTAAATAACCTTGCCATAATCATTGCATCGCCAATGTCACTAACAAAAAACTCATCAAAACACAGCACGTTTATATTTTTAGCCCACTGTTTGGCAATCAATGTAAGTGGATTTTTTTGCCCTTGTAATTGAGCAAGTTGGGCGTGTACCTGCGCCATAAAGTGATGAAAATGCAGCCGCTGCTTACGCTCAGTGGGTAAGTTTTTATAAAATAAATCCATCAACATAGATTTACCCCGCCCTACCGGCCCATACAAATAAACCCCTTTAACGAATGGCGTTTTTTGCCACCACAATTTTTTTGTGCATAACTGTGTGCTCAAATTATTTAACGCATTTACCGCACTATGCTGAGCGTTATCAAATCGTAGTTCACCCGCTTCAATTTTTGCTTGATAGAGCTTTAATATTTGTGGGTAGTTTACTGTCATGGGGTTTCACTATCGGCTATAATCGCGCCCATTGTAGCCGACTAAAAATGTGAACTAAAATGAAATTCCCTTGCCGCTTAGATAAATTTATTAGCCACCTAGCAGAGCTGCCACGCTCAAAAGCACGCGCTGCAATTAAGCGCCAAGAAGCGCAAGTTAATGGGGAAGTTATTACCGCGTTCGATTTTCAAATAACCCAGCAAGATGAAGTAACATTTGCTGGCGAGCCTATGGTATTTTTAGGCAAGCGCTACTTTATGCTGCACAAACCTGTAGGCTACGTGTGTGCTAATGTAGATGAGCTACACCCCACCGTATTTGATTTGCTCGATGAGCCAAATATGGCCGACTTTCATGTAGCAGGTCGCCTTGATATAGATACTACTGGCTTAGTGCTTATTACCAACGATGGCGACTGGTCGCATCGTATAACCTCGCCTAAGCACAACAAATTAAAAACCTACTTAGTAGAAACCCAAGAGCCTATAACCGAAGACGCATTAGAACAACTACGCAACGGCGTACAACTTCACAACGAAAAAGATCTCACCCGCCCAGCTAAAGCAGAAGCACTTGCCACCTACAGCTTACGCTTATCAATCAGCGAAGGTAAATACCATCAAGTTAAACGCATGTTAGCCGCAGTAGGTAACAAAGTGGTAGAACTACACCGCGAGCAAATAGGGAATATTATACTGGACGAAAACTTAGCAAGTGGAGAGTATAGAGAGTTAAAAGAGGGAGAGGTTAAATTATAGAGCGGTCAGCGGTCAGCGGTCAGCGGTCAGCGGTCAGCGGTCAGCGGTCTGAGCTGACCCCGATAAAGTAGACACGGGGTTTTAATTCATTGATTCATATTGTATGGGGCTAACATTTCCAATCGTCCCATGCAT
>NZ_LKDU01000062.1:0-4457 GCF_001401855.1 Pseudoalteromonas sp. P1-7a | reverse complement strand
CGCTAACCGCTAACCGCTAACCGCTAACCGCTAACCGCTAACCGCTAACCGCTAACCGCTAACCGCTAACCGCTAACCGCTAACCGCTATTATTTAATCAAGCTACATTATTAACCTTACATGTACCTACTTTACATTAAAAATTTTTGCTGCTAATTTAAACTACTGTTATCAGTGTGAGTTTTCAGGTTTATTGACTTAAATTGAATGTGCTGTACTTGCGTTGACTTTTGATAGTTCACATGGAGACGATTATGAAAAGTTTAAAATTACTAACGTTAGTAATAGGTTTAAGTTCTGTTGGTATTGCACAAGCAGGTGAGTCTACGGTTAAATGGCAAGATTTTGACAATTACCGCGATGTGCGTGCAGCAAATCAATCACCGGCTTCTTTTGAAAAGCAAATTACTATTAACTTTGAAAAGCATTTTGCGAAGTTAGCTGAAAAATTACCAAGTGGATATAAATTAAATGTAGAGGTTGCAGATCTTGATTTAGCAGGGGCTATCGAGTTTTCTGGCGCTAAAAAAACAAGAGTAATTCAACCATTTCATTACCCACAAATTAAGCTGTCTTACACGGTAACTAATCCGCAGGGTGAAGTTGTGAACCACGCCTCAGAAGTGTTATTAAAAGATAGAGGCTATTTAGATAAAATTAAGCGCTCAACCTCTAGAGCATTTTATTATGAAAAACGCTTAGTAACTAATTGGTTTAATTCAAAAGTTTTATCTAATATAAGTTAAATACAGCTACAAAATAAATATACAAATGCCGATAAACTTTATCGGCGTTTTTGTATTTGATGTTTACTAAATTTAACGCGGTGTTTTTTAATATTTAACTGACAACTGACAACAATTATTTAAATGTAGCGAGCAGGGTAAGTAACTGTTGCAGTTTAATAACCGCTTTTTTAAGCTTTTCTTCATCAAAACCATCAGTGCTTAAGCTTTCTACATCGGCTGCTACATCAAGTACATATGGCTTAAAACGTTTAGCTTCAAAACTAAATCCGGCATCGGCTGGGAATAAGGCTTTAAATTTACCGTGGCCTTGTTGCTGTAGTTCATCTAGTTTTTTGTCGGCATCAAGTGCTTGGCGATAAACAATTTTTAAGTTAGCGTTGAGTTGTTCAATTATAGAATCCATGGTTTTCCTAAAGCTTTGTACTGCATTGCCGATATAGTACTTGGATTACATTTAAATGTCAGGTTGATTAAGGCTTATAACGATGAATATATCAGGTGGAAATCTACCCGCTATGTCTAGCTCTGGCCAAGGTGGTGAAGTTTATACTGCTGCTTTGTCTAAAAAGCAGCAATTAGCAGATGGCGCAGCAGCACTTGCACTTATTGAAGGGGCTGCGCAAGCAACAAGTGCGCAATCACCGGCTCAGTCGGTCACTGCAACACTGGGTAACAATGTAAATATATACGTTTAAATTAGGGCGTGTTGATCTTTGCGGATTGAAATTTGTTCAATCTAGGGGCGATTAAATCGCGGCGCGAGGTTTGAAACCTAGTGGGCTAAGTAAAAACCGAGTAACAAAGAGTTCATCGCCCCTAGGAAGAACCCGAAGGGCAGCGCATGTTTGGCATTTATGCTGCGTTATCGCCTATTTATGGGGAATAACCACACTACACAGGCTCAGTCTTGCCTAAAAGCCAAACATACTGCTGCAAATTCAACCATCAAAGGTTAACACGCCCTAACTTAAGGTCGATAGGCGTTTTGCTTTTCTGACCGCCTATTTCTCTTACCAATTTAGGCACTAAAAATCCGGGCAGGGCTTCTAATAGCTCTGCCATTATTTCTATGGCCTGTGGCTCTTCTATATCAAAGTGGCTTGCGCCCTCAACCTTATCAAGCAAATATAAATAGTATGGCAGTACGTCTGCATCAAATAACGCCTCACTTAAGTTTATTTGTGCCTCAACTGTATCGTTCACTTCTTTTAAAATAACGGCTTGGTTTAATAACGTTACGCCTGCTTGCTTTAACTTTTGCATGGCTGCTTTAAACTCGTCGTCTATTTCGTTTGCATGATTTATATGGTTAATAAACACAACTTTAAGCGGTGATTGCTGCAATCTAGCGCATAGTTCATCGGTAATACGCGCAGGTATAACAACAGGCAAACGGCTGTGTATTCGCATGCGTTTAATTTGCGGTAATTGTTCAAGCTCATCTAAAAACCAACTAATGGCATCGTCTTTGGCCATAAGTGGGTCGCCACCACTTAAAATTACTTCGTTTATGTTGGCATCTGATTTTATGTAGCTCAGCGCATCAAGCAGGCTTTTTTTATTAAGCTGGTTTTCTTGATACGGGAAGTGGCGCCTAAAGCAGTAACGGCAATTTACTGCACAGCCGGTTTTAAACATAATTAAAACACGGGATTTATACTTATGTAAAAGCCCAGGCTGCTCGTTGTCTTGCTCAAGCAGTGGATCTTTATTAAAACCAGTTTTAGTTAAAAACTCTTGGTGGCGCGGCATAACTTGTAGCAATAAGGGATCGTTTACATCGCCCTTGCGCATTTTTTTTATAAACGGGACTGGCACGCGTACCGGAAATAAACTGCGGGCTTTTAGGTCGTTTTCATGGGCTTGGCTCGATAAACCGACCATTTCAAGCAAGGTTTTTGGGCAGGTAACTACATTTGCTAATTCTTTTTGCCAGTTTTTATGCAAATTTGCTTCATTTCTTTGTATCATTGGCACGTAGATTACTCGAAAAAAATTAAATAGAGGAAACGATGGCGAATTATAGCACCAACGAGTTCAAGGGCGGCCTAAAAATTATGATGGACGGCGAACCTTGCAGTATTTTAGAAAACGAAATGGTAAAACCTGGTAAGGGCCAAGCGTTTAACCGTGTTCGTATCCGTAAGCTTATTTCTGGCAAGGTACTTGAAAAAACCTTTAAATCGGGTGAATCAGTTGAAGGTGCCGATGTAATGGATACCGACTTAGCGTACCTTTACACAGACGGTGAGTTTTGGCATTTCATGAACAACGAAACATTTGAGCAGATTGCCGCTGACGAAAAAGCACTTGGCGATGCAGGTAAATGGCTAGTTGAAAACGATGTATGTACTATTACATTATGGAACGGTAGCCCAATCGCGGTTACGCCACCTAACTTTGTTGAGCTTGAGATCACTGACACTGATCCTGGCCTAAAAGGCGATACAGCGGGCACTGGTGGTAAACCTGCAACGCTTAGCACGGGTGCAGTAGTACGTGTTCCATTATTCGTACAAATTGGTGAAGTAATTAAAGTAGACACCCGTAGCGGTGAATACGTAGGCCGTGTTAAGTAAGCTTGTTTACGGTTTATAAAATCCCGGCTTAAGCTGGGATTTTTTTTGGAGAAAATATGTCAGCAACACTTTGGGCCCCAAGCGCAAGCATAGAAACCCTTAAAAAGCGCGCAGCCATACTACGAACCATTCGTGAGTTTTTTTATACGCGTAATGTAATGGAAGTAGAAACCCCTAGCTTAAGTAGCGCAAGCGTAACCGATGTGCATTTAGCGAGTTTTAATACGCAGTTTGTAGGCCCAGGCCACGCTGGAGGCTTGCCGCTTTATTTACAAACATCGCCCGAATTTGCCATGAAGCGCCTATTAGCCGCAGGCTCTGGGCCAATTTTCCAGCTTTGTAAGGCATTTAGAAATGAAGAAGCGGGTCGCCATCATAATCCCGAATTTACTATGCTTGAGTGGTACCGCCCTGGGTTTGATGAGTTTGCATTAATGGACGAGATGGATGAGCTAATGCAGCTTATTTTAAATGTAGAGCCTGCGGAGCGACTGACTTATCAACAAGCATTTGAGCAGGTGTTATCACTAGACCCATTAACAGCTACGCTTACGCAATTACAAGCACTTGCCTGCGATCATGGCTTTGCCGATATAGCTAAAAACGAAACTAATAAAGACACCTTACTGCAGCTGTTATTTTGTATGAAAGTAGAGCCAACTATTGGGCAAACTAAGCCGTGTTTTGTGTATCACTTTCCGGCGTCGCAAGCGGCACTTGCACAAATTTGTGAACACGATAACCGCGTAGCAGGGCGCTTTGAGCTCTATTATAAAAATATGGAATTAGCGAACGGCTTTAACGAGCTAACTAATGCCAAAGAGCAGGCAAAACGCTTTGATGAAGATAATGCCTACCGCGCTGCCAATGGGTTAAACCACGTGCCCATGGATAGGCGTTTAATCGCCGCGCTTGAACACGGGCTTCCAAAGTGTGCAGGCGTTGCAATGGGTATAGACAGGTTAGTTATGCTAGCCACCGAAAAAGAGACGATAAAAGAAGTCATCGCGTTTGACGTAGATAGGGCGTAATGCTTTACCTGTAGGCGTGGCTTTATGCCGCGTATTGAGTCTTAACAGCTTTGCGTGAGCAAGCTTCACGCACATTGTGTTTTAAAGTAGGCGCCTTG
>NZ_LKDU01000061.1:0-4965 GCF_001401855.1 Pseudoalteromonas sp. P1-7a | reverse complement strand
TTAGCTTTTAGCTTTTAGCTTTTAGCTTTTAGCTTTTAGCTTTTAGCTTTTAGCTTTTAGCTTTTAGCTTTTAGCTTTTAGCTTTTAGCAAAATAGTGTCGTTTTTATTTTCGGTGTGGGAATCGTTATTTGAGGGGGTAATAGTAATTTAGGTACGTTTTCTTGCTTAAAAAACTAAAACAAACTCCCTCTACATGTAAAACCAAATAGTGCGCGCTTTCGGCCAACGCGCTTGCAAGCTAAGCGCCTACAAGTAATAGCATTTTTACTTATTGTGGTTATTACATTGGCTGTGCGTTAGGTCTCGCTTCGCTCAAATCAACCCACGGTTGTTGCCTGCCTACAAGCTTGCGTATAATGCCCGCATTCTGGCTGTATCTATTAGCCGCTAATTTGGATTTTAATAATGAAAAAACTCTCTGCAGTGCAAGTAAAACAACAAGCACTTGTGCTTAATGTCGCCGATAAACTAGAAGCACAAGGTCGCGAAGAAATCCCTGGCATGTTGCAGTGCTGGTTTGATGTGGAGTACCACTTATTTCCAAGTTCACTACTGCTGTGCTTTCAGTTCGAAAACGAACAAGCTTTAGCAGCCGCAGAGCCTGATTTATTAAAATGGCAAAAGCGCTTGAGCGCCGCAATGCTTAAAAAAGGCGTGATTTTAAAAGATATGCGTAAACACTTAGTGTTTACTTTAAAAGGCCCTGATGATTAAAATAGGGGGTAGAGCAAAGTTTAGTCCGCTATAGGTTATAAAAATAAGTTTAAGTGCGTCAAAAAGGGCAGTAACATTGCCCTTTTTAAATGGGGTCTGCATTTAGATGAGGTCGGTCTTTAGATGGGGTCAAATCTTGACTTCAAACATCAAACAATCTCGAAGTTTTTCCAATTGTAACTTAACCTTTTCATCTTCAAGCATTAATTTATTCAATCTACCTACAGCTTTCGATATCGCCGAATAAGGTCTTTAGATGGGGTCAAATCTTGACTTCAGACATCAAACAATCTCGAAGTTTTTCCAATTGTAATTTAACCTTTTCATCTTCAACCATTAATTTATTCAACCTACCTACAGCTTTCGATATCGCCGAATAATGCTCAACATTAAAAACAGCTGCTAATGCCTGCAAATTTAACCCCGTTAAATCTTGGCATAATTTAATAGCAAACCAGCGTGGTAAATTTTTCTCTTTTCGCCCCTTTTTAACCGTTATAATCTCATTAACCTCAACATTAAAGTATTGAGCTAAGTAAGCTATAACTTCATCTGCTGAGTGATTTTTACTAACAAGCTTTCTTTCGCTATCAGGCTTGGCAATGTAGTCTTTTATACTTTCAATAAAGTCCTCACAACCTAAAACCGACAATAACTTTTTAGCACTATAAAAAGCGCTTATTTCTTTATTATTTTCATATTCAACAAACTGTTTGTACGCAGCATATTTACGCTTTTTTCCTTGAAGCGAAAATATAAAGTCTCGAACTAACCATTTCGGTGTCGCCGCTTTTTTGATGAAGGCTGAGTAGCTAGACCATTTATAGTCAATGAGTTCATCGACTAGCGGTGTACTTGCTTCTACAGGGTTACGATGTATATAACGGCTAACATGGAGTAAGTAATTATCAGCATCCACCAACACCGCTTTGTAGCGACCTCTAAACAGTGCACCATCTGTATTATGGGTTCGGTTAAAGTATTGAGTATAAAGGCCATTAATATGCTTCATGGCTTGGCCTAAATTTGCATCAGGGGTTTTGATTAGCAGGTGGTAATGATTGGTCATTAAACAATAAGAATGCACTTCAATATTAAAGCGAAGGCTTGCTTGCTCAATACAATATAAAAAATACTTAAAGTCGTCATCGCTCAAAAAGGTATTTTCACGCCCTCTTCCCCGATTCATTACATGATAAAACGCATTCTCATACTCTATTCGCAGCGGCCTAGACATAGTAATCAACTCGATAAGCTGTAAATTATAAATTTAGACCTTTGATGTCTGAAGTCAAGATTTGACCCCTTTGATTTCCAAATTCGTTTAAACACGAATGTGATCGTAGACCTAAATTTTGATCAACTCAACTTGCATATATGTATAACACATTGAAAAACAAGGAATTAATATTTATAAAAATAAATATTATAATTTCCTATTAATTATTTTGACTCCATAAACAATTGAAAAATCATTAAATATTTTGTGATATTTTTTGAGTATACAAATAATCATATTTCTCTTAGTTATCAATTAAAGATCAAATATTGATTAGATAAATGGCAATGAGCGAAATATCAATCATTAAAACGGTTCTAGTAGGTTCTACTTGCTTATTTATCTAATTTATATAAATTAGATAAATCACAGTCAAAAAGAAGAATAGCCTTATGAACGAGCAAGCAATCTTCGACCACATCAAACAAGCCTTAGATGATGCGCCACGCAACCAGTACACCACTGAGTTGCATCTGCAAATGATCAAATATGCAGGTAGCTTAAAAAGCATGACTGCTAAAGAGTTTTGCGAAGGGGTTGGCCTTAAACCCAGCTTTGGCACTGAATTTTCGAAAATGCGAAATATCACTCAACGGTTAAAAGCCGCGGGCTTAAACACAGACCTAATTTGAAAGGAATCTAAAATTGATTATTAAAAAATTAAAAGTAGAAGAAGGCTTTTTCGATGGATTAGATCTTAGTTTTACAGAAGGTTTAAATGTTCTAGTTGGTGGACGAGGTGTAGGAAAAACGTCAGTAATAGAGTTAATTAGGTTTGGCTTAGGTGTCGACAACTTATCTTCAAACGCTAATGAGTCCTCCTCTCATGCTGTTTCCATACTACAATCAACAGGAAGAGTGACCATAGAAGCAATGCATAACGGAACCCCAATAACGGTTTCTCGTTCAGCTATGGATAGAGAGCCGTTTTCCACAACGTACTTTGAAAAACCAATAATTTTTTCACAAAAAGAAATAGAGACCGTAAGTCTTAATGCTTCAGGAAGGTTAGCTTTGATAGATAGCTTTGATTCTGAAATAGCTGAAAAACAAAAAGAATTAATTAATTTAAATAGTCAAATAAACAATTCATGCGCCCAACTATCGCAAAGTAAAAAAGAGCTATCAGAGTTGCTGGAGAGTACAGCTCAATTTCAAAGCTTGAAGAATAGAGAAAACCAATTATTGCTTCAGCAACAAGAAATACAAAAGCAAAATGCATCAATGCAAAACAGTCAAAATGCGCTCAATAATATTCAGTCAGAATTAGCTGCAATTAGTGTTGATTTGCAAAACATATCAGCTGTAAAAAACTCATTACTTCAAAGAATATCTCATCTTGAGTCTTTAAACACACCTTTATATCTTCAAAAATATAACAGCCAAGAAGCAATAAAATTGAATGAAATTGTTTCTCAATCTTTTGCAAAAGACTCAGCAACGATTCAATTTTTAATAAAAAGCAATCGTGATCTTCTGGACACTATAAACAATACAATTAATACATTAACTAATAAAAAACTAAATTTAGAAGAACAAGCTAGATCAAATCGTATTAATGTAGATAATTTTAATCAGGGCGCAGGCGCAATACTTGGAGAGCTAGGAAGGCTAAGACAAACCTTAGCTCAAATAGAAAACACTCAAAGGATTGCTCAGGATAAAAAAGATAAGATTGGTCACATTTATGACGATATCCAATCTACATTAGAAAAAGTAGCCACCTTAAGAGACTTAGTACAATCAAAAAGATCACAAATTGTAAACTATTTAAATGCTAATTTGCTTCCTGCAATAAACTCGTCACTGACCCCAAATTCTAACCTTAACGATTATAGTAATGCACTCGAAGGTTGTTTAAGAGGTTCAGGGTTAAAATATAAGGAAGTCATATCAACTATTACACAAAAAGTTTCACCAGCTTGGCTTCTTTATTACACACACACATTAAAGTACCAAGATTTTGCTAACTCGATTGGCCTCCCCCTAGATAGAGCAACTAGATTGTTAGGTTATTTAAGTGAGATTAATATTGGCCCTATTTTGACAGCTAAAATTGAGGATACAGCGGAGTTTTCGCTACTAGATCATCGTAATTATAAACCTGTAGAGCAGTTGTCGATAGGACAAAGATGTACAGTCGCACTTTCAGTTATATTGGAAAATACCAATAGAGTTCTAGTAGTTGATCAACCTGAAGATCATTTAGACAATGAGTTTATTGCTCAGACTTTAATAAAATCAATAAAGCAAAGATCAAATTATACTCAAACAATCCTATCTAGCCACAATGCAAACATTCCTGTTTTAGGGAACGCTAATAATGTTATTAATCTAGAGTCTAATGGACAAAAAGGTTTCATAAAATGTTCAGGTAAGATTGATTCACTAGATGTTAAACAAGTTATAGAGTCGATTATGGAAGGTGGTAAAGAAGCATTTCAATTACGCTCTAATTTTTATGCGAGTTAATTATGGATATTAACTCTCTTTTAACTGAGCTTAAAAATCTTCGACCTGATAAACAAATAGAAAAGCTGAAAGAAATAGCAAAAAGTGTCACTTCTGAGCAAATCTCCACGATAGAAGCTGCTGCAAGAGAAGCTAATCAACCTTGGTTGTCTAGCGCCTTACAGGACATAGTAAGTTCGAATAAACAGGGTCCTCTAAAGCCTACACAGCATCAGATAGAAGTAGGAACTGATGATCTCAACGCCATACGCAGCGAAGCAGTTTCAGACTCAATTGGTCAAATTATTCACGAGTTAGAGCCTATTGTAGGTTCAATTAAGTTATTAGCTAAGTCAGAGGTTAACGACTTTGAGTCCTCACGTATTAAACACGAACTAGTGCTGTTAGATGAATTGTTAGAAACATTTGAAAATTGGAAAAAGGTAGAACAACCACCTAATTACAAAGAAACAAATTTATTTGAAATAATTGAAAAAGAATGGAGTAGGCTTAAAAAAAA
>NZ_LKDU01000060.1:0-5738 GCF_001401855.1 Pseudoalteromonas sp. P1-7a | reverse complement strand
AAATGAGAAGTGAAACTTGTAGACGTCGAGCTTGCTCACGTTAGAAGCGCAGCTTCTCATTAATTCCACCACCGAGTACACCGAGGCGCTTCGCGCTACACAGAGAAAGCACCCTTATCGTTTAGTCACTTCTCCAGGTACTCTCCTTCGCTTCTCGGTGGTGAAACAATCCTTTATACCCCGGTTAAAGCGTTGCTTTTAAAACGCCAGCAAGCTGCGCGTCTACAGGGTAATTTACCTCGGTGTTAGTTTGTCGGTAGGCGTGAAGCTTGCTTACTTCGGTGTTAATTTTGTAGGTAGGGGGTTGTGATGTGAGCTTTGCCGCATTTAATACTCAAAGGTTGCCTCTTTCAAATTATTGGCGATGGTTTGAGAGGGATTTTCGCCAAATAATTGCGTGTAGTCTTTAGTGAATTGCCCTGCATGCCAAAATCCCCAATTGGCTGCTATAACGGATATTGGCTTGGTTTGGCCAACCGTTTTAAGTGCTCGCCTTACGCTATTTAAACGGGTTAAACGCAAAAACTTAAGTGGGTTAATACCTAATATGCTTTCGAAACTGTATTGCAATGTACGCCTACTAACAAAAGTAAGCTCACAAAGTTCGGTTATGGTAATTGTTTTTTGGGGGTTGGCTGCCACGTACTCTTTTACTTTATCGACCACTGCTTTACGGTGTTTGTAACTTGGGGCAATGCTTTGCTGCGGGTTATCGGCTTGTAATAAGTGTAGTGCTAGCATATTAAGCATATCTTGTTGGGATTCTGGTTTTAGCCCAAAGCCAGTGCCAGTTGCCATAGTATTAATTATTTGCCTTGCTGTTTTAAGTGATGAGTCGCTTACCGACAAACGAGCAGATTGTGTTGATGAAAGGTTTTTAATTGTAACGCCCTGTAACTGCGCCATATATTCAATGGAATGCCAGTTAATAACCAAACCGTAAATATCAAATTGCTCAGGGGTAATTAGTTCAAAGTCGCTATTGCTTGTGCGGCACATAAACTGATTGCTTGCCACATCAAGACCATTAATTTTACTTTGCTGAGACTGACTCGGTATACCCAGCCAAATAGAGTTAGGTGCTATGTTGCATTGTTGTCGCAGTGCGCGTTCGGTGTACTCTTTAAACGCATGGATACCGCTGTAATTAACGCCTTCTATGCAACCAAAAAATCCGCCATCGCTTACTTGGTCATACTTTTGCTGCCATTGAGTAAGGTTATGTGCTTGCTCGTCAATATCGTGGGTGAATACCTTGCTCTTTTGTGGTGCATAGTTGCTGCCTTGCTGCGCCATATCGGTGATGCTCTTTTAAAGTAAATAAAATTTAGTTTACGTATGTGACAAAGTTACATTTGTAACTTGCTGAAATACAATAATAAAAGATGATTTGCCAAAATTCGATAGTCACTTGGTATAAATTAAGCTCTCTTGTAACTATTCAAAATTGATTTATAGCTAATATAACGCAAGCCCTATACCAAGGTTTTAAATATTAGTTATACGGAGTAAATCATGGCACATGGATATAGTTATACGTTAGGTACACAAACATATCAATTCAAGAGCTTAGCGCAATTAATGGCTAAAGCTACGCCACAGCGCTCAGGTGATAGACTAGCGGGGGTTATTGCACAATCGGCACAAGAACGCGCAGTAGCACAAATGACCTTGGCCGAAGTGCCGCTTAAAACATTTTTAAACGATGTGCTTATTCCCTACGAACAAGACGAAATTACACGCTTAATAATTGATGAGCACGATGCAAACGCCTTTAAACTTATCTCGCACTTAACCGTGGGGGATTTTAGAAACTGGTTATTAAGTGACTATGCAACACCTACTGTACTTGCAAGTGTTAGGCAAGCTATTACCCCTGAAATGGCCGCTGCGGTAAGTAAAATAATGCGTAATCAAGATCTTATCCTCGTTGCCAAAAAGTGCCACGTAAAAAGTGCGTTTAGAAATACCATAGGTTTGCCAGGGCATTTATCAACACGTTTGCAACCTAACCACCCAACTGATGACATAAACGGTATTGCTGCATGCATGCTCGATGGCCTTTTATACGGCAATGGCGATGCGGTTATAGGTATTAACCCTGCCACCGATAACGTAGCTCAAGCCATAAAGCTGATGAAGCTAATGGATGATGTAATTCAGAAATACGAAATTCCAACTCAAAGCTGTGTGCTTACCCATGTAACTAATACCATAGAATGCATAGAAGCGGGGGCACCGGTGGACTTGGTTTTTCAGTCAATTGGCGGTACAGAGGCTACAAATTCAAGCTTTGGTTTTAATTTGAATACATTAGCTGAAGCGCAAGATGCTGCGCTGAGCTTAAAGCGTGGCACAGTTGGCAATAATGTAATGTATTTTGAAACAGGGCAAGGCAGCTCGCTTTCGGCCAATGCGCACCATGGGCTTGACCAACAAACTTGCGAGGCACGGGCGTATGCTGTAGCGCGTAAGTTTGACCCTTTATTAGTTAATACCGTTGTCGGCTTTATTGGCCCTGAGTATTTATTTGATGGCAAAGAAATTACCCGCGCAGGGCTTGAAGATCATTTTTGTGCCAAGCTTTTAGGCATACCTATGGGGTGCGATGTGTGTTACACCAACCACGCCGAGGCCGACCAAAACGATATGGATAACTTACTCACCTTACTTGGCGTTGCGGGTTGCTCGTTTGTAATGGGCATACCAGGTTCTGACGACATTATGCTTAACTACCAAACCACCTCGTTTCATGATGCGCTCTATGTGCGACGTGTTTTAGGTTCGCGTCCCGCCCCTGAGTTTGAAGCCTGGCTAAGTAGGATGAAAATTATGGAAAATACTGCCGAGTCCATTTTATCAAATACCTTACCAAGTGCCTTTGCTTCGCCTTTAAAGGCTGTGCAAGGAGGGATGTAATGAAATCTGTAGAACCTATAAATATAAAAACACGTAATTATAAAAGTAACGGTAAAGTGGTAGAAAACCCATGGCGTGATTTACGTCGTTTTACGGATGCGCGAATAGGCCTTGGCCGCGCAGGTATTAGTTTACCGACATCTGAAATGTTAGCGTTTCAGCTATCGCATGCTCAAGCGCGCGATGCGGTTAACTTTCCGTTAGACATTGACGAAATGACAAAATCACTGAGCACTATTAATGGGCTGTGTGATTTAGGTAAACCTTTAAATGTACAAAGCGAAGCTGCCGATCGTGTTACGTATTTGCAGCGCCCCGATTTAGGTCGAAAGCTAAACGAAGCAGGGCGAAACACTCTTTTAAACACGATGCAAAGCAGCGCACAAGCGCAGTATGATTTAGCTATTGTAGTCGTTGATGGGCTTTCGTCGTTGGCGGTACAAAAAAACGCCGCGCCATTTATAACCGAGCTTTTAAAGCAGCTTCCCACTGAGCCATCACCTTACAAAATTGCGCCAATTACCTTAGTAATGCAAGGCCGCGTGGCAATTGGTGACGATATTGGCGAGCTGCTGAATGCGCAGGTTGTAATGGTATTAATTGGGGAGCGCCCTGGGCTTAGCTCCCCCGACAGCCTGGGCCTTTATTTAACGTGGGCGCCAAAAACGGGGCTAAATGATGCGTGTCGTAATTGTATTTCGAATATTCGCCCTGCAGGGCTTAGCTACTTTGAGGCAGCCCGAAGAGCCGTATATTTATTGCAAGAGGCAAAAAAGTGCGGGCTTACAGGGGTTAATTTAAAAGACCGAACACAGGATGATGTGATAGAGCACCAGGTTCAAACCACTAATTTTTTAATCGCGGAATAAAACCATAAAAAAGAGGTCAAAATGTCTAATAACAATAAAGAGTATCTTGCACAAAGGCAGTTAAAAAGTGGCACAGCGGGCTGGTTATTGCTTGCAGGGCTTGGGGTATCGTATGTAATTTCGGGAGATTTTGCGGGTTGGAATTTTGGTATAGCAGAAGCCGGTTGGGGCGGCTTTGCAATTGCTGCCGTGTTAATGGCAATAATGTATTTAACACTAGTGCTATCGCTTGCTGAAATGTCGGCCGCTATTCCTGCGGCGGGTGGTGGTTACAGTTTTGCGCGCCAAGCAATGGGGCCTGCAGGGGGTTATTTAACCGGTCTTGCGGTATTGATTGAATATGCATTAGCACCTGCTGCTATTGTTATATTTATTGGCTCGGCGGTTGAGGCATTAACAGGGTTTAATGGCCCGTGGGTATATGCACTGTTTTATTTAACCTTTGTGGGAATTCACTTAGCGGGTGTGGGTGAAGCGTTAAAAGTGATGATGGTGATTAGTGGCCTGGCTGTACTGGCAATTATTGCCACCGCCGTGGCGTTAATTGCTAATTTTGATGCGGCTAATTTGTTCGATGTGACGGTAACCAATGCTACAGGCGCAAATGAATTTTTACCGCTTGGTTGGTATGGTGTGTGGGCTGCGCTTCCTTTTGCTATGTGGTTATTTTTAGCAGTAGAAGGCGTACCGCTTGCAGCCGAGGAAGCGAAAAACCCAGCTAAAGATGTACCTAAAGGCATTATTGGCGCTATGTTATTTTTATTATTTACAGCACTACTGGTTGTTGTATTAGTGCCTGGCGCGGGCGGTGCACAAGTTATGGGCTCAAGTGCTGTACCGCTAGTAGATGCGCTTAATGTAACGGGTAATACAAGCTTAGCGACTGTAGTGAATATTTTAGGGTTAGCGGGTCTAGTTGCCTCGTTCTTTTCGATTATTTATGGTTATAGCCGTTTAGTGTTTGCGCTTTCGCGTGCGGGTTATTTACCGCGTTCGTTATCAATTACTACAGCGCGTAAAGTCCCCGCACGTGCGCTGATTGTACCCGCTATATTTGGTTTTATTGCATCACTGAGTGGCGAGGGCGATTTAATGCTAGCCATGGCGGTGGTAGGTGCAACGGTATCGTATGCATTAATGGCGCTGAGCCATATTATGCTTCGTATTAAGCAACCTAATTTAGCCCGCCCATATAAAACGCCAGGTGGCGTGGTTACATCGGGTATTGCGTTAGTGTTATCGCTTATTGCATTAACGGGTGTGTATGCGTTTGACCCTCGTGCATTTTTGTATACAGTCGTGCTCTTTGTGATTGGGGCAGCTTATTACTTTGGGTACAGCTCAAAACATTTGGTAGCTAAAAATGCAGATGAAGAATTTGCAATGCTAGCCGATGCTGAAGCAGACTTAGCCGCCTCAAACTAAATGGGTTAACACGAGGGTAAAAGCGTTGCTTTTAAAACGCCAGCAAGCTGTGCGTCTACAGGAGTCATTAAGCTCTGCTTATGGGCGCGATTTTATATCGCGCTTGTAGAGTTTAAACCTCTTTGTGATTTGTTGATCTTTAATACAAAAATGCACAAAGAGAGGAGAATGAGGAGTAAATGAGAGGTGAAACTTGTAGGCGTGAAGCTTGCTCGCGCGCGATGCAAGTTACTTTTCTGGGTATTCTCCTTCGCTTCTCTGTGGTAAAACGATCACTTTCTGCTTAGGTAAAAGCGTTGCTTTTAAACGCCAGCAAGCTGCGCGTCTACAAGGTAATTTACCTCGGTGTTAGTTTGTCGGTAGGCGTGAAGCTTGCTCGCGCAAGATTTTAGTTACTTCTCTAAAAGCGGAGCGGCTCTTAACCTCTTTGTGGTTTATTGATCTTTAATACAAAAACGCACAAAGAGAAGAGAATGAGGAGTAAATGAGAAGTGAAACTTGTAGACGTCGAGCTTGCTCACGTTA
>NZ_LKDU01000059.1:0-6331 GCF_001401855.1 Pseudoalteromonas sp. P1-7a | reverse complement strand
GCTATCTGAAAATAAGCACACGTAATACATACCCATCCAACACCTACCATCTAGGTCAGGCGAGCTAGTGACTCCCAACGCTAAAAAAATATATTGATTAAAATTATAGTGTTCTTATTTCTCGGGCGGGATTACCCGCAACAACTGTATTTGCCTCTACATTTTTAGTAACGACAGAACCCGCGCCAACTACTGCGTTATCGCCAATGGTAACACCCGCTAAAACGATAACTCCCGCGCCAATCCATACGTTGTTGCCTATTGTAATAGGAGCAGCAAAGTTATCTTTATTCAGTCGCTGTGTAGGGTTAACAGCATGGGATACCGCTAACAACTGCACGTTAGGGCCAATTAAGCAGTCATCACCGATGCATATGGCTCCTTCATTTATTGGGGCATCTAATACCGTACAATTAATGTTTATGAAGCTACGATCACCAATAGTTATTTGATTACCATAATCACAATGAAAACCTGACTCTATAATTACCCCTTCCCCACATTGAGCGAATCGCTCTTTAATGCGTTTTAAATTGCCTTTACTCGGGCTTTTATTGAAGAGTCGGCATATTTCGCCTGTTTGTTTACGTAGGGCTAAAAGCTCTTTGCTTAAGCTATTAAATGACTGCATTGGAGGTTCTTTTTTAAGTTAGCGACGCTCTTACTATTTTACCTTTATTATAATTTGATGAAAGCTGCTTTATTTTTGCTCGTTCACTTGCCATTTAACTTGTTTCGTTTAAAATTGCACAACTTTCGAAACGAAACTTAATATACGATCTTTATGACTAAACGAAACACACAGCAGCGCCGCCATAATATATTGGCTCAGGTTAATGAGCTAGGTGAAGTGGCTGTGGAAAAGCTTGCTGAGCAGTTTCAAACATCTGAAGTAACCATTCGTAAAGATTTAACCGCGCTTGAAAAAAGTGGCCTGCTACTACGCCGTTACGGTGGTGCTATTGCACTGCCTAAAGAAATTGTAAGTGACGAAATAGACTCTAAGCGCAAAGTCGCAATAGCCAAGGCTGCAGCTGCACTTATAAAAGATCATAACCGCATTATTATTGATAGCGGGCGTACTACGGCCGCCATGATCCCAGAGCTTGCAAATAAACGTGGGTTAGTTGTAATGACTAATGCGATTAAAGTAGCGAGCCGTTTACTTTCACTTGAAAACGAGCCAACACTTTTAATGACCGGCGGTACCTGGGATCCGCATTCTGAGTCGTTTCAGGGGCAAGTTGCCGAAAACGTATTATGCTCTTACGACTTTGATCAGCTTTTTATTGGTGCTGACGGCATAGACGTAAAGCGCGGTACTACTACCTTTAATGAGTTAGTTGGTTTGAGCCAAGTAATGGCAAAAGCCGCTCGTGAAGTAATCGTTATGGTTGAATCAGATAAGATTGGCCGAAAAATACCAAATTTAGAATTACCGTGGAAAATAGTAACCACTTTAATAACCGATACTGGCTTAGCAGATGATAAACGCAAAGCGATTGAGGCGTGTGGTGTAAAACTAATTTGTGCAGAGATTATTGATTAGTAATTACAAAGTGAGTTACTAGAATTAAAAAATTAATGGAGACACTATGTGTGGAATAGTTGGGGCAGTTGCAGAACGTCCAGTAAACAAAATTTTAGTTGAAGGCCTTAAACGTCTTGAGTACCGTGGTTACGACTCTGCCGGTGTAGCACTTTTAGAAGGCTCTACACTAAATACTGTGAAAGCAGTAGGTAAAGTAGTGAACGTAGAAGCTGCACTTGAGAAAGCAGGTGTAAGCGGTCATACAGGTATTGCACACACTCGCTGGGCAACACACGGCAGCGTTACTGAAGAAAATGCTCACCCGCATGTATCAAACAATCAGCTAGCACTTGTGCATAACGGTATTATTGAAAACCACGCAAGTCTACGCGCATCGCTTAAAGAAGAAGGTTACGAGTTCCTATCTGAAACCGATACCGAAGTAATGGTGCACTTAATTCATAAGCTTCGTAAGCAACACACTACATTACTTGCATCTGTTCAAGCAGCGGTTAAGCAGTTTGAAGGTGCGTTTGGTACCGTTGTATTTGATAAAGCAAACGACAATGAAATCATCGTAGCGCGCTCAGGTAGCCCACTGGTTATAGGTTTAGGCCTTGGCGAAAACTTTATTGCTTCTGATCAGTTAGCACTATTACCGGTTACTCGCAGCTTTATCTTTTTAGAAGAAGGTGATGTAGCGCGCATTACACGTGACACTGTTGAAATTTTTGATGAAAATGGCAACGCGGTTGAGCGTGAAGTAGTTGAATCAAATATCACGCAAGATGCATCAGGCAAAGGCGACTACCGCCATTACATGCTAAAAGAAATCTACGAGCAGCCACTTGCAGTACGTAATACCCTTGAAGGACGTTTAAACGACGACCGCGTAGCAATTGATGCCTTTGGCGACAGCGCTCAGCAAATATTTAAAGACGTAAAACACGTACAAATTATTGCCTGTGGTACGTCATACCACTCAGGTATGGTCGCCCGTTACTGGCTTGAGCAATTTGCAGGCGTTAGCTGCAATGTTGAGATTGCCTCTGAGTTTCGTTACCGCCAATCGTATGTACACGAAAACAGCCTACTTGTAACTATTTCACAATCGGGTGAAACAGCCGATACGCTAGCGGCATTACGTTTAGCTAAAGAGCAAGGTTACATGGCCTCAATGACCATTTGTAACGTACCGGGTTCATCGCTTGTGCGCGAATCTGACCTTGCCTTTATGACTAAAGCCGGCGCTGAAATTGGTGTAGCTTCTACTAAAGCATTTACTACCCAATTAGTTGGTTTGTTAATGCTTACTGCGTCTATAGCGCAAGAAAAGCAGCTTGATCAAAGTGCCATTGTAAATGCTATAAAACTACTACCCGCTAAGCTTGAAGAAACATTACAGCTTGCTGATGGCATTGCAGACCTTGCAGAAGAATTTGCTGATAAGCACCACTCACTGTTTTTAGGTCGTGGTTCGCAATACCCAATTGCAATGGAAGGTGCGCTTAAGCTTAAAGAAATTTCGTACATTCACGCAGAAGCCTACGCAGCGGGCGAGCTAAAACATGGCCCACTTGCACTTATTGATGCCGACATGCCAATTATTGTTGTAGCACCAAACAATGAGCTATTAGAAAAGCTTAAATCAAACGTAGAAGAAGTACGCGCACGTGGCGGCATTATTTACGTATTCGCAGATAAAGATTCACACTTTGAGTCAGACGACACAATGCGTGTAATCAACGTAAACCATACTGACGATATTATTGCACCAATTGTTTACACACTGCCATTACAGTTACTGTCGTACTACGTAGCGGTAATTAAAGGTACTGACGTTGACCAACCACGTAACTTAGCTAAATCGGTTACTGTTGAGTAAAATCAAAAGGTTGGTAATTACCTGTTAAAGATAAAAAGGCGCTTAATGCGCTTTTTTTGTACCTCAAAGCCTGTTAGATTAAATAACACACTATTTTCTAAAGGATTAGTCATGCGTTTATTAACCGCTGTTTTTATATGTAGTTTATTTATATTTTATTCTAGTAGCATACTTGCAGAGCCTGATTTAAAACAGCAAACTATTAGCTATACGCAACAAACACACACTATTAAATCAGCCGTTTTAAACGAAGAACGCACAGTTGTAGTCCAGCTTCCAAAGAGTTATCAAGCTAATCCAAACAAAGTTTATCCAGTTATTTATCGCCTTGATGGCGCGGGTAATATACCGCTTATAAGTGCAGTGATGGAGCGATTACAAAATGATAATCGTGCGCCCGAGGTTATTATTGTCGCTATTGAAAACACCAATCGTTTAAGAGATTTATACCCCACAGTGAATAAAGAGCCACAAGGCCCGGTAGGTGAAGGCGGTGGTGCAGCAACGTTTTTAGCATTTATTGAGCAAGAGCTTATGCCCTTGATTAATAAAAGTTACCGTACGCACAATTATAATGTGATCGCAGGAGCGTCTGCGGCAGGCGTGTTTGCACTTTATACAATGCAAGCTAACCCTGAGCTTTTTCAAGCACACATTGCTTACAGCCCTGCCGTTTGGTGGAACTATGGCGCATCAGTAAAAGCGACTAAATCGTTTATCAATAAATCAAAAGATCTGAATAACTATGTTTATATAAATATTGGCGAAGAAGCAGGCTTAATGCGTGAGCGATACAATGAGCTGCAGCAAGCTTTGCAATCTAATAACTTGCCAAATTTACGTTTTTACAATGATACATTTGAAAATGTATCACATAACCTGACTTCCGTCGCAGGGGCCTTTAATGCCTACCATAATTTATTTTTACCCAAACAAATGCCCATGAGTGCTTTAAGCGATGATATAGAATCTATTGATGCTTATTATCAAACATTATCTCAGCAATGGGGTGAGCAAATAACACCTCCTGAGAGGGCTGTTAGGCAACTTGGTTACAATCTAGTAAATATGCAGCAATATGAGCGTGCTGTGGCAGTATTTAAGCATAATGTTAAGCATCACCCACAATCTGTTGATGCGCTATGGGGGTTAGGCTATGGCTATGAGGTACAAGGTAATATACAACAGGCACTTATTAAAATAGAAGCGGCTTTAAATGTTGTAGATACCACATACCCCCATTTAGGTGCCTTAAAAGAGACTAAAAGTAGATTACAAACACAGTTAAATAAAATGCAGTAATGTAAAAGGACAAAGCGTAGGTGTGGCCCGCGCTTACAGTTACCTTTACAACACGCAGCTGTTACCCATAAAACATTAAAATCACTAATCTCTACTTAATAAGAACTAAATACGCTAAAATTACAGGCTACTTTTTTAGCAATGAGCCCGTAATATTCATGACCTCAGCAACAAGCCCTAGTACCTTTAACGAACTTGGCCTTATTCCAGAGCTATTAGCTCGTTTAACAGATTTGGAATACAGCCAACCTACGCCAATTCAAGCTAAGGCGATTCCAAGTGTACTTGCTGGTAGCGATTTAATTGCGGGGGCTAATACTGGCTCAGGTAAAACAGCGACGTTTGCTTTGCCTATGCTACAAACCCTATTTTTAGAGCAAGGTGCTAAAAAAGCAGCGAGCAAAGGTAACTTTGTAACTGGGCTTATTTTGGTACCTACCCGTGAGCTTGCAACGCAGGTGGCCGATAGCGTTAAATCGTATTCTGCTAACTTTAATGGCGCAATTAAAACGGTCGCGGTATTTGGTGGTGTGTCGGTTAATACACAAATGCAGGCTCTACGCGGCGGTGCCGATATTATTGTTGCAACGCCAGGGCGTTTGCTCGATTTAATCTCAAGCAATGCTATTAAGCTCGATAAAGTAACTACACTTGTGCTTGATGAAGCCGACCGCATGTTAAGTCTTGGCTTTACCGAAGAGCTTGCCGAGTTATTAGCGTTAATGCCCGCTAAAAAACAAACCATGTTGTTTTCAGCAACCTTCCCAGAGCAAGTTACACAATTAACGCAAGAGCTGTTAACTAACCCTGTTGAAATACAAGTTCAAAGTAAAGACGAAAGCACCTTAGTACAGCGTGTATTTACGGTTAATAAAGGCGAAAAAACCACGGTTTTAGCGCATTTAATTAAAGCGCATAAATGGCGCCAAGCACTTATTTTTGTAAACGCTAAAAAAGACTGTGAGCACTTAGCAGGTAAGCTTGAAAAGCGTGGTATTAACGCACAGGTATTTCATGGTGATAAAGGCCAAAGTGAGCGTACTCGCGTAATAGAAAAATTTAAAGCCGGCGAAATAGAAGTACTTATTGCCACCGATATAGCAGCCCGTGGTTTAGATATTGCCAAACTGCCTGTTGTTATTAACTTTAACTTACCGCGCAGCCCCGCTGATTACATGCACCGTATTGGCCGCAGCGGCCGTGCAGGTGAAGTTGGTTTAGCGTTATCGTTAATTGATTATGAAGACTTTCATCACTTTAAAATAATCGAAAAGAAAAACAAACTTCGTTTAGAGCGTGAAGAAGTAACCGGTTTTGCGGTAAACCAAGCAAACCTTGATGCGGCCCTTGCACTTAAAAACGATAAACCAATGGCAAAGCCCGCCGGCACAGGTAAGAAAAAGAAGAAAAAAGCCAACCAAGAAGATGACGTATGGAGCGGCTGGAGAAAAAGATAAGCCTTAATACATGTAAGTCATTAAACCCGAATTATTAAAAAACCCTGCAAATTTGCAGGGTTTTTATTAGGGCGTGTTGACCTTTGCGGATTGAAATTTGTTCAATCTAGGGGCGATTAAATCGCGGCGCGAGGTTTGTAACCTAGTGGGCTAAGT
>NZ_LKDU01000058.1:0-7680 GCF_001401855.1 Pseudoalteromonas sp. P1-7a | reverse complement strand
GGGGGGGGGGAATGCACCCGTTTGCAAAAAATTGAGTGTGTGCTGTATGACTTGTTGGTTGTGGCGCATTCCCGTGTGGCTTACATTAAGCGTAATAAATCACGCATATTAGTAGGGCGTGTTGATCTTTGATGGTTGAATTTGCAGCAGTGTGTTTGGTTTTTAGGCAAGGCAGAGCCTGTGAAGTGTGGTTATTCCCCATAAATAGGCGATAACGCAGCATAAATGCCAAACATGCGCTGCCCTTTGGGTTCTGCCTAGGGGCGATAAACTCTTTGTAACTTGGTTTTTACTTAGCCCACTAGGTTACAAACCTCGCGCCGCGATTTAATGCCCCTAGATTGAACAAATTTCAATCCGAAAAAATCAACACGCCCTCAGTTTGGTCGATTCTACAGACACCAAACCATCGTTTTCACTGTTAAAGTAACTTTGTGTAAGAGGGGATGCTTTAGTACCAGCTATAATGCCTAAATTAAGAGTTAACTCACTTATTTTATTGCCTAAACTATTACTGCCTGTAATAAGTGATTGGCTTATACCGCCCCCTAAGTGCATTAACCATGAGCCCTTTAGGTGATTGGCAAGCTCACTGCCTTTATTAGGAGTACCAATTAAAACAACATTACCAAGGGTATTATTATTTAATACTGTCATGTTACTTTGTAAGTATGCCCTAATAACCAATCCTCCAAGGGAGTGGCCTACAAAATGTATTTTACTGGCATTAGAAATACAGGCATTAATTTGCGTACTTGTTTGCGCTAACACATCTTCAACGCTTCCCCTATAGAATCATAATTTAGGCTGCATACCTTATAATTTGCATTTTTAAGCTGCTGGGCAAAGTAACGCATTGCCCAATCGCTTCTACCTAAGCCATGGGCAGGTACTACCAGCTCATCATCAGGTTTATACTGTACAGGGGGATTATTGGTACTTTTACAGCCGGTTAGGGAAAGTAAAAGTATTAGGCCGATTACAAATGGTTTTTTCATTACTTTTACACCCTACACACGTTCGCTATTAGCAATTATATTGACCATTTAAAAGCGACTTGCTGCTCAGTAACTGCCCATAGTTTGCTTAGCACAGGCTGCTCTAAAGCAAATGATTCAAGCGTGCATTCACCGACAGGGCCACTCCAATTCCACCTGCCTGATGGGCCATAATAAGCGCGCTGTTTTAAATTTTGCTCGGTGGCACACATAACCTCAGGGTATGCGCCTTGCTCTGCCGATTGCGCTAAGCCCATTTTGACTATTAATGACCAGGTAAATCGGGTTGCAAAGTTAACATTATCGCCAATAAGAGAGGTATTAGCGGCACCTGGATGACACACAAACACTTGCACATTTTTATTGGCGGCGGCTATTTTATTTTGCAGCTCATAAGCAAACATCATTTGTGCAAGTTTACTGTGGCAGTAGGTTTTGTTTGGGTGGTAGTTTTTATTCCAATTCATGTCATCAAATTGAATCGTTTTAAGCCCCATTTTGTAACCTTCACTGGCAACCACAACAATACGTCCGTTCGATTGCTCTATTTTGTTAAAAAGTAAACCACACAGTAAAAAGTGCCCATAGTGGTTAACCCCTAGCTGACTTTCAAAGCCGTCTTTAGTAAATTGCTGAGTCGCGACCTGCGCAATCGCACCGTTACAAATAAGTGCATCTATGTGTGGCACAGTTTGTAATACCTCGTTGGCTGCATGGCGCACTGAGGCAAGCTCTGCTAAGTCCATTTTTATAAAACTCACCTCAGTATTATCGCCAAACTCTTGTTTTAACTTAGCAATAGCTTCATCTGATTTTAAAGGGTTACGATTGAGCATAACAACTTTT
Organism: Pseudoalteromonas sp. P1-7a; assembly: GCF_001401855.1. Taxonomy (NCBI): domain Bacteria; kingdom Pseudomonadati; phylum Pseudomonadota; class Gammaproteobacteria; order Alteromonadales; family Pseudoalteromonadaceae; genus Pseudoalteromonas; species Pseudoalteromonas sp. P1-7a. The sequence continues at coordinate 5,836 of NZ_LKDU01000058.1, read as the reverse complement.
GCGCCTTTAGCGAGTAATAGTCGGGTTGCTTCAAAACCTGCGCCTGTATTTGCTCCCGTTATTAAATAGCATTTACCGACTAAAGAACTGAGTTGGTCGGGAGTCCAGCCAGAAGGGCCAAATGGGTTAGATGCGCTCATTAGTTAAATTCCTATCAATAGTTAAGTATAAATATGCAGTACAGGGCTATGCGCATTGTTCTACATTGCTTGTTAGGTAATATAACTCTCGCTACTAGGTGTAACTAGGCGATATCCTCTTTAAAATATGCCTATTTGTATCACTGCATTGAGAATGTGTATTTGCGGTGCTAGATTAGAATTATTCTATATTTAAAGGGTATGGGTGTATGAGCAAACACCAGATTAAACAACTTATACAAAACAAGCTGTCTTTTAACGAAGTAAACAGCGATGAAAATTATACCCAAGGGCTAATAGAAACGGGTATTAAAGGTGTTCAGCTGTTTAAAGTAACGCACGCTATGCGCTGTGCACCTGCGGTTTACGAGCCGTGTATTGTTGCCATAGTCAGTGGCGCTAAAGAAGCCATACTCGATGGTAAGCACTTTATTTACGATGAACATAATTATATGTGCTGCCCTATGTCTATGCCGGTAGAAGCGGGTACACCCTCGGCGTCACCTGAGAACCCCTTGCTAGGCGTTATTGTATCGCTAGATACAAAAGTGATGACCGAATTATCTATTACTATGGCTGCAGAAGGCGTAAAAAAACACGCATCAGCCCCCAAAACACAGGGGCTTACACTCGCAGCGTGGGATGACTCCTTCAGCGATTCATTATTACGATTGCTGCAACTTGTAGGCAACCCTGTAGATATTGCAGTTTTAGGTGAAGGGCGACTGCGAGAATTATATTTCGCCATATTAAACGGACAGGCAGGGAGTAGTGTGCACCAAGCCTTTGGCGTCGGAAACGACATCGCACGCTCAATTGATTATTTGGTATCTCGATTAGATGAGACCATAACCATAGACGATATGGCAGCAAAAATTGGCGTAAGTAGGGCCGTTTTGCATCGAAAATTTAAAGATGCGACCAGTATGTCGCCGATTCAATTTGTTAAATCTATGCGCTTAAATACCGCCGCGATGAAAATTGCAACGGGTATGAACGTAAGTTCGGCGGCCATGTCGGTAGGCTATGTGAGCTCATCACAATTTAGTAGAGAGTTTAAGCGTATGTATGGGCAATCGCCAAAGCAGTGGAGTCAAGCAAAAGAGTTACCTGGGGAGCTTGTTGATCAAGCGATTAATCAAGCAACCAGCCTGAGGAATTAATCATGGATAATATAGTTATTTTTAAGGTTGTTGGTGCGCTGCTAATTATTTTTGGCATAGTGTTAGCTGCCAACCCTGAGCTAATAAGCAATAAACCCGTCCCTAGCGACACTTTTAAGGCCGTAGAGCGCAGAATTTGGTGGGGGTTATTTATTGGTTTTGGTTTATTACTGCAATTTCATTATCAGCTAGTACCTTGGCAAGCTACCATAGCCGCAACACTGTCATCGTTACTTGTAGGGCTTTTAATCGCAAGGCTTATTGGCATTATATTAGATGGTTCGGTAGCAAAACAGTGGCTAAATGTTGGTATTGAAATAGTGATACTGGCGCCTCTAATTTGGTGGTATTTAAAAGTACGTACTTAGTATCAGAGTTAAACCGCTATAAATCTTAGTATCGTCTTAGAGTGTAACGCTTAATACCTTTAAGGCGTGATAAGCAAACAAAGGCGTTTATCCATGAGCTTTACTGTGAGTTAGCGCCATTTCTTCAGACCAAGGTACATAGAGTACGGGAGTTAAGTTTTTATTATCGGCCAAAATTACTTTCGCGATTGGCTGTGCGAAATATTCAGTTGGCTCAAATGAGCAAATATCTTTTAGATTAATTGAAATATAACAATTTGCTTTTTTGATTAATAAAGCTGATTCATCCATACGTGCATGAACTGTTATTTGTAAGTTCATGTAAGGAACCATCGATACTATGTGTTCACCTAAGTGAAATCTTTCTCGCTCTATCTCATCGCCTATTGCTATATTAAAAAATTCTTTTAACTAGGAGTGCGCTTTTAATAGCAGGCAGAAAAGGGAGCTAACTCCTCGCTTTGCTCTCTTACTTAGCTTACTACTCCCTCCAATAATTATTTTTTAAATAGTTGTGATTATTTCAGCGATACTGCGAATAACTAGATAAGACGATTATGTGAGTATTACAGTGCAGCTAAAGTCTTTATATTTAAATATGTACAGGCTGTGTTGCATTAGCCAAAGCGCCGCACTTTATTACTTTTAAAAACAGATGCATTAGAAATTAAACACAATGAAACTGTGATGAGCCAACTACGTGAAGAGATTAATTTAAATTATGGATTTATGCCTACATGAACACTAATAAAAAAGCACGCTTTGCTCAAACAATGGAGCAGCATAAAGGCATTATCTATAAAGTTGTAAACTCGTACTGTCAAAACCAACACGACAGGCAAGACCTAGCGCAAGAAATACTCACCACCCTGTGGCTTGCTTATGATAATTACGACAAAGACTATAAGTTTTCTACGTGGATGTACCGAATCGCGCTGAATGTGGCAATTTCCTATTACCGCAAAGACAGTAAACGAGAAGATAAAGCCAATGAGAGTGAGCAGTGCATTGTGCACATAGCCGACCTATCAGCGCACGATGATAAAAGCGAAGAGGTTAAGCAGCTTTATGAATTTATAGCAAAGCTCGATAAGTTAAATAAAGCCATAGTATTGCTGTATTTAGAAGGTGAATCCCATCAAAGCATAGCGACGAGTTTAGGCATAAGTAAAACCAATGTCGCTACGCGAATAGGCCGAATTAAAGAAACACTAAAAAATCAATTTGAGAAACAGGGGGCTTAGTATGAATTTAGATAATTTTAAAAACACATGGCAGCAGCAAAATAGTGTTAACGAATTGGCCATTACAATAAACCAATCACTGCTGAGCGAAACAAAACTGAATAAACAAATGAAAGAGCTTAATACTATGAAATGGGCACGTATTATTGAAAGCGCAGCTTTCTTCTTTATCATTTTGTTATTGGGCCAGTATATTGCAAAAAACGTTAGTGTTTCAGCGCCTGTAATATCTGCTTTAATCTTGGCTGTATTTGCCATTGTTGGCCTTGCAGGTAACATTGGCCAAATAGTGCATATTGCTAACGTTGGTTATGCAAAGCCAATTAGCCAAGTTCAAAAAGACATTTATTGCCTTTGCTCACATAAATTACAACTAACTAAATTGTTATTTATGTCTGCCCCTTTTTATATGGCTTATGTGTTTATTGGGTTTGATGTGTTATTTGAAATTGACTTATTTGCACACCTAGAGCAACACATGGTTTGGTTTTACAGTGTGTCATCACTACTACTTTTAATTGCCACTGGCTGCGTATTAGCTAAACTAAACTACACAAATATCGCAACTCCTTGGGTTAAATGCACCATTGCATTTATTGTCGGTGAGCGTTTAGTGAATATAGCGCAATTTATCAATAGTATAGAATCAACAGACAGCTAAATAATTAGCTGTCTTACTTTTAAATACTCAAAATATTGTTATTTAAGGTTAGTCCGTTTTTTCTTTAAAATCACACACGTCTTCAATAATACCAATCGTGTTAAGTTATTCGGCACTTATAGCGACAGATAAATAGGGCGGTTACAAGGCATAAATTTTTACATGTAGTTGTTCTACTTGAGAAGTTTATAACGCCGTAAGCGCTTTATTTAGCTCGCTAGAATGACTAAATATTTAAGTCGATTGGTATACACAGCTGCCGCATTTAGGCTTACGGGCAACGCAAGTATAGCGCCCGTGTAGTATTAGGCAGTGATGTACGTCTACTTTAAATTCTTTAGGGACAACCTTTTCAAGTTTTTGCTCAACAGCAACTACATTTTTACCCATTGCAAATTTGGTGCGGTTAGAAACACGAAAAATGCGTGTCTACGGCAATGGTCGGCCAGCCTAAAGATAAGGAAAATAGATTTTATTTTAAACTATGGCCTCGCAGCATACCCATATTGACGGTCATTTTTGTGCGATAAACGTACTTATAGTTGCTTATTATGACCATAATTGTCACTTACATAATCACTTTTAAAATCGGATTTAATTGCTAACGACTTACGAAAAGTGCTTTTCGCCATTTCAAAGTCTCCTTTTGATAAGTAAGCAAATGCTAAGCTATCGTATACTTGCGGCGCATCAGGGAAAAGGGATATCAAATACTTAAACATATCAAACGCTGCTGTCCACGATTCTGACTTAAGCAGCTCCATACCTAATTCATTGATTGTTCGACCAATAAACTGCTTATAAGCGTTCTCGCGGTATGTCTTCTTAAAGTGTTTAACAAACCCTTTTGGGCCACTTGATTGGTAATATTCGAAAGCAAAGTTTTTTTCCAATGGCTTTATCGGTTCATATTTACCATTTTGAATAAAAGACAAAATTCGGCCAGAAATGCGCTCTGCAATTAGGTGATCGGTATTGGCCAAGACGACAATTTCATAACCATTTTCCAAATCAACCTCAACAGCAGCACTCACTCCCAACCCTCCACCATATGCGGCCCAGTGGGAGCCATCCATTGCAAATGACTTACGATTTGTATGGTCAGAGTTCTTTAGTAGTTTATCGGTATAAAAGAGTGCACGATAAAACTGTTGAACATCTATAGCTGTAGACTCAATACCGCCATCCGGGCTGGGATGTTCTGTAACACCAACTCGTTTCAACGTATTATTGTACTTATAGGTATATCGTATCGACTGGTGCTCATGATAGTTCATAGGCTTGAAGGTTGTTGATGACATGCCAACTGGATTGAAAATATTGTTTGCAAGTAACTTTTCGAATGATTGGCCTGTAATTTTTTCAAGAATGACACCCAACACTATATAACCGTAGTTTGAATATTTATAATCACTATCAGGTTCGAATAAGAGAGGGGTGTCTATTAACAGTTTTAGTTTTTTGTCTAGAGTATCAAACGCGAGTTGATTCTCACGATATTCAGCTACAAAGATATCAGCAAATCCAGCCCTATGATTTAGTAAATGTTCAATTGTAATTTTCTCGGCATGAAGCTGTTTAAAGCCTAACTCAAACGTAATGAGTTTGTCACTTAACTTTAGCTTTCCAGCTTCTACCTGTTTCAAAATTAGGACTTTGGTGAAGTCTTTCATTATTGATCCAAGATTAAAGCGGCTTTGGGTTCTGTTCTTTAATTCTTTTTCAATATCCTGAAAACCATAAGAAGATGAAAATACCTCTTTATTATCTTTCGTTATCAGCACATTTCCTGAAAACCATCCCATTTGTTGGTATTGAATTGCGATGTTATCTGCAACTTCAGACACTTTTATATTCTTATTTTGTGTATTTTTCTCGACTGCATAAGCCATTGAAAATATTGAAAAGTATATAAGAAGGATTACAGTGAAATTTCGAATCATTAGCGTGACACTATTCTGTTAAATTAATTTAGTAGTGAGTTAATTGCATAGGATTCTGTTGCAACATTTCTCACTTTTTTAATTAAACTATTAATAACAAACTTCATAACCCATTGCTAGTTAATCAGTTTTGTCTTTAAACTCACACAAGTCTTCTATTATACACGAGCCGCATTTAGGCTTACGGGCAACGTAAGTATAGCGCCCGTGTAGTATTAACCAGTGGTATACGTCTACTTTAAATTCTTTAGGGACAACCTTTTCAAGTTTTTGCTCAACAGCAACTACATCTTTACCCATCGCAAATTTGGTGCGGT
>NZ_LKDU01000057.1:0-8285 GCF_001401855.1 Pseudoalteromonas sp. P1-7a | reverse complement strand
TTATGCTTTCCTGGTTGGTTTGTAGAGCTAAAGCAAAGGCCAGAATTTCCTATCGTTTCTCATAAACAATTAGTTAAAACGATTCTTTCAATGCGACATATTAGCTTAAGCCAAGAACAGCAACGTGCTATTTGCTATCAAGTGATTCAGCGATCACTGCATGAAAGTAAAGCAATGTAAAAGCTACACTTTTTTGGGTCATGAAAGTGTAGCCGAATACGTGTCTACTTTGAAAAATAAGAAACAATACACAGACACAGCATCATCCCTGTAACTGAAATTAAGTGGATCATGCCTATTGTTTTATCAACAGGACGTGCATATTTGGCTACAAAACGCCCATCAAACATCGGAGTTGGTATGCGGGAGCGTTCAAAAAACATTGCAAATACATAAAATGAAACACTAGCGCCAATACCTTTATCCCAACTTGGGGGAAGTACACCATCCTTTTCCATATTTTTATTAATATGTTTTACCGAAATTCTTGAAAACAATATGCCAGAGGCAAAGGTACCTATCATAAATACGATGAGAGAATACCCAGCAAAATGAGCTGCGGGCATCTAAAATACCCCTTCAAATATAGGTTTTCTGTCGTATATGTTTTCAGAGGTTTGTTTCATAAATTTGCTCATTTCATTACTCGCTGCAAAACCGACATATAGTCCTACACCTAACGCAATGACCCACCCATATGGAGTTAACATAAGTAAAGAACTTAAAGCTGTTGTTGTAACCGTTCCAACATAAACACCAGTTGCAGTAGCCGCCCCAAAACTAGCTAGTTCGGTTGATATACTTCTTTGTAGGTTGCCGCCATTTTTGTAATCACTATAAACAGAAATGCCTCGAAAAACACTATCTAAGGCAATCATCCCATAACCTAGCCAACGAGCATTATTTTCGAGCCGTTTAATTTTGTTTAATTCAGCAGTACTACTTATATCAAGTTTAGTTGAATGTCTGGCACTTTTGGCTATATGAACACCACGGTCAGGGTTAGACCAAACTGTACCTCTTCGACTTGCACGGTTAGTATTCATAAAACGTTGTAATTCAGCTTGATATTTAACTTGCAGCTCTTTAAATATAGCAAGCGCTTTTTGCTCTAAAGCGACCATGTGGTATTTAGGTATACCTGATTTATGTGCGGCTCGAATGTCTTTTAAAGATGCTTCATATTTAATCGCTAAATCAACAAATTTTGAACTGCGAGCTTCTATTGATGTGGCACCTGAACCAACAATAGTATGTGTGTTACTTTCTAAAAATGGTATCACTTGAGCTTGAAAGTCAGAAATTGCAAGCAAGGTTTCACTCCCAAAATCACGTAACATACCTGCAATATTTCTTCTTGATTGAGCTGGTAGTAGCGAGAATTGTCTGAGTATATTTTTTTGTTCTGAGGTAGGGTTATCTGTGAGTTGAGAATATTTTTTGCGCCAGATATATGGTGTACCAGAAGTTATTACTTCATTTTTTATATGGCTGTTGTCGTTGGAGAAAACGTCTTTTTCGTCTGTTTTGCATTGAACTGCTTTTTTTGTAATTGGATCAAAACAAATAACTATATCTATCGCCATGGTAATTCCTTTTACTTTAATGGGTACGACACCATAATAAATCGCATATATTTTTTAGTCAAATATCTCCAACGCTTTTATTAACAACAAATTTGAAAGCGGCTGCAGAGATAGCTCCTATTATATCCAAGCCTGAAATTGATTAATGATAATTAATTTACAGCAGAGCTTATTTTTAAAAAAAGGCCATTTGATAGTCATGGCTAAAGCGGTAAAAGAAGCTTTAAAAAAGAGCGTGATTAAACTTCGCGCCTATATCGAGTGTTAAAAGCAGGGCTTTTACGGTGTTAATTTATTAAGTAATGAGACGCTGCGCTTCTAACGTGAGCAGGCTCGATGTCTACAAGCGAAATTAACCACAGAGAAGTGAAGAAAAATAACGGTCGAAGTGACAAACTAATACTTGGGTTTCTTCTGTGTAGCGCGAAGCGCCTCTGTGTCCTCGGTGGTGCAATTAATGAGTAGCAGCGGCTTTATGCAGCGAAAAAATTTAATATAAAACGCGAGGTAAGCTCGCTGCTACGTGTTAAGCCCATACTAACGTGGAAGTAAAACGCAATGTTGTGACGTGCAGCTTGATGGGGTAACGAGTAGATAGCTCGTAAGAATTAAACCAATATAATCACAAAGAGGTGTGCGGATCTTATCCCCTTTACAGGTGTGCAGGGTAACTTAGTACTTCTTAGGGCTTTAAGTTACGCTAAGGAGCTTGCAGAATCGGAACATGCATAGACATGAAAATTATTAATGAGCCTCTCTTTAATTATAATTTAGGTGTGCTGGAATACCTCTATCCTTCTGATGGAGAAAAGTTTGTAAAAGTAACTAAGTTATTATGTATTCTTTAAAACCAGATTAGAAGATGCAAGTGGTTGTGTTTTGGAGATATATCGGCATAATTAGCAAAAACTATTTACAAGGAAAGTAGGTGCAGTCAACTACCATAAACTCAGATTATTCAGCTAACACTACTTTTAACGAAACACCAAACTATACCCAGCATACGGATAAAAGCCAATTATCTTCTCTTACAAAAGATGAATCACTATATCTAAATAAAAAGCGAAAAAGCTGGAAGTTCATTAATCCTAAAAACGTGTTCATTTTTAGGGACCAACCTATTGGTATATTTAATCATTTGCTACATATAGTAAGTTTTTTAATATGTTCATTGATGTTTATTTCCTATCTTTATCTTCCATTGAATAATGAACTCATTATAGATGTAGGAACTTATAGAGATATAACACCATTTGAGCGTTTGGTGAGAACGCTATTAGTAGGTTTGGTTTTATTTAACTTAAATACATTGAAAAAAAAGCTAAAAGCTTACCCAGTCAAACGCTATTGGTTTGCTATGGCATCTAATTCATTGTTTAAGACTGTTATTTTAACCCTTTACTATTTACTTTTTTTACTTTTATGTGCAGCTTTTATTGGCGCAACTCAAGGGGCTAACTTATTTAGTGCGATTGAGTTATTTGGGCAGAGCGCTCAGTACGAAGTATTTTTAATAATTAATGCTATTATATTAATATCAATTATTTGGCATTCCTTTAGCTTTTGCCGCAAGGAGCTTAAGCAATGAAATACTTTGTTGTTTTAATGTTAGTGTTCATTTTATTTTCGCAGCCTAGCTTTGCGAAGAGTGATTTGCCCTATAGTTGTAAGGAATACTCAAAGGTTGAAGATAAAGATCTTGTACTATTTAATAAAAAACAATTTATAGAACTTGGTGAGTGTGCTGGAGCCGAATTAGTTAAAGCTAAAAAAGTCTTCCATATATCAAGTGCATGCTCAGAAGTTATAGAAGACAAGCAAAGCTTATTAGGCATTTTTAGTTTATCGAAAGTTGAAGCAATTAAAATGGGAGTCTGCTTTGGGGCTATTAATGCAGTTTATACTCGCTATGATAGAGAGTTAACTATAGATAGTGGTCGCTATCGCACAAAACGTTATTACAGTTGTAAAAAAGGCATTGAAGCCGTAAATACCCTTGTTTTTGGTGCCAAGGATGAGTATTACGAGCGCTCTGAATTAAGAGATATTTTATGTAAGCAGGTGTATTAGAGTGGTAAAAACAATTGAAATTGAAACTGAAACGATCCCCTCAATTGCTAAGTTATATATCAACTTAGCGCCGTCTAATACGCTACACAAAGAGCTGCATGACGCATTAAATAATATTTTTACAAAAGGGCACAAAGATTCAGAAGATTCGCATGTTTCAAACCGCGGTGTGCTTGAATATCGTAAAGCAATGATTATTTCACAAAAAACGATACAATTTAGTCGTGTAGAGCATAGAGTTATTCGGGGGCGAAAGGCGTCTATATATAATGCACTATGTTTATACACGTTGCTCGGCACAGCTGGAGCTAAAAAGGTTTTCCACGAGTATTATTCTACGCGTTTTAAAAAAGATAAGCGTGAATTCAAACTATTAAATACACTGTCAAAAAAAGAGCTTAGTACTGAAATGTTATTTTTTGGGGTGTCGCAGCGCTCTTTCGACAGTATAAAAAATAAGCTGTTAGATGATGGTTTTGATCTGTTCACAGATAAGCTTCCTTCTCCATTTCAAAGTATGAAAAACAACGATACCGATTTATCACCTCTTGCTGTACTTTATGATAGAGATATTAACTGGCAAAAGTTTATAGAAATTTATATTAAGTCAGATAAAAATTTTAAGTCAAAAAAGTATATTGAGGCAAAAGATACACTCCAAGAAATATCTGATAAACGTTTACTTAGACTTTCATTAGTTAAGGTGTTAATCACTAATGTGGATGCTGCTATTAATGAAAATAAAGAAGCTTGGGAGTATCTTCAAAATATTTTAAACTAATCCTTTGTAGTGCTCCGCACAAGTTCATTATTAAACCTAGTTAACAAATGGAGTTTAATAATGAAATCAATCAAACGTATACTTAAAACCCTTCCTCCCTATCAATCTGCCCGTTATGCGGCCGAGGCTAACAAAATATATAAGCATCTTTTGTTAGGGCGTAGCTATAGAGATATTGGCGGTAAAAAGCTCACTATTTCTCCCAATCTGATACGTTTTAAGTTGGGTCATTACCGCTTGATTTTTATATTTTCAAATGGGGTCTTTCACCCACAAGCATTTATTGCTCGTAAAAACCTTGAGTCTTACCTAAAACGAAGGTGAATAACGTTATTCACATAAAGTTTAATTTAGGAGCAGAAAATGACCAAAAAAATAAGCCCAGCTAATAACCAAGCAAATCAAGGAAATGCGAATAAAAGTACTGATGGTGTGAATAAACAGTACGCCAAGGTCCATAGTAATAGTGGTAATCAATTGAATAAAAATAGAGGTGATAAGTAATGGAACAGTTAATACAAGCAAAATGCTCTAAACCTTTTCAAGGTGTTTTAAACACAGATCCTCAGGTTGACCCAAATGTATCTGCATTAAATTTTGATAAGTTAAAGTGGAAATTAACGCAATCAGCCGAGGCAACATGGGAAAATGAGTTGTGTGATTTTGCAGAAATTGAATATCGAAAATTTTTATCGCTGAAAAAGTGGTACCCAAAACTATCACTTGTTCCTAGCAAGTTAGTCGATAAGTTTTGGCATGAACATATTTTAGATACAAATAGTTATACAAATGATTGTGAAGCATTATTTGGCTTTTACCTTCATCACTATCCTTATTTCGGAATTTATGGAGACAAAGACCAATCAAAATTACAAAGCTCATTCGACGAAACAGTAGCGGCATATGAGACGCACTTTGGTCCATTCCCTACAGCTGAGTTGTATTCAAACGAATCTGTACAAATGGCTCGTTGTGAAGATCATGCCTGTCATGCTCCCACCTCATGTGCATGTCGTGTGCCAGGAGCTTGTAAGTAATTGATAAAGAGCTGCTTGAGAGCAGCTCGTTATATGTATTAAAGGGATAAAAATGAATTTTACTTTTGCAGTTTTAGTTGATGGTGAGAACGCATCTTATACTGACTACGCGTCTTTACTTGAAGAGGTTGAAAAGTATGGCACAGTGGCAATCAAATGGGTTTACGCTGATTGGACTTCTGTACGCCATGGTAACTGGCAACAAATTTTACACAAAACCGCTTCTAGTCCAAAGCAGCAGTTTCAGTATGGGAAAGATTCAGCTGATCACGCACTCGTTATGGATGCTATTGAATTAATTAATAATAATCAACGGATAAATGGGGTATGTATAGTATCTAGCGATGGTGGGTTTTATAGCTTAGCGCAACGTATAAGAGAAAAGGGGTTGCATGTTATGGCAGTAGGGAATGAAAGTACCCCAGAGCGTTTTATTAAGGCATGCCATAACTTTGTTTTTACTAAAAACTTAACAGAACCTGCGGTTTCAAAGGTTTATAATGACGTAAACTCTCTACTTGTAAATTCTTACATACGCTGTGCACAAAGTAATGAGCCTGTTTACTTAGGAGATTTAGGAAGTACACTAAAAACGTTGGATTCATCTTTTGATTATAGAAATTACGGTGTAAACAGTTTAAAAGCTCTCATAAAAAGTAAGTGTGGTTTGTTTGAAATAATAGAAGAAGGCCACGATCGTTGTTTTATTTCAATGATTAAGCAGTCTACCCTAGATTGTACAGAGTGTATGGTCGGTGTTATTCGTAAACTTGATAAGGGTAAGAAATTTGGTTTTATAACGTCGGAACGCGGTGATTTTCATTTTAGAGTTGATGAGTTATTAGGTAATATTGAAGAATACAAAGAGACAAGTAAAGTTTCTTTTTACCCAATTAAAAGCAATGGAGTGGTTTCACAAGGGCTCAAATGTCCAAGCGTACATAAGATTGAAATATGTAATTAAAGGTATTTTAAAGGGGCTATTACTTTGTAAATTTGCTCCTTGATTTTTTAGTTAGCAATAGTGAATGATTAAATGGATTTTAGTTTTGCTTAGTTTTATTTCAACGTACGCTTATGCAGGCGAGGCTTACACGCAAAGTAAGTGCGCAAGCATAAAAAAGGAGCGTGAATCTATTCGCTCTCAATTTAGGCAAGGTTATAGCGTTAAAAAAGGTGAGCGATTAACGGCTCGCGACAAAGTGTTGTTTAGCCAATTGGCAAAGCACTGCAATAAATCTAAAAAGAGTAATCACTCATACCGTCCACATGCAACACGTTCAGTAAATACCAACTGGTTACTTAATCAAAAGGTATCAAACATGACTTTGCACAGTGCCAGCTATAAAAACAAAGCTAAGCTTGAGGCGTGGTCTAAATTTTATAAACTACCTAAGCGGTGTCGTAAAAAAGAAATGGAAACAAGCGATTTTGTTTGGTGTAGAGAGTACAGAGTGGCGCAAAAGCAAGTATTTGAAACCCAATGGCAGGGCCGTCCGTAGTTATGTTTAATAGTAAGCTTCGTATAGTATTTATGTTTGTTGTGATGCTTATTGCATCAGCGCTTATTGCTAATCATTTTACAGGGCGAGTGTTTAATTATCACGACCCGATAGGTGAAGTTAAGCGTATTTACAACGATTTATACGTAACCCAGCCAAGTAAGCCATTAGTTAAATCTCAACCCGTAACCCCTATAAAAACGCCTGCGAGCAGCTCTTTTGCACCTGCATGGAACCACTCGCCTCAAGCAGATAAAACACAATGTACAGATGTATCTTTAGGCGAGGTAAAATATAAACGTAACGGCGATATATACACTTGGACCGATAAGGCGGGAGTTACGCATTTTAGTGATACTAAGCCTAACTTTGCTGTAGCAACGTACGAGAGTAATTTTTCTGAGCCACTGGATTATTTTGACCTTAATCTAAACACACCTAATTTGCCGCCTTCATTTAACCAAAAGCTACAAGTAAAACTCAATACCGTATTTAAGGTGTATGGACAAATTATTGGCACGCATGCCTTAAAAAAAGTAAAGCTAAATTTAACGGTATTACCTAATCGTAGGGCTTATAACGCCGCTATTACTAACAATGGCGGCAACCCAGAAAATACAGCAGGAATGTATTTTCATGCAACTAACTCTGCGTTTATTAATTTTAGTGGCGAACAAAACACCATGAGAACGGCAGTGCACGAAGCAGTGCATGCCATTAATAAAGCAGTTTTAGGGTACACGCCTAGGTGGTTAAATGAAGGGTTTGCTGAGTATTTTGAGTTTACCCATAACAATATGCAAACTGCTATTGTAGAGCCTAATCAAACCTGGGTACGTAATAATAAGCTTATTAAAAACGTGCTTAGACTTAATCGGTTAACGGGGTTAAATGATACGTGGCAAAAAGGCGACAGTAGTATGCTTTACGCTAGTAGCTGGGCTGCAATTTATTTTTTAATGGATACCCAATCAGGCAGATTATTACTTAAAAATATTATGCTGGCTGAGCAGAAAAATCCCTGTAACAAGCTCTCGAAAGCTCAATTAAACGCGATGTTATTTAAACAGTTTCCTGCGTTTAATCATGACTATTCAAAATGGTTAAAAGCGCCATTTAAGCCACATAAATTTTAGTTTGTTTTGTTAAAATCGTAACTTGGTGGCGTTTAAAAGCAGGCTTTTACAATGTTAATTTATTAAGTAATGAGAAGCTGCGCGTCTAACGTGAGCAAGCTTAACGTCTACAAGTGCGATATAAAATCGCGCCTACGTATCACATCCACACCAGCGTAAAATTTAATCTGGTA
>NZ_LKDU01000056.1:0-10182 GCF_001401855.1 Pseudoalteromonas sp. P1-7a | reverse complement strand
GCTATCTGAAAATAAGCACACGTAATACATACCCATCCAACACCTACCATCTAGGTCAGGCGAGCTAGTGACTCCCAACGCTAAAAAAACATATTGATTAAAATTATAGTGTTCTTATTTCACGAGCAGGGTTACCCGCAACAACTGTATTTGCCTCTACATTTTTAGTAACGCCCGATCCCGCAGCAATAAAACTGTTACCCAAAATGATATGGGTTTGGTCTATTATCAATTTTTTTTAGAAAGTCTTTTAAGTATTCAGCTAATTATCAATTGGCATCAAGTACTATAGACTTGCTCCATCTTGTATTTACATACCTCACAAAGGGGAGAAAAGCATGTCTCATCAGATTATTAAAGACTTACATAACCGTTATACGGCTAAAAAGTACGATGTGAACAAACGTATTTCATCAGCAGATATTGACGTAATTAAAGAAGCTATTCGCTTGTCTGCTTCTTCGATCAACTCTCAACCTTGGAAGTTTGTATTGGTAGAAAGTGACGAAGCAAAGCAGCGTTTACACGATACATTTGCTAACAAGCATCAATTCAATCAACTTCATGCAAAAGAAGCATCGCATACGCTGTTATTAGCTTATGATCCTAAATTTACTAAGGAGAAGTTTGTTAAACGTGTGGATGTCGAAGTGAGCTCTGGTCATTTACCAGCAGAGTTACGTGAGAGCTTTATGGGTGCTTATGCTTTTGCAGAAATGAATACAGATGAAAATGGCTATAATGGCAGCTGGACTAAAGCACAGGTTTACCTAGCACTGGGTAACATTATGCATACACTGGCGCGTTTAAATATTGCATCTACACCCATGGAAGGTGTTGACCCAGAGTTAATTGGCGAGAAGTTTAGCGAAGAGCTAGATGGCCATATTTGTGAAGTGGCACTTGCAATGGGTTACCCTGTTGAAGAAGAAGACTGGAACTTTGGCAAACCTAAAGCGCGTTTACCAGTTGAAGATATTATTGCTACTGTATAACGTGTTGCTATAAGTTAATTAGCCGAGAATCTTCTCGGCTTTTTATTTTTAGAATAAACCATACGCTTGTGTTTCTTCGTCTTCCTCTTGTGCTAAATGATCAGGTCTAAATATTGCGCTAGGATCTATTAAAACACTGTGTTTTTCGGCTAACTTTATTAGCCCTCGCATCATGCCTTTGGTTTGCGGGTCTATATCAAAGCCTACTTCGGTTAATTTATCGAGTGGCTTAATGTCTTCTTTTTTATAATCTATATTGTCCTCTACTTTATCTACTAGTAACCCGATATGTGGGTTGAGCCCGTCTTTAGTAGTAAAAACAATAATAGGTTTATAGTCGAGTGTTATTTGCTCTTTTGCCGCATCAAACAGTCGTTGCAATTGCATAAAGCTATTGCGCTTTATACTCGCTACATATTTACTGGCTTGTTTATAGTCCTGCTCGCTATGAGCACTAACTGCGTGATCTGTTGCTGTAACTAGCGCTTGAAAAGGCTCATCAAATTTTTCTATGATAGTTTTTAGGTCACTGTTGTCGGTTTTAAACTCTTTATAAAATACGGCGATGTTGTGCAGCTGAATTTTATCGTTCGTTATTATCTGACTCTGCTGCGCGATGCTTTTTTCAAATTGGCTAAACCAATCATTAAGCGAGGCTTGCCAGGTTCTTAGCTCATTAAGTGCTTTTTTATTACTTTGCTCTGTAGAGCTGCCATTTAAAATAACACCTAGGTCGAACACTGGCGTAGGTGTTTCCATGTAGTCTTTTACACCAATAAAGCTCTTATTGTTATTTGGCAATGTAGTGAGGTTATTATCAAACCGCTCGGTGAGTAAAATATCGAGAATTTTAAGTGAAATGGTTTTACAGCCCACTTGAAAGTTTATGAATTCCATACCTTTATCTTTAATTGCCTTGTAATGCTTTAAGGATAGAACAAAATGGATAAATAGCTTAAAGGTTGAGTGGTTTTTTAATTAGTGATTTAACAGCGAGTTTAAATTGCTGCTCTAATGCTTTTCTCCCACTTAGGCGGTGTTGTTTGATTAGCTGCTCATTATTGTGGTTTTGTAATACCATTTGTATCAGCAAGTGGCGATCTTCACTTTTAGTTGCCATTAGGCAGGACGGTGAGTGGTTAAATAAATACCATAGTTTTGGCGCGGTATTAAAGCGATTTATTGCACTAATTGCAGTGTTAATAGGTGGGCTGGGCACGCTAGATTCATCGAGAAATTTACTTATTAGCTCACTGACTAACTCACTGTCGAGTTGGCTAAAGTGCGTTAATAAACCATAAAACAAATCACTTTTAAATTGCTGAGCTAAGGTATGTAAGCCCTGCGGGGATGTGTCTAATGCTTTAACAACAAGGGCTGAGTGCTCACCGGTGCTTTTATCTCGCTGATAACCTAGCTTAACAGTACTAAAGCCTTGAGATTGCCAAAAATGTAAAAGCCCGGCTGTAGCCCCAAAACTTGCACCTATATAACTACAGGTGGGTGTTAGCTGATGCTGGCAATGCGCTAGCAATGCTTTACCTACGCCTTGTTGGTGCAGGTTAGGTGCAACAGCTATACGAATAACGCGTGCGCTTTGTTTTGTTAAATAGCTTGGCTGTGCGCTTAATTGCGCGAGTGATTGTGCCATTAAATGCCCTTGTGGGCGCCGCTCACCACTGATTACTTGCTTAGCTAACTCTGCATCCATACCGCCCTCAACAGCTATTAAACACACTCCCACAACATGCATGTCGCATCTACTAATAAACAGTCTTTGCGCTGGGGCATCAAGTAAGTGGCGTAAATCGTTAACACTGCTTTGATAATGGGCAAGTGCGAGCAGCGCAACTATTTGCTGCAGTAAAGACTCATTATCAACGAGTTGCTGTTGAGTGACTTCAACGTGCTCAATGCTATTTAATGCGGGCGGGTATTCTTTATATTGTGCATCTAAAGCAAAGAGTGTGCGTACATGTTGCTCAAGAGGGTCGCTATTGGCAAAACGTATAGGGTCTTCTAAGTTTACAACTTTTGCCGCTTTGTAATTTGCTTTAATATGTTGCGTAAAACGAATGGTATAGCCTCGGCCATTACCCTCGTAACCTACCAAGGTGCTTGCAAAGACTATACGCGGGTAGTGCTTTAACATGGCGAATAGTAGTGGTACAGGGATTGCGGCGGCTTCATCGACCAGTAATAGTTCACATTGCGGCAACTGATTAAGCAGTGCATCTGGGGCCATGTATTGTAAATTAGCTAAATGTTTTTGCTGAGCCTTGTATTCAACCTGTAAGGTTTTAGCTAAATGCTTAAAACAGCTATGGGTGGCTCTGAATTGTGTTGCGCATACAATGATTTTTTTATCATGTAATGCTGCGGCTGCAAGACCAAGCGCGGCTGATTTTCCTCGCCCTCTGTCGGCATTAATAATTAAAGGCCTGTTCGCGCGGCCTGTGGCCACCTTAATTATTTGTTCAACGCATTGTTGCTGCGCCTGATACTCAATTTTATTCGTTACATTGCTTTTGATCGGCGGCTGTTTAAAGTCAGTGTGTTCATCAAAGTGTATGACGGGTAGCGTTTGTAAAAGGCGAGAAAAACGTAAATTAAAATAGCTTTGCCGATTACTACTTCCATGAGATTGCACGCTTTTAAGTGCAGGGTCTTGCCAAGAGGCTAAACTTTGTAAGTCAGGCAGTAATAAAAATAACAAACCGCCTGCTTTTATGGTACCGGCAAGGGCAGCAAATTTATCGGGGTAAATGCCACTAAAGCCATCATAAACGGCATGAATAAACTCTTGTCCAAGTAGTTCATGGGTATGCTCAGGCCAACTTGAATTAGCAATGCCGCTGTTTGACAGCAGTTTTACATTATCTGAGTCTGTTAATGTGCTTAGTAGCTCGTAGCACCAAGCGGCTTGGCCTGTGATAAGTACTAACTGACGATGTTTTGCGTCAGTTAGTTGCTGTGTTAATTGTTCAACATAGTGCTTATACAGCTTGAAGTCGTGCATATGCGGTCACTAGCCATTTGCTGCCAAGGTCGTCAAAGTTAACTTGTACACGCGATTGTGCGCCACTGCCTTCGTAATTTAGCACAGTGCCAATACCAAATTTAGCGTGCAGTACACGTTGACCTAAGTTAAACCCACTTTCTTCAAAAGCTGCATGGCTTACTGACGCGCTAAAGCGCCCAGCAGCAGGTGGTCGCGATACCTGCGTTTTAATACGAATTTCTTCTACGCAGTCTTCGGGTATTTCGCGTAAAAATCGCGATGGGCTGTGGTATTTCTCTTGGCCGTATAAACGGCGGCTTTCGGCATGGCTTATGTAAAGCTTGTCCATTGCACGGGTCATACCCACGTAACAGAGGCGGCGTTCTTCTTCTAAGCGCCCTGATTCTTCATTACTTTGCTGCGATGGGAACATACCTTCTTCAACGCCCACCATAAACACAAGTGGAAACTCTAATCCTTTAGCAGAGTGAAGAGTCATCATTTGTACAGCGTCTTCGTGCTCATCCGCTTGGCCTTCACCAGATTCAAGCGAGGTGTAGGCTAAAAAGCCCTGTAATGGTGAGCTAAACTCTTCTTCTTCAGGGAGCTCGTACTGATCGCATGCACTGATAAGCTCTTCTAAGTTTTCTACGCGAGCGCGGCCTTTTTCGCCTTTTTCAGCTTGATACATAGCCATTAAACCAGACGTTTGAATCGTGTATTTGGCTTGCTCTTGTAGTGTAAGGTCGCTAATTTTATCTTCTATGTGTTCGACCAACTCTACAAACTTTGTAACAGCGCTTGCCGCACGACCCGATAAATGCTGTTGTTCAACAATTGCTTTAGCCGCGTACCAAAGAGGCAGCGACTCAGCACGCGCACAGTCGCGTATATGGCTAAGAGTTTTATCGCCAATACCGCGCGCAGGGGTGTTAATTACACGCTCAAATGCGGCGTCGTCTTGGCGGTTTCCTACCAATCGTAAGTACGATAGCGCATCTTTAATTTCTTGACGTTCGAAGAAACGCATACCGCCGTAAATACGGTATTTTAAGCCTTCTTGAAGCATGGCTTCCTCGAGTACACGAGATTGCGCGTTACTGCGGTATAAAATGGCGGCGTCTTGCAGCGCATTACCGGCATTTAACCAGCTGCGTAGCTTACTACTTACAAAGCGGGCTTCGTCTAGCTCGTTAAAGGCTGCATAAATTGATATCGGCTCGCCTTCGTTGCCATCGGTCCACAAGCTTTTACCCATGCGCTCTGCATTATTTTTTATAAGCGCATTAGATGCTTTTAGAATGGTTGCGGTTGAGCGATAGTTTTGCTCAAGGCGAATAGTTTCAGCATTAAAGTCTGTTAAAAAACGCTTTATATTTTCTATTTTAGCGCCGCGCCAACCGTAAATACTTTGGTCATCGTCGCCTACAATCATAATGCTTTGCGTATCGCCTGCAAGTAGCTTTAACCATGCGTATTGAATGGTATTGGTATCTTGGAATTCGTCTACCAGCATGTGGGCAAAGCGCTGCTGGTAATGGCGAAGTAGCGTAGGGTTATTTTTAAGAACCTCGTAGCTACGTAGCAGTATTTCTGCAAAATCGACTAAACCAGCGCGGTCACATGCTTCTTGATAGGCTGCATATACACGCAGCATCATTTGCTCGTTTATATCGTAGGCTTGAATATCTTTAGGACGCAGGGCTTCATCTTTCTTAGCGCTGATGTACCAGCCAAATTGTTTAGCTGGCCATTTTTTATCATCAATATTCATTGACTTTAATAAGCGCTTGATCATTCTTAGTTGATCGTCAGAGTCTAAAATTTGAAAGGCTTCTGGTAGGTTTGCTTCACGATGATGAGCGCGCAAAATACGGTGTGATAAACCATGGAATGTACCAATCCACATGCCTCCCACGGGGGCTTTTAGGGTTTCTTCAACACGGGTGCGCATTTCTTTAGCGGCTTTATTAGTAAAGGTAACCGCAAAAATACTATAAGCAGAAGCTTGCTCAACCTGCATTAACCACGCGATACGATGAACTAAAACACGTGTTTTACCCGAACCAGCACCTGCTAATACCAGCATGTTTTGTAGTGGGGCTGCAACGGCATCGCGTTGTTTGTCATTTAAGCCATCGAGTAATTCAGAAACGTCCATCGTTACGCCTTTTCAATCAATAATGAGAGGGAGTATAACAGGTGTTTTTGTTAGGCTAAATAAAATACTGTTTTTATGAACAGCTATTCTAAAAATACTTGTAAAACTAATTGCTTAGCTGTTTATTTATGCTGTTAAGTAACTGTAATTAAGAATAAAAATAATCAAATTGACCTATATTTAGTAAAAAACACTAAATCAGTTATTTTGTGCTAGTTTAACTAATTGATTTTTAAGCTTTAAAAAATTGGCATAAAGTGTGATAGTAAGTAAATAACTAAAATTTAAAATTAATTAACTACAGAGGTAAGTATGGCTGATCAAGGTTCTGGCGGTAATGTAATTGCGGCGTTGTGTAATATATTTTTTCCTGGTTTAGGGCAACTGGTACAAGGGCGTATTTTAGCTGCTATCTTCTTTGCGCTAGCTATTATAATTAGTTACGCACTTATTTATGTATTGGTAGGCTTTGTACTTGTGCCTATTATTTATTTATGGTCGATTATAGATGCTGCACGTTTTAGATCGCGAAGTTAGCTTTTATGCCACCTATTTAAATAGCGCCCATTGGCGCTATTTTGCGTTTTAGGGGCGGTGTTCAGGGCTATTTATGGGTATAATTAGTGCATTAGCGTTTTATAAGTAAAAATTATGGAATATCAATTTATACGTGACCCTATTAGCGGGCTGCGCATTAAAATAAGCAGCGAGCATGCCCTAATTGGCCGCTGGTTAAATGAAGAAATTGGCAAAGAAAAAGTGGCGATGGTACAAGCACTTATCAACTCAGTTAAAACAAGCTACGAGCCAATAACGTTAAAAGGCCAAGAAATAGACTTAATACTCTCTAAAGACGAAGCCTTATTTGAAGCCCATGCCCTACACCAAGGCAGTGAAGACTTAGTTGCCTATCAAGATGATGACTTAATGCTTGAAGAAAATGGCCTAGTGAGTGGTTGTGGCTTTGAAGATTTTATAGATTTAATTGAATCTTGGGCTGACTTTAGCGGCTCAAAGTAAAACCAGAATTATTAAAATAGTGCTGATGCATTGCGCTTTTTTTATCTGTACTATTACACCAATCAAAAACGTCAGGAATGAATATGTCTGCCAATTTAAATAAGCTAGTCGTTATGCTAGAAATGCAAAATGCCATGAATACTAAGGTTCATGAGCAATGGTTTAGCCAAGGTTTTGAGTGGTATAGAGCCATTTGGGTAGAGTGTGCAGAAATGCTAGACCACTACGGTTGGAAGTGGTGGAAAAAGCAAACCCCAGATACTGAGCAAGTCATTTTAGAATTGGTTGATATATTTCATTTTGGTTTGTCATTAAGAATCGATGGAACAACACCCTACGAAGAATTAGCTAAACAGTTGGAGAAAGAACTTAGCGCGCCTCAAGCCGCAGAAGATTTTAAACAAACGCTTGAAGTATTAGCCGCTTCAGCAGTGGCTAACAAAACCTTTAACGCTGCTGCATTTGCAGGGTGTATGGCGCAAATAGGGATGGATATTGACGATTTATACCGGGGTTACGTAGGGAAAAATACGTTAAACTTTTTCCGCCAAGATCATGGCTACAAAGATGGCAGCTACATTAAAGTGTGGAACGGTCAAGAAGATAACGAGCATTTGGTTGAAGTCGTAAAAAGCCTTGATACCGAACATGCCGACTTTGCAAAGTTAGTATACCAAGGTTTGGAAGCTCGTTACCCAAAAAGCTAATTATATAATAGTGCGGTAGTCGGTTACGTTTAAGTAATCGGCTATTACATTATGTGGTTGCTTACTATCAGGGTTAGCAACCGCAAGTAAATGTTCTATGCCGTATTCTCGGGCTGCATTTAAAACAGGCACACTGTCATCAACAAACAAAGTGCGCTGCTTATTAAACCCTAAGTCTTTTTGTACTTGATGCCACAAACTTTGCTGCTCTTTACTCACGCCGTATTGGTGAGTCGACACCACGCCATCTAAATAATTATCTATCGCGGTGTGTTCAAATTTGAGCATGACGTTTTCAGGGTGGGCGTTAGTTAACAAAATCAGCTCTTTACCTGCTTTTTTTAACTCAGTTAAAAAGTGAGGCACATCTTCGCGTACTTTTATTAGGTGTTGGGTTTGACGTTTTAGTTCCATTATCGGCAACTTTAACTGTTCTTCCCAATAATCTAAACAATACCACTGTATTTGGCCACTTACCGCTTGGTAGCGTTTGTGCATATCGGCTTTTGCTTCATCAAGGGTGATATTGCGAGTGCGTGCAAGTTGTTCTGGAACAACGTTAAGCCAAAAGTGACTATCGAAATGCAAATCGAGTAATGTTCCGTCCATATCAAGTAAAACGGTATCGATTTTTGACCAATTTAGCATGGGCTTTTCCTTGTGAAAAGTTTATGATTAAGCACAACTGCCATGATAGCAAAATAACGCCAATGACACAGAAAAAGCACCCAACTCCACCGCAAATTATTAGTAATAATGTAGTTGCTAAAAGCCGTTTATTTACTGTTGAATCATTAGAGCTTAAGTTTTCTAATGACGAAGAGCGCCAGTATGAGCGAATACGCGGCGGTGGCCGTGGGGCTGTAATGATTGTGCCAATAACTGCGGACAACGAAATGCTACTGGTACGTGAATATTGTGCAGGCACGAACGACTACCAATTAGGTTTTCCTAAAGGCTTAATAGACCCAGGCGAAACGCCCCAACAAGCTGCAAACAGAGAGCTTAAAGAAGAAGTGGGTTTTGGCGCTGAATTTTTTGAGCCATTAAAAGTAGTATCAATGGCGCCAAGTTACTTTAACGCAACTATGCATATTTTATTTGCTAAGCAGCTATACCCGCAAACGTTAGAAGGGGATGAGCCTGAACCGCTAGTGGTTGTTAAGTGGCCATTAACAGATTGGCAGTCATTATTAGAGCAAGACGATTTTACCGAAGCTCGCAGTGTTGCCGCTTTGTTATTATTAAATAAGTATTTAGCGTCTGGAGCTGCAAATGAATAAACTACTAGAGCCTTGTATAGAGCTTGCACAACGAGCAGGCGATGCCATTATGGCTATTTATAAAAAAGATGATATTGGCCAACAAGAAAAGTCAGACGCTACGCCCGTCACAAAAGCAGACTTAGCGTCTAACGATGTGCTCGTTGCAGGTTTAAAAGACCTTGCGCCCGAGATTCCTATTATGTCAGAAGAGACGCCTATTCCGGCACTTGCCCAAAGACAAGACTGGCAACGCTATTGGTTATTAGATCCGATGGACGGCACGGGCGAGTTTATTTTAGAAAGTGGTGACTTTGCCGTTAATATTGCGCTTATTGAAAATAACCACCCCGTTTTAGGTGTGATCCATTGGCCAGCAAAAGGCATTACTTACTTTGCTACTGCTAATCAGGGGGCATTTAAACGAGAAAATGGTAGCGATACAAAAATGTCGGTAGCAACACCCGATAACCTAACGCTAGCAGTAAGCCGTAGACAAAAAATTGAAGCGGTCAGTCAGTATTTAAATACGCAATTTGCCACTATTGCTGTAGGCTCGTGCTCGCTAAAAGCATGTATTGTTGCCGAGGGTAAAGCTGACTGCTTTTTACGAATTGGCCCTACTGGCGAGTGGGATACCGGCGCGTCACAAGTGATTGTAGAAGAGGCGGGCGGGTGTATTACCGATGCAGAGTTTAACCCGCTTACATATAACCAGCGTGAGAGCACCGAAAATCCAGATTTTATTGTGATGGGACACCCAGATTGGGAGTTTCAAAAAATGATAAGCCCGCATCAAAGATAGCGATTTAAAGAGTGGTTTGATTGCTTTTTGTTCGGTTGAACGCAATTAACGAGTGAAAGCCTTGCAATATAAGTTTATTCCTATATTATAGCGCTCTCTTCGAAACAGGCTCGTTATTAACACGAAACTATTTCAAAGAAATTACAGGCGCGGGATGGAGCAGCCTGGTAGCTCGTCGGGCTCATAACCCGAAGGTCGTCGGTTCAAATCCGGCTCCCGCAACCAATTTCC
>NZ_LKDU01000055.1:0-10498 GCF_001401855.1 Pseudoalteromonas sp. P1-7a | reverse complement strand
ACTTAGCCCACTAGGTTACAAACCTCGCGCCGCGATTTAATCGCCCCTAGATTGAACAAATTTCAATCCGCAAAGGTCAACACGCCCTAGTTGGGTTACTGCATGTTGGGTTGTTCGGTTTTTTTGGGGGCAAACATATCTATGGTTTTATCTGTTTTTGGCGTGGGTGCATCTACGTGATGCTCTATGTGGCTTTTGTATAAGTCGCGTTTTGCTGCAATCCAGCCATATTTACCTTTGCTTTCAAAAACGTAATTGCCGCTAGGTGCGGTAAATTGTCCATAAATTGCGTCGTTTCCTACGGTCATAACTGTGGTGTGGAGTTGCCCATTGGCACCTATTACTTGGCCAAATATGCTTTTATCGCCATTACTAGCCTCAGATAACGAGGTGATTTCGGCGCTGTAGGTTTCGGCGGTTTGCGGGATTGAAATATCAAATGAGTCGCCAGTTTCGAGCGCTTGCAATGTGTTTAGGTCAAACTCTATGTAAGCTTCGTTGTTTAAATCGCTTGGCAGCACCTTGGCGTTGGTAAGTACCTCTTTGGCTTTTTCAGATACCTCATTAATGGCTTCAAACTGACTGCTTTGTGCTGGCTCATTAATTGTTTGAGGCTGTACGTTAACAGGATCTTTGCTCATATCTATAGGCTGAGGTGCTTTTTTATTGGCTGCAAATTTAGAGTCAACGGGCACTATATCTACTGCAACAGGGGCTGTTACCTGCTGTACTTTTTCGGTATTAAATAGCAGCTTATAAATAGCAAAAGCAGATAGTCCAAAGGCAACAGTTATTAAAAGAGCGCGTTTCATTTGTTTCTCTTATGGGGTTTTTGGTTAACTAATTGTTATGTTTTATATCATATGAAGAATTAGATCAAGTTGGGGTGTATAGTATTAAAGTGCTGCTTTTGCTTTTTGTAAATGATTGTAAATAAACAGTTTACCTGTTTTGGATTTTAAATTTTTTACTTTACAGGATGAGTTTTGCTAGGGTTTTAGCGAGGTATAGACGGACGCTAAAAAATATATTTATTTTTAATCTGGCAATTAAGTGCGTTCACTTTATAGGTAAAAATTTTTTTAAAATAATGAATATTTTTCACGCTTAATAGCGTAAACGCTAATTGCAAAGCGTAAATAGGCAACGTATGTTGTGAGCATAAAAATCTGAATTTAAGAGGGATTTTATGGCGATTTCTGATCAGCTACTTAATCGTGCAACTGCAGGATTAGTGGCTGTTATTATAGGTTTTTCAAGCTCTATTGCGCTTATCTATCAAGTTGTTATTACCCTTGGCGGCACACCCGACTTAGTGGCAAGCTGGCTTTTAATGTTAGGGCTGGTAATGGGCATAACCACCATTGGGCTATCATATTATTATAAAGTGCCGGTTTTAATTGCGTGGTCTACCACTGGGGCGGCTTTACTTATCTCAAGCGCAAAAGGCTACCATTTAAATGAAGCCGTTGGTGCATTTATGTTTGCCGCTACATTGGTTTTTGTATCGGGGATTACGGGTTGGTTTGAAAAAATAATGAACAGAATACCAAGCGAGCTTGCTTGTGCCATGCTGGCAGGCGTGTTGGTCACTTTTGGTATAGATGTATTTAATTTTATGAATGAGCTACCACTGGTTATTGGCTTAATGGTGCTTATGTATTTTTTAGGAAAACGCTTTTTTGCGCGTTTTGCCATGCTAAGTGTTTTAGTTGCAGGTGTAATACTGGCGTGGCAAATGGGGCATATTGATACGGGTGCTATCCACTGGAAACTAAGTGAGTTTACATACATAAAGCCGCATTTTAATTTGCAAGCGTGCATAAGTATTGGCCTGCCACTTTATATAGTGACCATGACCTCTCAAAATTTACCGGGTATTGCTGTATTAAAGGCTCATAATTATAAAGCGCCTATTTCGGCCACGCTCAATGTAACCGGTTTTATTAATATTTTAACGGCTCCATTTGGTACGTACTCTATTAATTTAGCGGCTATTACCGCTGCTATTTGTATGAGCGATGAGGCCGATAAAAGCTCCGATAAACGCTATTGGGCAAGTATAGCTGCAGGGGTTTTTTATATTGTTATGGCACTATGCGCGGCAACGCTCGTTGGCTTAGTGGCAAGTTTACCGCAGGCATTAATTTTGGCTTTAGCAGGGATTGCGTTATTTGGCACCATTGCTAATAGTTTGCAACAAGCGTTAAGTTCAGCCCAATATACCGAGGCCGCAATAGTAACGTTTTTGGTAACCGCATCTGATTTAACCATGCTCTCGGTGGGTTCTGCGTTTTGGGGAATAATTGCTGGGGTGTGTACGTTGATGATCACTCGTAAAGGTTAAATAAAAGCGTTAAGGAATAGGTTAAAACAGGCAAAAGCGTTGCTTTTAAACGAAAGCAATGTGCGTCTACAAGGCAATTTACCTCGGTGTTAATTTTGTAGGTAAGCGCGAAGCTTGCTCGCGCGAGATGCAAGTTACTTCTCTAAAAGCGTAGCGCCTCTAAACCTCTTTGTGATTAATTGATCTTTAATACAAAACGCACAAAGAGAAGGGATGGAGGAGTAAATGAGAAGTGAAAATTGTAGGCGGGAAGCCTGCTCGCGTGAAATTGGCTATGGCAGTTAATAAATGCTTACCTGCGCATTAAAAAAGCGGTGTTAAAATTAACACCGCTTTTTTAGATTTAGACAATAAAAATGCGTTTAAAGCATTGGTTTTAGCACATTATATAAAGCGTTGATGTGATCGTCTCTGTCGTTTAAAGCGGCTATGTAACGGTATTTTTCGCCGCCGGCGTTTTCAAATATTTCACGGTTTTCTTCTTCAAGCTCTTCGAGTGTTTCTAGGCAATCGGCACTAAAAGCTGGGCTTAAAATTGCTATATCGGTAATGTTTTCATCAGGGAGCGATGCAAGCGTGGCGTCGGTGTATGGCTTTAACCATTCGGCTTTACCAAAGCGGCTTTGAAATGTGCTAATGGCTTTGTCTTTATCAAGGCCAAGTTTTTCCATCACCAAGCGCGTGGTTTGTAAACATAGGCAGTGGTATGGATCGCCTCTATCTAAAAACAGTTTAGGCATACCGTGGTATGAAAAAACGAGTTTTTGTGGCATGCCGTTTTTTTCTAAATCTTCGCTTATGCTGCTTGCTAATGAGTCTATGTAAGTGGTGTTTTTGTGATAACCATTTACAAAATGGAGCTCTGGCACCCAGCGCCACTTTTGTAACACTCTTGAAACGGCATCAAATGTTGAGCCGGTTGTCGGGCTTGAGTATTGTGGGTAAAGCGGTAATACAATAATACGCGTAAGGCCTTTGTCGCGCAGCTGCTCAAGGCCTGCTTCTATTGAAGGGTTACCGTAACGCATGGCCATTACAACCTCGGTATTGGTATAACCTTGCTCTTTTAATAGCGCGTTTAGTTTGTCGCGTTGTAGGCGGGTAATATGCGTAAGCGGCGAGCCGTTTTCAGTCCAAATACTTTTGTACAGTTTTGCTGAGCGCTTAGGGCGAATACGCAAGATTATACCGTGAAGTATTATCATCCACACTAAACGTGGTATTTCTACAATACGGGGGTCTGATAAAAACTCGCGTAAGTAGGTACGCAGTGCTGCTGGGGTAGGCGCGTCTGGACTACCTAAATTGGTGAGTAAAATGCCTGTTTTTTGATTAAAACGCCCGTCGTGGGGATTGTCAGTAACAGCAGAAAATCGCGACACGGTGTGCTCCTTAAAGCAATGTGATACTAATACTTAATCATTTTGCGGGGCTAAACGGGTTGCTATCA
Source organism: Pseudoalteromonas sp. P1-7a (assembly GCF_001401855.1). NCBI lineage: Bacteria > Pseudomonadati > Pseudomonadota > Gammaproteobacteria > Alteromonadales > Pseudoalteromonadaceae > Pseudoalteromonas > Pseudoalteromonas sp. P1-7a. Next base: position 6,701 of record NZ_LKDU01000055.1, on the reverse strand, counting down.
GCGTTAAAAAATTCTCATTTAGTACAACTAAATAGCGAGTTTTTGTCTAGCTATCAACACGTTTTTCCACCCTTAAAATAAATCACTTAATTAAGCGGATTGGTATTAAACAGTTTAAAAAATATACCCAACTCAATAGGTACCTGTTTGAATTAGTTTAGCTTATATACGGCCATTGTAACGAAAAAAAGCACAGTTTAGATCAATCATTTAGCGCTTTTTACCATTATTCTAAATGGGGTTGGTTTTTTGGTTTCTAGTTGTTGTAGCTTGTCGATGGATTTTCTACCAAACACGTGGCCTTTAGGTAATAGCATTATACCGCTGTGGCTGTGCAACGTGTGGCCTAAAATCATATTGGCTTTTAGCTCTTTAGCGCTGCATATCATAATTGAGCCGGCATTATTAAGCTGCTCGTTTAATTTGCTATGGCTTGCTTCAAGTGCGCGCACAATTTTAGGGTGGTAAAAAGTGCCGCTGTACATTTTTACGGTTTCGAGGGCATCGCTGTGGCGCTCTTTATCGGTAGAACCTTGGCTTTGCTCAAATGCGTTCCAATAATCGCGAGCCACGCTAAGTACCATGGCGCCAATAGGTATATCGTTCCCAGCTAGCCCCTTTGGTAAGCCATTACCATTAAATCGTTCATATTGATGGTAAATTGCATCGGATACATCGTGTAAGTGAATAGCAGGCATAAGCATTAATTGTGCGGTGCTAGGGTGAGTGTAAAAAGCTTTGCGCTGTTGCTCACTCAGCCGACTTACTGGCTTTTTATAGAGCTCTGGGTCCATGGCAAGCAAGCCTATTTGTGCTAAGTAACCCGCCATTGGGGCTAAATCTATACTTTTTTGCGATAGGTTTAAATACAGCGCTATTTGCGTGCACGTGTCGGCAATCTTTTGTGCTCTGTTGCCATCTAAATAAGGGTTAGCATTTATAAAGTTATAAAGCAGCTCTACGGTGGCTTTATGTTCGTTTTTTTCGCGCTCGTTAGCCTCTTCTAGTTGCTTAAGCACCTGCTTAATTTGTTTGGTGCGTTTGTCTACTCGTTGCTCTAATGAATTGTTTAGTTCCAGAAGTTCTTTATTTTGTTGCTTTACTTGCAGCTCAAGCTGTTTGTTTTGCTTTTTTAACTGAAATTTCTCGATGCTATCGTTAATGCTGCGCAAAAGCATATCGTTTTGCCATGGCTTTTGTATGTAGCCGTTAATTTGCGCAAGGTTAACAGCGGCTAAAGTGGTTTCTATTTCGGCGTAACCTGTTAATAAAATACGTTGTGTTTCGGGGGCTTTGTTACGAGCCTGCTCTAAAAATTGCGCGCCGTTCATGGTGGGCATTTTCATGTCGCTAATGATTAAGCTAAATTCGTGGCTGCTTAAAAGCTCAAGCGCTTGCACTGGGCTTTTGCAGGTTATAAAACTAAAGTTATTATTTTTTAATAAAGAGGTTAGAGAGCGCAGAACAATTTCGTCGTCATCAACACAAAGTACGTCTACGGCAGTGATTGAATGTGCAGGATCTGCTGGTTGGGTCATAGTGCTACCTTCTAAAATAATAAGCATAGTCTAAAAATTGCTTCTAGTTTGCATAAATACGTATGGCAAACTAAACGTTATACATGGATGCATATTTATGGAGCGAATAGGATGAGCACGGTGACCAAGGACTATAAACAGGCTTTTTTAGATGAGCAACGAAAGCGCCTAGCCGCAGAACAACTGCTTGAAGATAAAAGCCAACTGTTAGTTGTGTTAAATAACGAACTTAATAAAAATGCTGCTGAGCTCTCTTTGTATCAGAAAATGTTTGTTCAGGCCGACAAAATGGCAAGCGTGGGGGATTTGTCTTGCAGTATAGCGCACGAAATCAATAATCCGCTCTCGTATGTAATTAGTAATATAGAAAGCCTGCAATATATTAGCCCTCTTTTATCTAAATCCCTTCACTATAACGAGCAGTTTTTAACTGGCCAATTAAATGCTGGGCAATATAAAAACGTATTAGCTGATTTAAAAAAGCAATACGAACATGCGTGGAACGTCCATGAAATTTACTCTCAATTAAGCGAAAGCCTAGAGGGTTTAAAGCGCATAAAGCAAACCGTACACAATTTATTAAATCTTAGCCAATTTACATACTCACATAATAAGCAATATTTAGATGTGAGTGAGGTTGCATGCTCTGCTTTAGAGGTACTACAAGGACAGCTTAAATACTGTGAAATAAAAACCAATTTTGAACAATTACCGCTCATTTGGGGAGAGTTATCGTCAATTCACCAAATTTTTGTAGAGTTGTTATTAAATGCGCAACAAGCGTGCGCGCATGACCTAGAAAAAGGGAGCATTATTGCTCTAAGCGTAACGCAGCAAAATGAAGGTGTATGTATAAAAGTGAAAGATAACGGTTGTGGAATGGACGAAAATACTCAAATGCATCTGTTTAAGCCTTTTTTTAGTACAAAAAATACAGCACATTCGTTAGGAATAGGAATGACAGTTGTTAACTTTATTTTGCAAGAACATGGCGGAAAAATAGAAGTTAGCAGTACTTTAGGAACAGGTACTACCATTTGTTGTTGGTTACCCGTAAAAGCAGAAGAAAGCGCAATAAATTTGTTGTAAATAAAGTGTTAACCAAATCGATGGGTGAAATTAAATTCCCAAATTGAATGCGTTTTGAACAAGTTTAAGTGTTATTTTGTGGTTTTTAGAATTTTTTGCATAGTTAGACCTATTATTTAGTTTTTTTCATTTCTTTTTATTTGCATATGTTGCTAGGATGTTCTACAAGCGATGCGTTACATCGCAATAACAAATATTAAAGAACACACTAAACAGGGTCGTCACTATGTCAACATATCGTTTAAATTCATTAGCTGCAGCTGTTGCGTTTGCCGTAAGCGCACCAAGCATTGTAAGCGCCCAAGAAGCACCTTTAGAGGCTGCACAAAATATCGAACAAATATCTGTATTAGGGTCGCGCGTATCTAATCGCACCTCTACTGAGTCTTCGTCACCTATTGATTTAATAGACGCTGATGATTTAAACAAAGGTGGCTTTACAGAGCTAGGGCAGAGCCTGCAAGCAACGGCTCCATCGTTTAACTTTTCTCGTACACAAGTGTCTGATGGCTCAGATTTATTTAGACCTGCCACGCTGCGCGGCTTACAGCCCGATCAAACGTTAGTATTGGTAAACGGTAAGCGCCGTCATAATCAATCTATTTTTGGTTTAAATGGCACGGTAGGTGCGGGTGCTGCGGGCACCGATATGAACGCGATTCCGCTTACTGCACTTAAAGGCGTAGAAGTATTGCGCGATGGCGCAGCAGCGCAGTACGGCTCAGATGCAATAGCCGGCGTAATTAACTTATCACTTAATAATTCAACGGGTGTAACAACCGGTTACGTACAATACGGTGGCACCAGTGAGGGCGATGGCGACACGCTTTCTGCAGGTTTAAACCGTGGTTTTGATTTAGGTAACGAAGGCGGTTTTATTAACTTATCGCTTGAATATCGTGATGCCGATGGTACAAACAGAGCTGAGCGCGATACGGGTGGCTCGTTAAACGTTGAACCAGGCACCCTGAGTGAAGATGTGCGTTGGGGCCAAGGTAATTCAGAAAGCGAATTTACCTCGTTGTTTTATAATATGGCGCTGCCAGTGGGCGAAAGCGAATTGTATTCATTTGGTGGTTATTCTGAGCGCACTGCGCTGGGTAACGGTTTTTACCGTAATTATAACGAAGCGACTAAAAATGTAACGCAAGTATATAGCGATGGCTTTTTACCTCGCATTTATAACGAAGCTGAAGATATTTCAGTAGCGGTTGGTTTTAGAGGCGACATAACCCCAGATTGGGGATACGATGTATCGGCAGTGTATGGTGAAAACCAATACGACTTTACTTCACGCAATACGTTAAATGCCTCTTATGCGGCAGAGTATGTGTTTAATAACCCAGATGCAAGCGATGCCGACATAGCCGCAAATGCAGGGCCAACCGGTGGCTACTCGGGTGGCTTTAGGTTTGACCAAACAACGGTTAATGCAGATTTTAACGGCATAGTTGATATTGGCCGAAGTGAGCCTTTGTATATCACTTTGGGTGCAGAATACCGTAAAGAAAACTACGAAATAGTACCAGGCGATGAAGCGTCGTACGCATGTGGCCTTGCAAATATGGATACTTCGTACCCATCGGTTAACGATCCGGATCAATTTGCTCAATGTGGCTTTCAGGCTTATAACGGTCTGCGCCCAGAGGCGGCTAACGACAGCGACCGCAACAGTTACGCGTTTTACGTAGATGTAGAAACGATGATCACTGATGCATGGAACGTAAGTGGTGCGCTGCGCTATGAAGACTTTTCAGATGCAGGCGATGACTTAATTGGTAAATTAGCAACGCGTTATGAATTTAACGATGACTTTGCAGTGCGTGGTGCAGTATCTACCGGTTTTAGAGCGCCATCGCTGCAGCAAAGTGGGTATACTGCATTTACGACTAACCTAGGTTCAGATGGCACACTTACACAGTCGTTTACTGCAAATACGGGAACAGCTTTCCCAAGTGCATTGGGTGTAGATAGCCTAGAGCTTGAAACATCAACTAACTACAGCGCAGGTTTTGTTTACGATGTGACTAGCGAGCTGTCGTTAACGGTTGATTTTTACCGTGTAGAAATTAAAGACCGTATTACGCTTGGTAGTTTACTGTCTGCTGATGATGTTGCCTTTAGCGATGAAGCTGTAGCCGCTTTACAAGCAACAGGCGCAGTGCAGGCTAACTACTTTTCAAACTCTGTAGATTCAACTACACAAGGTGTTGATATTATTGCCTCTTACCGTACTGATGTAGAGGGCGGTAACTTTGGTGTCACTTTTGCGGGTAACCTAAACGACACTAAAATAGATAACGTAAATGCTGAAGAGGGTATTCCTGAGTCGGTGGCGTTTGACGATTTACAACGTAGCTTTTTTACCGACGGTCAGCCAAGTGAGCGTGCAACCCTTACCTTTGACTACGAGCGTGATGCGTATCAAACAACACTTCGTTTTAACTACTTTGGCGAAACAGACGTTAAGTACTTTGGTAACGACCACATCCCTTTACCAGGGGAGCTTTCGCCTACGGGGTCGTTTAAGCCAACAAGTACAGTTGAATCGGCTGTGTTAGTTGATGTAAATGTAAGCTACCAAATTAACGAAATATTTAATTTATCAGTAGGCGCAGACAACGTATTTGATGAAACACCGGATGAGTTAGGTGACGACGAAGTACTTAACTTTATAACTAACGGTGCATTTAAATACCCTGTACGTGCATTGCCTTATGGCTTTGACGGGCGTACTTACTATGCAAAAGTAAGCTTTGAATTTTAATTATTTGAGCTAAACCTATTTAACCTGAATTCTGGTTAAGAGATAGATTTATTATCCAGAGTTCAGGTTACTACTAAGCGCAGTTACCTACTGCGCTTTTTTAATGCTTATTTATTATGAAAAAAGCGCGTTAAAACACTTGCAAGGTTGAAAATTAGGCATACAATCGCCACTTCTTAAGGTTCTTATTGTTATAAATAGTTAGGAAATAAAATGGCTAAAAAATCGAAAACCAAAGCCGCAAATAATAGTGCGGTAGAAACCGGGCGAGGTGTTATTAATCATAATGCGCTAGCGGCGTTAGTAACTTCTAAAGTGTTTAAACCACAAGTAGTAAAAGCTAAAAAAGGAAAAGGCTCGTATAAACGCACTAGCAAACACGTAAGACGAGAGTCTTATTTAATCGCGGCTTAAATAGCACCGATCAAATAAGACTTTTAACAGCTTACTTTTTGCCAAACATGCGCGTAAGCGTGTTGTCTTTATCAATAATATGGTGTTTTAAAGCGCCCACAATGTGTAAACCTAACGCCACTAATAGCGCATTTGCTGTAATACCGTGAACGGTTTTTCCTATCTCTGCTAAGCCTTGGTTAAAAGCGAGACTTTTTTGTGGGTTTTCTGGGTTGGGGTTGTGCGGTATAAGCTCAAGCCCAAACACCTCCACGCCGTGCCCACCAAAGCCCGACATAATCAGCCCCGAAATAGGCATAAGTAACATGCTTATTATAAGAACGTAATGCACAATTTTAGCTAACACTTGCTCATAATTTGGATGTTCAACATCGTGCTTTGGCCAACCATTTATAATGCGCCAGGTTACTCTTAGTAACGCAAAAGCAAGTAGTATTACGCCAAATGATTTGTGCCAACTCATTAGAAAAAACGCTTTAAAGTTTTCGATATACAGGCCAGAGCCTAATAACCCAATAATTAAAATAGCCACAATCCAATGCAGGCTTATAGTGGTTTTACTTAATGTACGTGGTGTATCTTTTGTTAGTTTCATTGTGGTTATTCCTAACTTAAAAAGTGGCGCTTAGTCGCGTTACAGTTGAATAATCAACATTAATGCGGCTAGCTTAAACTATAGAAGGTTAAAGTAGGGTTAACGACACCTATTTTTGAGTTTAAAAAGGGATAACCCGCCACGCGTGGTTCAGCGCAATGTTTGTTGCCTCTTTAAAAGCAAAGCGCCTCTAAGCCTCTTTGTGATTAATTGATCTTTAATACAAAAACGCACAAAGAGAAGAGAATGAGGAGTAAATGAGAAGTGAAACTTGTAGACGTCGAGCTTGCTCACGTTA
>NZ_LKDU01000054.1:0-10983 GCF_001401855.1 Pseudoalteromonas sp. P1-7a | reverse complement strand
ATGGATGTAGGTAAGGGGCGTGAGCAGGACGCGGAAGCTTTGCTCGGTTTTTACTTAGCCCACTAGGTTACAAACCTCGCGCCGCGATTTAATCGCCCCTAGATTGAACAAATTTCAATCCGCAAAGTTCAACACGCCCTAGCCTTTATTGCTGGCGTTGTTAATGCGGTAGGATTGTTAGGATTTGAGCATCAGGCCATCTCTCACCTTTCAGGCAGCGTTACTTTACTTGGTATAAAACTAATGAACAGTACCTCTGTTGCGTTACTACTTGTAAGTATAATTGTAAGCTTTATGCTGGGCTCGGCGCTTTCTGGCTTTTTACTCACTGGCGGCTCGTTAAAGCTTGGGCGACATTACGACACCCTATTATTTATTGAAGGCCTATTACTACTTTTAAGCGCCTATTTACTTAGCCGCGCCCATGTTTATGGCATTACGCTTGCCAGCGCTGCGTGTGGTTTACAAAACGCCCTTGCCACTAATTACAGCGGCGCAGTAGTGCGCACCACTCATTTAACCGGTATTTTTACCGACCTAGGTTTAATGATAGGCAAAACGCTAAAAGGTGAACCCTTTGATACCCGCAAAGGCGTTATGTTTTTACTTATTATTATTGGTTTTTTACTTGGCGGTATTACTGGGTTTATTTTATTTTAGTATTACTCAATACGTGCTTTAGTGGCGCCTGCGCTGGCGTGCTTTGTATTATCTGTAACGTATAAAATTTACAGAGTTCGCACACTTTAACGCAAGCGGTTTAAAAACGTTTTAAAACACCTTACCATGGTGTTAATAAAGCGTTATTCACCTTAAAGGAATGTATGAAACCTTATATTTTGCCGCTGTTATTGCCACTCAGCCATGTTGCAATTGCCGACAATCAAAACAATGATGCAATAGAAACCATAACAACCACCGCATCACGTACAGAAGCACTGGCTACACCCTATCCGCTTACTATTAGTACCTTATCTGAGGCGCAATTAAATAGCATTGCGCCTACTCATGTTGAAGAGTCGTTACAACGTATTGCAGGTGCTAATGTACAGCGCGGAAATGGGCAAGAATACTTACCGGCACTTCGCTCACCGGTGCTCTCGGGCGCGGCAGCCTGTGGCGGCATACTCACCCTTGAAGATGGCATACCGCTACGTGCTGCGGGCTTTTGTAATATAAACGAGCTATTTGAAGCGCATAGCGAAATGGCAAAGCGCATTGAAGTATTAAAAGGCCCGGGCTCTGCACTTTATGGCTCAAACGCCGTGCATGGTGTAATTAATGTAATAACGCCAGACACCACCCAAGGCGGCGGACTTGTTGGGCTTGATTATGGCTCATACGGGTATGCTCGTTATAAATTACGCGCAGGGAAAGACTACGGCAACAGTGGGATTGGCATTAATGCAAGTGTTACCGACGATACTGGTTACCGTGATGATGAAAGCGTTAAACAGCAAAAAGTAAATATTCGCCACCGCTTTGAAAACGATAACCTGTTACTGACCTCCGGCCTTACATACACAAATTTAGATCAGCAAACTGCAGGCTTTATAACGGGTTTTAAAAGCTATAAAAACGAAGACATAGCACAGCAAAACTTTGATCCCGATGCCTTTAGAAAAGCCCGCTCATTTAGAGCGTGGAGCAACGCCCAGTGGCAATTAAAAAATAGCAATGTGCTTTCTATAACGCCTTATGTGCGCGACCAAAGCATGGACTTTTTTAAGCATTTTTTACCTGGCACCCCGCTTGAAACCAACAGTCAAACAGGCATAGGTGTGCAATCGCTGTATCAACATAACTTGCAAAGTAATATAAAAGTAAACCTAGGGCTTGATGGCGAATACACTCGCAGCGACTTTACACAAAGCCAAAACGAGCCAACTCAGGGCTCTGCATTTTTAGTAGCCACAGTACCACAAGGCAAACATTACGATTACGATGTAAACGCAACCCTGTATGCACCGTTTGCATCAGTTGAGTGGCAATTAAATAAATGGTTTATTAGCGCCGGCCTAAGATATGAGCACATGCAGTACGATTACACTAATAATATGCTGACTGGCCGCACAAAAGATGATGGCACTGAATGTGGTTTTGGCGGATGCCGTTATAGTCGCCCGGCCAGTGGTAAAAATAGCTTTAGCAATACCTCACCTAAGCTTGGTGTAAGCTACAAGGTCAACAAAAACAATACGCTATACGCTAACTTTTCACGTGGCTACCGAGCGCCGCAAGCGGCAGAGCTTTACCAATTACAACGCGAGCAAACTACCGCTAATTTAAACCCCGAAATAGCCAATAATGCCGAGCTTGGCTTAAAAGGGTATTACAGCGATGTGAATTATGCATTGGCTGTGTATGCCATGAGTAAACACAACACTATTTATCGCGATAGCGACTTTTATAACGTTAATGATGGCAGTTCACGCCACCGAGGGATTGAGCTTGAAGTAGACTACGCATTAAGCAAAACGCTTAACTTACAATTTGCAGGTACACATGCAAAGCACACATATACCAATAACCAGTTAATTAATGGGCTAAATATAAACGGTAACAACGTAGACACCGCGCCTCGAAATGTAGCTAACCTTGATTTAACCTGGCAAGCCTTTAATAACCTAGCGCTTGCACTGCAATGGCATAGCGTAAGTAGTTACTATACCGACCCAGAAAACCTACATAGCTACGAGGGGCATGATATTTTAAGCTTGCGGGCAAAGTGGCAAGTTACCAATAATCTAGAAGTGCTTGCACGTATAATTAACCTGACCGACGAAGCTTACGCAGAGCGTGCTGATTACACCAGCTTTACTGGCGATAGGTACTTTCCTGGTAAACCCCGTAACGCTATGATTTCAGCTACGTACACGTGGTAAGGCGTTAACTTAAAGATTTAACTAATTTAAATCGCCCATGTATTTAGTGGGCGATTTGCCCATAACCTTTTTAAACATAGTTATAAACGCACTCACCGACTCATACCCTAATAACGCCGACACTTGCTGTACGCTTTGCCCATCTGACAATGCCTGCAGCGCGGTAATTACATGTAATTGCATTCGCCACTTACCAAAGGTCATGCCGGTTTGCTTTTTTATAAGCCGTGCCAACGTACGCTCAGTTAAAGCAAAATCGTGTGCCCATTGTGCAAGGGTTTTGCGATTATTTGGCTGTGCGAGTAACTGCTGCCCCATTGCTTGAATAACCGCATGCTTAGATAACACAAAATCAAGCGGTTGGGCGGGCATTTCTATAAGCAAATCAAACAGTACCTGAGCTAAACGTGCTGTTTTAGAGTCTTCATTATAGGCTTGGTGCTCGCTGGCGAGTTTAAGCATTAAACTTTTTACCAGCCCCGTTATTGCTAATGTACAGGTATGCTGTGGCATACCGTGCTTATTGGCATCAATAAATACAAAACATAATTTGGCGTTATCAGATGCGCGGTTACTGTGTAAGGTGTTTGCAGGTACCCAAATAGCGCTGTGTGTTGGCACCATCCACATTTTATTTGCTGCTTCACAGGTTACATAACCATCAAGCGCTAATATTAATTGCCCTTTTGGGTGTGTATGTAAAGGGTATTCTTTACTGCCTTGTGCGGTATCTACTTTGGCGATTATGGGCTGTACCATGTGCTCGTAGTTTTGTAGGTATCCCCACCCTTTAGGCTCAAACATATTTTGTCAGTTTTTAGTTATTTAATGTCAGTATAGCTAAATTATAATACTGCTGATTTGTTTATACTAGCGCCCATAATTAGCTAACAAATTTTGTAATAATGACCCACACACCTAACAGTAATAGCGGTATGTCTCGCTTTTCAGGCGTATTACTTGTAATCGGTATTTTACTTATTGCTGCCAATTTACGTGCGCCTTTTACAGGGGTTGCCCCTGTGCTTGAACAAATAATCGCGCACTTTAATTTAACCGCTTCGCAAGCAGGCTTTATTACCACGTTACCGCTAATTGCTTTTGCCATTATATCGCCTATGGCTGCAAGCCTGGCTAAGCGCCAAGGGCTTGAGCGCACATTGTTTTTTGCTGTATTTTTAATATTACTGGGTATTGCTGGGCGCGTGATTGATTCAGCCATTATGCTATTTGTTGGCACCGCCATAATAGGCGCCGGTATTGCCATAGCTAATGTACTCCTACCGAGTTTAATAAAACGCGACTTTCCAGCAAAAGTTGCGGTAATGACCTCTGCTTATGTACTCACCATGGGCGTTGTATCTGGTGGTTTTTCAACGATAGTTTATCCGCTTAGCCAATATGAAGGCTTAGGCTGGCAGTTTGCTTTAGGCGCAAGTGCACTTATTACACTTAGCACGTTAGTTATATGGATGGCGCAATTAAATAAACACACAAAACCGACGCAAACAGCGCATACCTCAGTACTTACTAAAAGCATTTGGCGTTATGCACTTGCATGGCAAATTACACTATTGTTAGGTTTAAATTCGTTTTTAAACTACATCATCATTACGTGGCTACCCAGCATACTCACCGAAGCGGGGCAAAGTGCAACGCAAGCAGGTGCCTATCATGGGGCTTTTCAAATTGCGACCGCCATACCTGGGCTGGTACTTATACCGTTACTTGCCAAGCTCAAAGATCAAAGTGCGCTTAGTTTTATACTTGCATCACTCAGTGCAACCTGTGCGCTTGGTTTGTTATATATGCCAAGTTTTGCATTAGTATGGACACTTCTACTAGGTTTTAGCTCTGGGGCATGTTTTATTTTAGGGCTATCGTTTATTAGCTTACGTACTGATAACTCAACACAAGCGGCCTCACTGTCGGGTATGTCACAAAGTATTGGCTATTTACTGGCGGCTATTGGCCCTATGATAGCTGGGGCGCTACATACAAGTACCGGCAGCTGGAGTGCGCCACTTTGGCTATGTGCAGGTGCGGGTGTGCTATGTGCTACATGTGGCTGGTTTAGCGGAAAAAATACCACGCTTAATAATAGCTAGCTTATCAACTGGCGTAACCATGCTAACAAGCCTGTCGCTGGCTTTTTTACTGATGAGTGCTTTTTCTCAAAGCGCTTATTTGTGGCTTCACGTTGTGCGCGGCGCTCTTGTGCTAAATTAGCTTTTGCAGCAAAACGCAAACGCTGCTCTTGAGTTAGGTCGTCATTAAAGTTAATGGCTGACTTTTTAACGGCTCGGCTAGTTTTAGGTGAACTACACATATATTTCTCCACATGACGGTCTTATAAATAGACAGTCATGTAGGAAAAAAAATTTCAATAATCGTTTGTCATATCCATTGCTTGTTTCGCTTTTAGCATGCAGCACACCTCATTTAATACGGCGAGGTAGAGCGGCATGCTTCTATCTCATCGCGGGTCGGCTTTTTTAAAAATTTAACGCTGTGGTTCTTTTCGTCAATTTTAACTATATCCATAACGGCCATTTTTTTTAGCCAACCAAACATAGGTAAAAACTGCCATTTTTTTGCAAAGGTGTTGGCGTTATTACAAATATCTTCAGCGTAGTTTATAGGTGGCGTAAACTTATCGTGGTACTGGTGCAATACCCAATCATCAATGTAATTAAGCTTTATATTGCTTACTTTGCACTGCATTGCAAAGTCGGTGTCTTCTGCGCCGTAACCAATAAACTGCTCATCAAAACCATTAACTTTATTAAAGTCACGTTTGTTAATCACAAAAATTAAAGACCAAAAAGTTAAAAAGTCTACCTCTTCGTTTGTAGGTAAGTTTTTGCGTTTAGGGTGATCAACAGCTTCCTCCACTAATAATTCATAGTTACCGCTTTTGGGCACATACGGTAAATACTTTGCTTTAGCACTGACCACTAATCCGTGGGTTAGTTTAGCAAGTAAACTTTCAAAAAGTGTGGGAGAGCAAATGCAATCTACGTCTATAAATATAACGTCGTTTTGCTGCGCATTTTTAACCCCCGTGTTGCGCGCTTTAGCAAGGGGTAAGCCGTTTTCTTGTATGTACACATTTTTGGTCACAAAAGACGTGTTTGGGGTAACATTATGGCTGTTTTTTTCATCCATCCACACCACCACCATATCAGATGGGCGAAGCGTGCTATTTTCTATACTGTGGATAAGGTTAGCAAGCTGCTGGTGGCGGCCTTTAACAATAGTAACGATTGAAAAATTATGACTCAATTGCAACCTCCTTAACTAATTCTACAAACTCGCTGGTAAACTGTTCTGTAGCATTTATTATTTGTGTTTTATTTGTTTGGGTTTTTCTTACATTAACCAACGCAGCCTCTATTTGAGCATTGTTGTGCTGTAAAAACGCTGAAAAAGGCAAATGCACTGCGAGGTTATTTTTAGCTAACATGCGCGCTTTTTCATCTTGCTCTTGGTAGGGTCTGTTTTCGGGTATAACAATCAGCTTTTTCCCCAGTGATAACAACTGTGATACTGCGTTATTGCCACCACTTGATACAACCACATTTGCTGAAATCGCTTGATCTATATTGCTCACTTTGCCTTTGTAGGTTACTCCTTCAATGGCTTCACCTTGGCAACCAATAACCTCAACGTGTTCGGTGTACTTAATCAGTGTACGGGCAATTAATGCCGCGCTTTGGGCATCGGTCATTAGCAAAGTAATACAGCTGCCAAAATCTGTATTGGTGGCGCTTTCACAACCTGTGTATTTTGATATAAATCCTAAATAATGAGTTTTATTAAAATAGCTGTAGTGAGGTGTTTCTAGCTGCTTTGGGTACGGGGCATATAGTTTAGTCGCGCATTCGTAAGCAAACACTTGCGTGGGATCGCCACTGATATCACCCGAATGGCGCTGCATTAAAACAGGTAAACCAATGCTTCTGGCCATAATAGTCAGTTCGGCCGATACATCACTGATAAATAGTACCGGTTTGTATTGCTGCGCCAATAGGTTAAAGGTTATGGAGCGTTCAAGTGGCGCTTCGCTGTATTCGATTCCTTCAAATGCAGTGTTATAGCTTCTTTGTACAGCGCTTTGGCCTGCCCATTTAGAAGGTAGCTTTTCAAAAATGCTTCGCTTACACACTTTATTCAAAGCAATTTTTACGTTTAAATCACCATAAAGCACCACTACGTTATAGCTATTTTGTAACTTAGTAATAAGTAACTCAGCACGTGTAATGTGGCCCGCGCCATGATGGTGAACATAAAAAAATACAGTCGGTAAATTTGGCTCATATAAGTGCTGCATATTCGGCCTCATAATTTGAAACAGTCACGTTAAAGTCGAAGTTTTTAGCAAAAGATTGGCACGCTTGCGGCGACACTTTGCCTAGCTTTTTAATGGCTGATACAGCTTCATCCACATTGTTTAGTGCAGTACACACGTTAGAAAATCGTAGCTCTTCTGGTATGGCTGTTTTAAAGCCTACAACAGGTATACCATGAGCAAGCGCTTCAATGGTGGTTAGGCCAAAAGGTTCGCTCCACTTAGAGGTAGCTAAAAACAAACAAGATTTAGCAAGCTGTGTAAACAATTCATCGTGTTTTAAATGCCCAATATAATAAATGGAGTCTGTAAGTAGCGGCTCGACGTGAGCATTAAAGTATTCCCTATCCTCAACGGGGCCAGCTATGCATAATTTGCGCTGTAATTTTTGCGCTATTTTAATCGCCGATACTGGGTCTTTTTCGGCGTTAATACGTCCCATCCAAAATAAATCGTGGGTTTTATTAATTTTTTGCACATACTCACTTTTGGGTAGAGTAACGCCATTTGAAATCACTTTAATGGCACTACCAAGGTGAGCCTCCCACTCTTTGCATAACCTGTTAGATACAGCAATATAGCGGTGATCGCTACGCGCTTTATGCAGCTTATGTATTAAACCTAACTTTGGTGATACTGGGGCATGTAAAGTAATTACGCTTTTTATATTATGAAGTAATGCCACATCATAGAGTGCATGGTAGTAACTGTGGTAATGCACAACGTCGTAATACGAATTATCGATTAGCGCAAATTGGGCAGCCTGGTACAGCTTTTGGCCTTCTTCCTCTGTGGTTATGTTGTCTTTCATGCGCAGTGGGGATTCGTCTAACTGTAAAATGTTAAACTCGTTTTCTTCATCAGCATCTTTACACAACACATCAACAGTGTGGCCTTTTTTACACAATGCGTTAGCTAAATTAGCAACAAAGGCTTCTGTGCCCCCTTTAAAGGGCTGCCTTAAAGAGACTATTGGGCTTGCGACCATCAGTATTCTCATGCAATCCTCCCCAGTATATTGCTATATTCGCTACACATTTTTGCAATAGGAAAATTACGAGCGCTTTTAATTACGTCGCTTTGATTTAGTGAGAATGAAGCTTCAAGCGCGGCGGCTAAACTATTTACATTATTGCCCTTAGCAAGCACGCCTGCGCCTTCACTGACTATTTCGGCAAATGCACCGCGATTAAACGACACCACTGGCGTACCTGTTGCCATAGCTTCTAAAGTAGAAAGCCCAAAAGGCTCATCCCATCGGGTGCCAAATACTGCAGCTTTGGCATGAGCCAATTGGTGTTTGATACTATGGTGATCAAGGTGCCCTAAATAGGTATCGCAGGGTTTTAGTAAAGGCCGCACTACGTCATCCATATAGTGTTGATCGGCTATGGGGCCGGCAAATTTAATAGCAATCCCCATTTGTTGCGCTGTAGATATTGCTATATCAATGCCCTTACTTGGTAATATTCGACCATACGTAAACACATAATCTTGCGGCTTTTTTGTTACCTGCCAGCGCTTAAGGTCTATACCATTGTAGGTCACTTCTACTTTATCGTTTATAAAAGGCTCCCACGCTTCTGCTAAAGAGTGCGATACTGCGGTAAAGTGTATAAATGGCGAGTAAGAAGCCAGCCCTACCACCGCTTTTAATTTTGAGTAAGGCGGTGTGTGCAACGTGGTTAACATAGGAATATTATGTTTACTGGCCCACAGTATGGGAATCGGGTTAAGGGAGTTGTTATGCACTACGTCAAACTGCTCTTTAGCTATATCGTCCATTACCTTGAGCATAAAATCGTTTTCAACTATATCGGGGTATTGTTGATATTGGCTGTTAT
Source organism: Pseudoalteromonas sp. P1-7a (assembly GCF_001401855.1). NCBI lineage: Bacteria > Pseudomonadati > Pseudomonadota > Gammaproteobacteria > Alteromonadales > Pseudoalteromonadaceae > Pseudoalteromonas > Pseudoalteromonas sp. P1-7a. Next base: position 1,903 of record NZ_LKDU01000054.1, on the reverse strand, counting down.
CTATCGGGAACGATTTTAATTTACAGTTAACCTCACTGTCTGGGTGAGCATATAAAGTAACCTCATAAACTGATTGGTAGTATTCAACTAATGCGCCAGTAAAAGCTTCTAGCCCACCAGCATAGGGAGATTTAATAGGAAATCGGGGATGCGCTATAATTGCTAGTTTCATACAGCAAGCTCCTCGCGACCATGCGGTTTTTTATACAAAAGAACGAGTGGCACTTCCTTTTTGCTTTTTGTAGCAAACATCTTTTTCATTAGCTGCCAATCGCTGCTTGGGGCTGTTTTAAAAGGTAAAAACGCTAATAATGAATTCTTTTTAAATACTAGGGTTTCTATCGGTCTTTGATAAGTGCGCTCTACTTTTTTTGTATTATCAAAGTAATAGGGAGTAAAAACAAAGTCCTCTTCAAAGCCTTCGTTTATTAGTTTAAAAGTGTGCTTTTCATCAAATACATCGTCGTCAGTACGAAAAACAACAAAATCACTCAACGTTGTTTGCAGCCCCACGTTATAAGCCGTAAACCGACAGTTTAGTGTGTGATCAATATAAATAACGTTGGGGTCAATCGCCTTTAATCTTAGGCGTAAGTTATACCTTTGTTTGTACTTTTGTGTTGAGTTATCAACAATCGTGATGATGTAATTACTGGCGTATTTTTGTATTTCTTTAACGCGCTCTATAACACCTTCATTGCAGTGGTAAGTTACTAGCACGATGGCCGTTTTACAGTACCTTTTGCTTTTCATTGTTTTTCCTTAGCCATATTATTTAAAACCGCTTAAACAAGGGGATTAATTTCCATATCTACTACGCTAATAAATCAAACGCTAACTTTTGTATTCGTTAAAGTAAGCGCTCAGTTGTTTTAAGCGCAGCTCTAAGGCTAACTTTTCAGAGAGTTTCCAATGGGGTAATTTTTTTAAACGTGATTTGGCTGCTTCTAATTCAGCCCCTACTTCGCTCGTGGATAAAATTCTCATTCGTTTCACCTCATCATTAATATGTAGTCCGTGGTGTTTATCAGCAATTAACAAGCCAAATAGGTACATATAAAAATAAACTTTATTTTTATAAATATCATAAACTTAAATACAAAAGCTGAGGTGAGGTATTACTACAAATGAGCATATAGGCATATATTTCAATAAAATATGAAAATAATTCACAAAGTCATTTAGCCTACAAATATTTTAATTTTTATATAAAGAGGAGGTAAAAGGAGGGAGTAAAATGCAGCTAGCGAGATTTTTCCCGCTAGCAAAGCATAGCTAATTAGCTGTTTTATTTTCTCAACGCTCACAGCACTTATGATTGAGGTGTAGTTTCAAAAGCAGGCACCTGGTGTAAATCGTTTAGCCATTTAAGGGTTGATTGCGACCAAATTTGCGCAGCTGGGGTAAATTCATCTCGCTGATCAACAGCACCTATACGCAGGCCGTACACTCTATCGGCTTTAGCTTCATTAGTTGCGTAAAGTGTAGTGCCGCACGTACCACAAAAGCCTTGCGCACGTTTATTGCCGCTCTGTGCTGTTTTAACATACTCTTTTGGCTCGCCCTTGGTAAATACTACCGAGTTAGGCTCAGCCATTATTACCGCCCTAAATGGCCCGCTCGACATGCGTTGGCAATCGCTACAATGACATACAAGTACGTTATTATTTTGCGACTGGGCTTGGTATTTAATTTCACCACAGTAGCAGCTTCCAGTAATTTTCATTTTACTCTCCTTGAGTATGTTTAAAGGTGTTTAACCTAGGGCGTGTTGACCTTTGCGGATTGAAATTTGTTCAATCTAGGGGCGATTAAAATCGCGGCGCGAGGTTTGTAACCTAGTGGGCTCGATAACTGCTCCTGCGTTATTCTAATGACTTACATCCATGTAAGAATAAGTAAA
>NZ_LKDU01000053.1:0-11291 GCF_001401855.1 Pseudoalteromonas sp. P1-7a | reverse complement strand
ACGGTGTTAAATTATTAAGTAATGAGACGCTGCGCGTCTAACGTGAGCAAGCTCGACGTCTACAAGTGCGATATAAAATCGCGCCTACGCATCACATCCACACCAGCGTAAAATTTAATCTGGTAGACACACAACTTGTTGGCGTTTTAAAAGCTCCGCTTTTACGGTGTTAATTTATTAAATAATGAGACGTTGCGCTTCTAACGTGAGCAGGCTCGACGTCTATGAGCGCGGTATAAAATTGCGCCTGTATGTGAGTGCCTTTTTTATGTGTTTTTTACTTTGAGTAATTTATTTAAGTTTTTGTAACAATCGCTGTAAACTTTTTAGTGGTGGAGTTGTCATAAAAGGTGTTGCCTTTTACAGATTGTTACAAATAAATAACCTATAAGCCAGTTGTTAATAAGCGCGTAGCTGTTGCTAACATTATAGTGTGGGGATATGGGTTTAACGGGATGATGTTAAATTTTAACATTTATTAAATTGTGCTTTTAATTGGGGCGACCTAGTATTAAAGATTGACAGTACACACCCAAACAAAACATAATATTAACATTAGCTACACTTGAAAAGCATTTCACTTAATTGTATTGCGTAAATTGGTTAAAGGAGGGAAGTATTATGAACAAATTACTCATTGCATGCGCTATTACTGCTGCAACGTTGTACGTGTTTAAAAACGATTTGACCGCCTTGGCTCAAAATACCTCTTCAATAACTAACACCACTGCCACGCAGCCTGCTCAACCAATTGTGGTAGATATACAAGCAATGCAAAGTAGCCAGGGTATAACCAACAACAATGGCACGCCCCTTACCGAGCAAATAGTCATTACCCCGCACGAGGTGGGTGAATACTCTGAGCTTGAAGGCGCTGTTAATACTCAAAGCCCGGTTGATATAACTCAGTCAGAACAAGTATTTTTAAACAAAGTGCAAAACAGCTTTGCTGAAAAGTCGTTATTTTTATACAGCTTTGAATGTAAGCAAAACGATTGTAATGCGGGCATTGTTGCAACCGATGGACAACCTAAGCACGAAGATATCGCTGGCGTGTTAGCCGATTTATCGGCGTCGGAAGAGTTTGCTAATCATTCTGTGCAATTAGCGGGTGTGGCGGTTAATAACGATGGTATTTTGCAATACGATTTAAACATTAAAAACATGCTCCCTAATAACTAAATAACGTATGTTTAGTCGCAGTAGGCGCATTTTCCACTCTTAAGTTCATACTTACAATAGCGCGTTTAATTAAGCTTAAACTCTATATTTTTAAACAAAAAAGCGGCTTTTTAGCCGCTTTTTTGTGTTTGTAGCTTTTTATTAAATCATGTTTACTCTGTTGAGATAGCGCACTCATTGCGTTAAAAGTTATCAATATAAAGCAGTAACATGCTCGCTAATCTTTTGTTTTCATGTTTTTTGCCCGCTCTTCTGCCTCGATTAAGGCTTGAGATTTAGGCGCTTTCTTTTTTGGCTCTATTACGGGCTTTTTATCTGAATTTGGATCCCAGCTTTCATCTAGCGATAAATTGGCAAATGGGTTGCTAGAGTCTGATTGCTTGGGCGCACTTTTCGGCTCTGGTTTATCCGTAAGTGGTGATTCGTGGGCCTCTGGCGCCGGCGTATCTAAAGAGGGGCCGTCACTAGATTTTACTGATGCGTTTACTGGTTCAGGCTTTTTACTTGCCTTTAATGGCGCATCAGGATCGTAGGTACGTACTTCGGGCTCTTTAAAGTCGTGCTCGCTATTAAACGTGGTTTGTTCAAGCTCGCTGTTTTTATCGCCAGTATGCAGGTGCGCGCTGGTATTTGGCTCGGTGATCGGGTTACTTGGCGCGGCCGGTTCGTTTATAAGTGTTGACTCGTGTGGTTTAACTTCTTCAATAGGCTCGGCTTTTGGTTTTTCAACCGCACTGCTTTGCGGCTTGCGGGGTCGCTTAACCGAAGGCGCATCTGGGTCAAATTCTCTAACTTCGGGCTCTGCAAAACCGTTTGCACTTTGTATACGCGCTAATGTGTTTTTAGCGGCGGCTTCAAACTCGGCGGTGTTTGGCTCTGGCGCTACTTTTTTAGGCTCAGGTGCTGGTGCATCTTCTTCTGGTTTAACTTGCTGTGGCTCAGCCTCTGTTGCAGGTATTGGCGCGTTTGTTGCCTCGTTAATAGGCGTATTAGGGCTTACTGGTTCAGGCTCGCTTTGAGCTGCAACCGTGTGTGAAACTGGCTTTGTAAGCTCATCACTTTGGTCTGCGGCTTTGGGCGCTGTTACGTGCTTTGTACTTATATTGCTATTTTTAGCAAGCGTGTCTGTTGCGGTTGGCGCAACAGGCGGCTCGGGCTTATTTTGTTTAGCGCGGCGTAAACGTATAACCACCATAGCGCCTATTAATACCACAATAAGCAGTAGTAAACTTGGTAACAGTAATGAACTTGGCGGCTCTGCAACCGGCGCAGGTATACTTACTGGTGCCGGTTTTGGCGTAGTATTAACCGTTGGTTGCTCTTTTTTAGGCGCTGCTTTAGGGGCGGCTTCAGTGGCCACCGGCTGCGCTTGGTTAGTTGTAGGTGTCAATTCGCTGCTATTAGGTGCAAGTTCGGGTGTAGGCGTACTTGCTGCATCCTCATTAATTTTTGGGCTTTGCTCGCTTATTGGGGTAGTAGGTTGAGTGGTTGTTGTGGCTTTGCTTGCACTTTGTTTTATGGCTTCTTCTGCTGCATTTATTTGCTCAAGCAGCGCTTGCTCTTGCTCGGGAGTAAGTGCAAGCGGTTCTGGCTCTTGTTCAACCACTGGGGGCGCTACTGGTTTTGTTTGTACTTGCTTAGGTTTATTACAGTTTCTGTTAAAATCGCGTGCGGCCTTACGATACTGCTGGCTGGCTTTATTATTACTGTACTGCTGCATTTCTTGCTTAATTAAAATACACATGGCTTCGTTATAGGCAGCGCTTTGGCTGCTGTAAAATAAAGCAAAGCAAAAAATAAGTTGAGAGAGTCTAATAATCATAAAACACGGCGCTTAAGTATCAATAGTCTGATTTTAAGCGCAAAATTAAAATATATCTAGGCACTAAGGGCGTGTTGACCTTTGCGGATTGAAATTTGTTCAAACTAGGGGCAATTAAATCAAGGCGCGGGGTTTGTAACCTAGTGAGATAAGTAAAAGCCCCTCGTTAATCAATCACCATTAGGCTGCGGTACTCGTCGTAGGCAAATTGGTCGGTCATGCCACTTATGTAATCTTGTATTAGCCTACAGCGGTAGTAAAACTCGTAAGCGGCAAAGTGGTCGGGCTCTTCTTGCATGGCATCTATGGCGTGCTGATAACTATTTAAGTGCTTTTTAGAGAGCTTTTTAACCAAACGCGATTCGATTAATAAGCGTGAGTCGCCATTGAGTGCGCGTTTAAAGTCGTCACTGTTAAGTTGCAGCAGTGGCTTATAACAATCGAGCAGGCCATTAATTATGCGGTAGCCTTGCAGTTCTAGTTTTTCTACCTCTTTGTTAGAAAACACATGTTTAAGCGCCACTTGTTTTAAGGTTTTAGTAACCGCATGCAAGTGGCTGCTATCTTCTAGCAGGGCTTGGTTAAAGTCGCCATGGTAAATAGGTTCAATGTGCTCTATAAAACGCTTGGCGGCGTGATTTACAAGCGGGTGTAGCAAGGCTACTCGCAGGTATATAAAAAATTCGCTGTTAAAATTATAAGGCTGTGCATTGGCGCGCTCTAGTGCGTAATCTACCGCTTTATCTACAAAGTTTAGGTGTTCGGTGTCGTCAATGGTTAGGTTTATTAGGGCTTTTTTATATTCACTTTTCAACTGTTGGCAAAGCAGCTCGGTGGTTATTATGTCTTTTTCTACGGCGTCTTCTATGTCGGCTAGGCAATACGAAATATCGTCGGCTGCTTCCATAATGTAACTGGCCGGATGGCGGCAGTATGGCTCTATAACCAGCTCGTTTTGTAGTGCCTCTATAAAGGTTTTTTCACTGTAGTAGTAACCTACTTTTTTCATTAAGTAGTTTTTATTTTGCGGTATATCTTTTGGGTTTAAGCCTGCAGGGCGGGTATATTTTAAAATGCCTGCGCTTTGGCAATAGGTTAAGTTTAAGCCCAGCAGTGAATGAATGATACGTATGCCTTGAGCGTTGCCTTCAAAGTTACAAATATCGTGCGCTAAGTGTTTAAAAATAACCCCTATGCCGGTATTTTGCTCTTGGCAGCGCGCAGGTGTAACGCTTGCTAGGTTGTTATTAAACCAGTGATTTATGGCGGCTTCGCCAAAGTGCCCAAAGGGTGGGTTGCCAATGTCGTGCATTAGGCAGGCCATTTCTACCAAGCTTTCGAGCGGGCGTTCTAGCCCATTTAAACCAAACTCGCTTTGTTGATCAAAACTTAAATTGGCAAAAATGCGCTGCACTATAAAACGGCCAACTTGTTGTACTTCAAGTGAGTGGGTTAAGCGCGAGCGCACCGCGGCATTACGCTCTAGCGGAAAAACCTGGGTTTTTTGCTGTAGGCGGCGAATAGCAGCACTGTTAATTATGCGCCCGCGGTCGCTTTCCATTGCCATTTGCAGGTTTGCGGTGGTGCGATACATGCGCGCTGGGGTTATTTTTTTACTAAAGTCGATAGTCATCTGTATCCTTGCTAAGTGGTGACGACTGGCAAAGTAAATGCGCGTTGTCATTCGTTTTAAATACTTACTTGTTAATATATACATCTAGGCGAGTTAGGTACAGGTGTGTGTATCATTTAAGGCTTAGCAATTGTATTATAAAGCTATATTTTTCAGTATTTAACGCATTTTAATGTGGGCGAGTATTTGTAATGAAGTATGTATTTTTAAAGGCGATAATGTTGGCGCTTTTAGTGTTAACCAGCCACGTGGCTTATGCGGCAAAAGAGCAAACCGTTGTACTTATATCAATAGATGGCATGCGTTGGGATTACATAGAAAAACACGGCGCATCTAATTTAAAAGCCATGGCTGCTAAGGGTGTGCGCGCACAAAAGCTAATGCCTGTTTATCCCACAAAAACATTTCCTAATCATATTTCTATTATTACTGGGTTGTTGCCGGTGAACCATGGCATTGTAGATAATAAATTTTGTGATAAAGCGCGTAAAAACCAGTGTTACAGCATGGGTAAAGCGCAAAACGACAGCACGTGGGTCAACGGTATTCCACTTTGGAATTTAGCTAAAATGCAGGGCTTAAAGTCGGCTACTTATTTTTGGCCAGAGTCGGATGCGCGCTTTAACGGTATGACGCCCGACTATTATTTTCATTACTCTAAATACAGTGAGTACCAAGGCCGTGTTGATCAAATAATTCAATGGCTAAGCTTACCTAAAGCGCAGCGACCGCGATTTGTGGCAAGTTATTTTTCGTTGGTTGATAGTATGGGCCACGAGTTTGGGCCCGATGCGCCGCAAACACGTGATGCAGTTAAGCAATTAGATGACCTTATGGGGCAATTGCAGGCGCGTTTAAGTAAATTAGAGCAAGATATTAACCTTGTTATTGTGTCTGATCACGGTATGGCGCATGTGGACCCTGAGCAAAGTATTGATATTACAACCTTGCCTAAAAGCGATAACTTTATAGTTAAAAATACGGGGCCGCGTTTGCTTATTTATGCAAAACCTGGGGTAACAAGCGAGCAAGTTGCAACTTACAAACAAGCCTTACAGCACGCAGCAAACGGCCGATATACGGTGTTAAATGACCAGCAATTAGCGGCTTATCATTACAATAAAGGCACGCGTGTAGGCGATATTGTTGCGCAAACGAATGCCCCTGCGGTGTTTACTAATGAAGGCAAAGCAATGTACTTAGGTACACATGGCTATGCTTACACCGACGATATGGCAGCCACGTTAATTGCGATAGGGCCTGCGTTTAGACAAGGGCTAAGCCTTGAAAAAGTAAATAACCTTGATATTTACCCAGTGCTTGCAAAGGTAATGGGGCTTAAGCTATTAAATAAAATAGATGGCGACGGTAAAACTCTTATGCCAGCTATTAAGCAAAAAATAGTGGTGCAATAGCGCCACTTTTTCTAGCCCCAAAGTAGCTCACTTAATTAAGCGGATTGGTATCGCTGATTGTGCTGCTAAATCCGTGTTCGTCACTGTTAAGCGTTAAAGTAAAGTTATGCCTATCGCAAATTGCTTTTACGGTAGCAAGGCCTAAGCCAAATCCGTCTTTTTGCCGTGCAATATCGCTTCTGTAAAAGCGCTTAGTAAGTTGACTTAATTGCTGTTTATTAACCCCTTTACCGTTGTCGCTAATAGTAATGCTATTTTGTAATAGAGTAATCGTTATAGTGGCGCCGTTACCTGCGTATTTAATGGCGTTTTGCAGCAGGTTATAACACGCTTGAAACACGAGGTTTTTGTCGCCTTCAATTATAAGGTTGTGGTTTTTAAGTAGCGTTATTTGCTGCTGATTTTGCTCTGCTGTGGGCTCTAGTATTTCTATTATGTCGTTAATTAAAGGCACTGCGTGTACAGGCTCTAATTTTAGCGGAAACTGCCCATGCTCTAAACGAGTAAGCTTTAACATAGCGTCAAAGGTGTGCAGTACGTTTTCTAGTTGCTCTATTGCAAGCCCTAGGCTTGGTTGTTTTAACGCTTCTTGCTCAAGCATTAAACGTAAACGCGTTAGCGGGGTTTTTAAGTCGTGTGCTATGTTGTCGGTTATGCCTTGCACAAGGGCAAAGTTTTCTTCAATGCTTTGCAGCATGGTATTAATGTGTTTAGCGAGGGTTACAAATTCGTCGCCTTTTTGTTTGTGTACAACGCGCGCCGATAAATCGCCTTTTTGCACTTGCTCTGCCACATTATTAAAGTAATTTACGCGTTGTAAATGGCGCCTAGCAAAAATATACCCAAATACACACGTTACAATAAGGCTGAGTATGCAAGCCCATATTGCAATTGTTTTAAACTCGGTAATTAAGCGGCTTAAATGCTCGGTTGGCGTGGCAATAACCACGGTGCCATGCTGAGTTTTAACTAAACCTGTGGTAAGTAATCTAATTTGCTCGCGTTGCGTATCTAATACCGGAAACTCCACCGTTTGAGGTAGTTGAGGTATATCGTTTGGCAAAAAGCTTAAACCTTGGCTTTGTTCGTTGTCGTTTTGCCAAAACATTAAAATGCCACCTTCGTTTTTAAATACGTTAAGTTGTTTAAAAAACGAGGCTTTATCAAATTTATTGGCAAGCCCTTGTATTCTTACTTGCTCTGCATTTAAACGCCTGTCTACCTGGCGCGTTTGCTCACCAAGTAATAATTGATAAATAAGCACAATACACAGCACCAGCACCACCGAGGTAATTGTGGCAAAGGCAAGCGTTAAGCGCCACACCGAGCTTACACGGGGGTTAAATTGCCACCATAGCGATTTATTGTTCATTGTGCTGCGCTTTTTGTAACCGATACCCCACGCCCCGTATAGTTTGTATTTCTACGGTGGCATGGTGCTGCATAAGTTTTTTACGAAGCCTGGCTATGTGTACATCTATTACGTTGGTTCCGGGGTCAAAATTATATTCCCACACCGATTCAAACAATAACGTGCGTGTAACTAGCTTGTCTTTATGATCTAGCAAAAAGTGTAATAGTTTAAATTCTTTAGGTTGAAGAGTGAGTGTATTGCCGTTTACCTGCGCTTTATGGTGGCGATAATCTAAGCGTACGTTTTCAAACTCTAAGGTGGTGCTTTGCTCGCTTGCAGGCGAAGGCCTGTTTATCAGTTTTTCTACACGTATGGCCAGTTCAGAAAACGCAAATGGCTTTGTTAGGTAGTCGTCGCCGCCCGCTTTTAAACCTGCTACGCGTTCGTCTACTTTATCTAATGCGGAAAGAATAAGTACCGGGGTACGCTTGCCGGTGGCCCTAAGTGCGGCCAATACTTGTAGCCCATCAAGTTTAGGTAACATACGGTCGAGTATTATTATGTCGTGCTCTTCGCAGGTGGCCATAAGCAGTGCTTGCTGGCCGTCTTCGGCAGTGTCTACGGTGTAGCCTTGCTCGTTAAACGCTTTGTATAAAAACTCACGATTTTGTTTGTCGTCCTCTACTAGTAGCAGCTTCATTAATTACCCCAACGCAGTAAAGGCAGGTTTTTACCTGTGGCTAAATCTATGGCTTTTTTATGCCGACCTTTTGCTGTAATAAAGGTGGCAACAAGGTAGGTTATGCCTATGTCTTGCTCTAATTGCGACTCAATTAAGTAATAAGGCGGCGCAGGGCTTAACTGCTTAACTAGCTGATGCATTTGGTAATTTTTTTTCTTCATTAGTTTGGCTGCAGCTACTTCGTCTTCTTCGTCAAGTTCGGGTTGTTCATACTCCTGCTCAATAACCTGCCCTTGGGCATTAACAATTAACTCAATAAAACGGTTATTGTTTAAATCAAACAGCGTGACTTCGTAAACGGTAATGCCTTTTTCAAACTCAAGTTCAAACTCTACAATAATGCCTTGGCTTGCAAAGCTTTTTTCTATTTTTGCTAAAATTTGCTGTGCAGAAGGGGCGTTAGCTTGGCTGAGCTTATTAAAAATAGCGGAGCTATTAGCGTGGCAAAATGCGCTCGCAAACAGGGTTACAGTTAATAAAATATATTTCATAAATAGGCTCTTGTGGCTTGAACGTTATTTTATGCGTTAGTTTATCAAATAAACAAACAACTCTGTTTAACTTTAATAGGGCTTGTTACCGTAAAAGGTAACAAGCCCTTTGCAAAGTTAAGCGTAACTATTGTAGTTAATTGTCTAATACGCAGGCTCTTACCTGGTTAGCACTCACCCATTGGCACTCAAGATCTACATACTGGCCGTTAAATTGTGCTAACGAGCTATCTTCGCTCACATAACCCCATATTGAGGCTTGGCCATTGTTATTTAACGCTACATTGCCTTTTAGGTCTATGGTGTTGCTGTCATCCTCAATGTCTACTTCGCTGACTAGGGCTTGCTCAGCGGTATAGGTGCCTTCGAGTTCTAACCATTGGCCGTCTAATGTGGCTGCGGTTAAACCATCTTCGTATTGTGTTTGATTAGTTAATGTAAAGTTTTGGCCGTTAATCGTGGCTGTGTTATTGGCATAGCTAACAAGCCCCGATACAGAAAATGTATAGTGCGAGGTACTTGGCGCTGTATTAGTGTCTTCAAACTCAATGCTTGTGGCCAATAATTTGCCATTACTTTGCTGCCATTGGCCGTCTATTTCTACCTGTTGGCCTGTGACTAAATTAGCGGCGGTGCCATCTTCGTATTGGGTTTGCTCGTTTAATGTTACTTGCCACTGAGTATTAATAGTTATAAGCGTTTGGGTATTATTTACAAAGGTAATAACGCCTTCAAGCTCTGTGTATGTGTTATCGCTAAACGCAGGGGCTTGCTCAGCATCTACCTCACTGGCAATAACGTGTTGTTCATTAAATATGCCTTCTACTTCTACAAATTGGCCATTATTGAGCGCGCCTTCAACGTCGGCTTGTTGATAATTAATAAGCAAGTCACCTAAATTAAATGTGCCAGCTTGTGCATTTAAGTGAGTAATGCTGCCTTTTAGTTCAAGCTCTTCTTGTGGATTATTTACAGGCGCCTGGTAGGTCACTGTAATGCTATTGGTTGAGTCGCTGTAGCCGCTAATTTCAAGCAGGTCGCCTTGCGACAGGCCTGCGCTTTGCACGTTGTTTAGCTGTGTACCTGCTATGGTTAATGTATCGCCATCAATATTTACAGGGCCTTTTAATAAGGGCTCGTACTCAACTTCGGTGGCTTGCGAGCCATTTGTTTCAACTTCTAGGTACATGCCTGTTTGAATATCGGATAGGCTGGCGTTAATGCCATCTATTTCTATCTCTGCGTTACTTGCTGGAATAGTGTGATTATTAATAGTAATTGCATTGTCGCTTACCTCTGACACTTGGCCAATGATAACACTTGGAAAATTACTCACCTCAGAAATGGCGTCTGTGTTTTCATCACTTGAGCTGCTTCCGCAGGCGCTTAAAGCAAGTGAAATAGCAGATAACGAAATGAATTTAACGGTTGTGTCTAATGGTGATTTAATCATAGCTTACTCCTTGTTTTTGATATGGAATAAGTGTACCTAAGCAAGGTTATTTTTAAGGTGGACGCAAGATTAAATTTTGTTAATGTTTGGGGTAAACAAAAAAGAGCGCCAGGGCGCTCTAAAGGGAAAAAATACAAACGGTTAAACTAATTTAGGTTATTTAAAATTAGCAATGCTTGTTTTAGTGTCGGTCACGGTGCGAATAGCATATGCTTGGCCAGTTACACCAAAGGCTAGGCCATTTACACTCCAATTAGGATTTGAGAAGTAATCGTATTGGGTTGCGCTGCCGTAAACGTGTGGGTAAGCCATAATGCTGGCAAATTCGTTTTGCACACCGTGGCCCATTCCATCAACATATACTCCACCTGAGGTGTCACCTTGTTTGCGTGAGTGCGCTAAACCTTGGTTATGACCCAGCTCGTGCACAAACGTAGTAGCACCACAATCAATAGCCGTAATTGAGTACATACGGTCGCTCATTGAGCTGTATAAATTACCGTTAGTGCCTTGGCCAACCCATGCTAAACCACACGAAATTAAACCATTGCCCGCACTTTGACCGGTACCCAGCACGGCTACCATATCGGCTTTCCAGCTAGTGCGTAAACCGTCTACATAGCTGCTGTTTGTTACTGCATCTAACCAGTCTTCAGACGGTGTAATGGCATAATCGCCAAGGTTTTCTGTGCCCGCTAAACGCAGTGTAATATCGACCCCATTTTGGCTATAAACTTGGTTACTAAAGGCGATCAGCTGGTTTATTTTAGTGTTTATATTACTTGTTGCTGCGGCCGATTGGTCGGTATATAAAATACCAATATCAATCGTTACTGCCTGTGCTGCACTTGTTGCAAATAGTGCGCTGGCAATGGCTGCCGTAGTGATTAGTTTTTTCATTTTTATATTTCCTTACTTATGTAGTGGTTGGAAGTTTTACTGCTGATTGACTTAGGGCGTGTTGATCTTTGATGGTTGAATTTGCAGCAGTGTGTTTGGTTTTTAGGCAAGGCAGAGCCTATGAAGTGTGGTTATTCCCCATAAATAGGCGATAACGCTGCATAAATGCCAAACATGCGCTGCCCTGCGGGTTCTGCCTAGGGGCGATAAACTCTTTGTTGCTCGGTTTTTACTTAGCCCACTAGGTTACAAACCTCGCGCCGCGATTTAATCGCCCCTAGATTGAACAAATTTCAATC
>NZ_LKDU01000052.1:0-13689 GCF_001401855.1 Pseudoalteromonas sp. P1-7a | reverse complement strand
CGCTGCTACTTGTATGTTTTCTCATTTATTCCTCTTTCACTTCTCATTGTGCAAAATATTAAGTGATTTATTCACAAAGAGGTTAGGAGACGCTGCGCTTTAGAGGGTCATGTTGTAGTCGTGGCTTTATGCCGCGTATTGAGTCTTAACAGCTTTGCGTGAGTAAGCTTCACGCCTACCAATAAAAAAACACCGCGCTTTAATTAAGCGCGGTGTTTTTTAATCTTAAACTGACAACTGACAACTGACAACTGACAACTGACAGCTAACAGCTAAAACTAACAGCTTTATTTACAGCTCTAACGTAAACGTTACTCCCGCTACTCTTGGCTCACCTAATTGTACGTAGGTATGTGTTTCGTAGCCATCAAGCGGGTTGTTACCAAACTCAAAGCCGCGGGTTGGTACTTCTTCGTCAAATACGTTACGTGCCCATGCGCGTACTGCCCACATGTCGGCTTCGTAGCCAAAGCTTAAGTTTACTAAATTGCTGCTAGGCGCTTGTGAATTATGGCTATCTGAGAAGTAATAATCGTCTTTACCTTCAACCCCAATCATACCGTACAGCTCATTAGTAAAGTTGTAACGTGCGCTAAATGCGTATTGATACTTAGGTGATTGCGCTTGCTCACGACCGTCTTGATTTAAGCCCGATTGCGTTACAAAGTCGTCAATTTCTGTGTTTAAGTAACCGGCACTACCTGTTAAGAATAAGTCATCGGTAAGTTGGTAACTACCTTCAACCTCTAAGCCGTAGTTACTGCCAGAGCTTGCGTTATCAACATAACCTGTAAACTGCTGGTTTTCTACTTGCCATGCTTTTAATTGAATATTGTCGCGGTGCATATAAAATGCGGCTAAACGCAGGGTAAATTTGTCATCAAGGGATGAGCCCTTAACGCCAAATTCGCCGCTCCAAAGGTATTCTGGGTCAAAGCTTGTATGCTGCTGGAAAAAATCAGCATCTAGGTTTAAGCCTTCATCTTTAGCTTTTGCTAATGCTTCTGAATTAATACCGCCAGCTTTATAACCACGAGTAATGCTTGCGTAGATCATAGTACGATCAATCACTTGGTATTCAAGTGCTAGTTTACCGCCTACCATTACGTCGTCTGTCTCTTCAATAAAGCCGTTACTGTCGGTGTAATCCCCTTGGTATTGCTCTACGCGTAAACCGGTAATGAGCGTGGTTTTAGGGCCGATAGGTGTGGCTACTTGGCCGTAAACAGCTACGTTACTAGTTTCATAAGTTGAAGCAAATGGGTTTGCAAGCCATGTGTATTCGCGCTCTAAATCTACATCGCGGTTTTGATAGTAAACACCGGCAACCCAGTTACCTGTTTTAGAATTTAGTTGTAAATTAGCTGATTGATCGTCACGATCACGCGTGTATACATCGGTAGAGCTATAACCCCAAGGGTGCAAGCCTGCTGCACATAATTGTGGCTCGCTTGCATCGTTACATACCCAGTCTTCGTCAAAGCTGTAAAGTAGCTCAGTATCAATGGCTGAAAGGTTTAAGCTTACGTCAAAAGCATCAAAGCCTGTGTAAGTATTGTTAATACCAATGGCGTAGCTTTGTTGGTTATCCTGGCCTGGCTCGTCGGCTACGCTATTACGGCTGTTATCAAGCGTGAACGCATCGTAGCCGTTGTTTATGTCTATGTAGTGTAGGTTTAACTCAGTGTTTAAATGTTCAGTAAGTTGGCTGTTTAATTTAAAACGGGCTACTTGTTCATCTTGTTGCTGGGTTTCGTCGTTTAAATATAAGTTATCGACGTAGCCATCTGATTTTCTGCGAAAGTAGCTTACACGTGCGCTTGTATCATCGGTTAAGCCAGTACTTGCCGCAAGGCCTGCTTCGCGTGAGTTGTAAGTGCCCATACCCACTTGCAATTTTAAACTAGGATCGGCAGTGGCTTGTGCTGATTCCATTTGGATCATACCGGCCATACCGTCTGCGCCAAAGCGAGTGCCTTGTGGGCCGCGGTAAATTTCTACGTGGTCAATATCAAATAATAAAGAGCTGCCACCTAAACCCGAGTAATTTATGCCGTCGATGACCAAGCCAACCGATGGGTTAATTGGGTCTACAAATTGTGAGCGAAGTCCCACACCACGAATTTGAATATAACGACCACGAGAGGCACCTGAAGTAAAGTTTACGTTGGCTGTACTACCTAGCATTTCGTCTAAGAAACTTGCACCGCGTTGATTAATTTCAGATTCGCTAAATAGGCTCGCACTCGCGCTTAATGTTTGAATGCTTTCACGTTGAAAGTCGCCGGTAACAACAATTCGTTCTAGGTCGCTGTCATCAGCGTTTGCTATAAGTGGTGTACTAATTAGCGGTAACAACGCCGCAGTAATTAAAGACAAACGTAAGTTCATTAGGTTACTTAACTCCATTTTAGGGACTTGTATGGTAGCAATTATTTTAATACTTGTGTTATAACGCAGCGATTATACGTTAAATAATCAGGATTACTAATATGACCTTTAAAGTTGATTTTAAAGTGCGCCATTACGAATGTGACTTGCAAGGTATTGTAAATAACAGTGTGTACTTTAATTATTTAGAGCATGCCCGCCATGAGTTTTTATTTGCGAATGGGGTCGATTTTGCATTGCTTGCCAAGCAAAAGGTTAACCTAGTAGTGATACGCAGTGAGGTTGATTACAAGCATTCACTGGTGCCTGAAGATGAATTTTATGTGTCGGTAGAGCCTGAACGTATAAGCCGGTTAAAGTTTGCGTTTAAGCAGGCAATCGTTCGCAAAAGCGATGAAAAAATAATGCTTCAAGCTAGAGTAATTGGCACATCGGTTAACGAAAAAGGCCGCCCTTTTTTACCACCCGAAATGGATAACTTATTTAAAAATTGTGATCTAAATTAAGCTGTTTAACTTTTAAACTACCATAGAACAAAAATTTACATTTAAAACATGCATTTTTAACGGATAAACCGCATAAAAATTGTTACTATTACTGTAATTAAATATTTAGTTAGTAATAGCATGAAATTAGCAGCACTACCGATACTTTTGATCGGTTTATGTATTGGTTGTACAGCCACAGGGACGGTGACCACTGAGCAGCTAAAGTACACACAATGGCAACTATCAAAGGTTGATGGGTTGGCTGTGCCGGCCTCTTACAGAGCGTCAATAAGCTTTATTGAAGCGTTGCAAGTAAACGGGTTTGCAGGATGTAATAAGTTTTTTGGTGAAGGCGAGCTTGAAGACAGCAACATTAGCGTTAATAAACTAGGTATGACACGTAAGTCGTGCGGGGCAGATGTTGATGCGCTAGAACAGCAGTTTTTACAAGCGCTCAGAGAGGGGGCAACACTTACCATGCAAGGCTCACAGTTGGTTATGCAAGGTAATAAAACTTTTTTGTTTATTGCAAAGTAGTGATATGAGTATTTGAGGTTGCCTCTTGCAGGCAATTTTTAACTGGCGTACACTCAGCGTAGATTTGCTAAAAAACAATGGTAAATCAACGAACAAATTTTATATATTTTACTTGTCGGAGTGCCTTAACTCGTTAAGGCTGAGATCGCGAAAGCGGGATCCGTGAACCTGATCAGGTTAAAACCTGCGTAGGGAACAAGCTGCCTAAAATGGGACGCTTGTGCGTCTTTTTTTATGCGCACAACAAAATAACTAGCCATTTTAGGCCGCAAAGCAGCATAAACACTGCTTTACGATCTTTCTCTATTCCTTACGGAATATCTGACAAGACAACCCTTTAGCAATGAGGTAAGTCATGTCAAACACTACAAATAAGTCTACACGTCGAGAAACGCGCGCAGCTGCGTCTGACTATATTTATAATTTAACGGGTCAGCCATTTCCAAGTTCGCAAAAAGTATATGTTGAGGGCAGCCAAAGCGGTGTGCGTGTGGGTATGCGCGAAATTACATTAAGCGACACGTTTATTGGTGGCGATGAGCAAAACCCTGTGTATGAGCCAAACGAGCCACTACGTGTTTACGATACATCAGGCCCATATACCGACCCTAACTTTGAGTTAGACGTACGCAAAGGGCTACCAAAATTTCGTGAGCAGTGGATAAAAGATCGCAACGACACTGAAGTACTCGAGTCGGTTACTTCGCAATTTGCACAGCAGCGTATGGCCGATGATGGTTTGGACCATATTCGTTTTGAACATTTACCTAAAATTCGCCGTGGTAAGGCGGGTAAAAACGTAACCCAAATGCATTATGCTCGCCAAGGCATTATAACTCCAGAAATGGAATACGTAGCCATACGCGAAAACATGGGCCGAGCAAAAATTAGAGAAGAGCTACTAGCAGCCCAACACAAAGGTGAGTCGTTTGGGGCGAGTATTCCTGATTTTATTACCCCTGAGTTTGTACGTGACGAAATAGCCCGTGGTCGTGCTATTTTACCAAACAATATTAACCACCCAGAAACCGAGCCCATGATAGTGGGGCGTAACTTTTTAGTTAAAGTTAACGCTAACATAGGTAATTCGTCGGTAAGCTCATCAATCGAAGAAGAAGTAGAAAAAATGGTGTGGTCTACCCGTTGGGGTGCCGATACCGTAATGGACTTATCAACAGGGCGCTATATTCACGAAACGCGTGAATGGGTTGTACGTAATTCGCCAGTGCCCATTGGCACAGTACCCATTTATCAAGCGCTTGAAAAAGTAAACGGTGTGGCAGAGGATTTAACGTGGGAGATCTTTCGCGATACCCTAATTGAACAAGCCGAACAGGGTGTTGATTACTTTACTATTCATGCCGGAGTATTGCTGCGTTATGTGCCAATGACGGCAAAGCGAGTAACCGGTATTGTATCGCGCGGTGGCTCAATTATGGCTAAGTGGTGTTTAGCACACCATAAAGAAAACTTTTTATATACGCACTTTGAAGATATATGCGAAATTTTAAAACAATACGATGTGTGTTTTTCACTCGGTGATGGCCTTCGTCCAGGTTCGATTGCTGATGCCAACGACGAGGCGCAATTTAGCGAGCTACGTACGTTAGGGGAGCTTACAAAAATTGCGTGGAAACACGATGTACAAGTATTTATTGAAGGCCCAGGCCATGTGCCAATGCACATGATTAAAGCCAATATGGATGAGCAATTAAAACATTGCGACGAAGCCCCTTTTTACACCTTAGGCCCATTAACGACCGATATAGCACCAGGGTACGACCATATAACATCGGGTATAGGCGCTGCACAAATAGCGTGGTACGGCTGTGCAATGCTGTGTTATGTAACACCAAAAGAGCATTTAGGTTTGCCCAATAAAGAAGATGTAAAAGAGGGCCTAATTACCTACAAAATTGCAGCACATGCGGCCGACTTAGCCAAAGGCCACCCCGGCGCGCAAGAGCGCGATAATGCATTATCAAAAGCGCGCTTTGAATTTAGATGGCACGACCAATTTAATATTGGCCTAGACCCAGAACGTGCCCGTGAATATCACGACGAAACCCTGCCGCAAGAGTCTGGCAAAGTAGCGCACTTTTGCTCTATGTGTGGCCCTAAATTTTGCTCAATGAAAATTACCCAAGAGGTACGTGATTACGCCAAAGATCTCGAATCACGCGGGATCGATCCTAACAATGTTGGTGATGCAATTGAGATCAAAATGGTTGATGTAGAAGCGCAAATGAAAGCGAAGTCGGAAGAGTTTAAGCAGTCGGGCTCAGAAATTTACCATAAAGCGCTGTAGCGCGGTTTTCAGCTGTCAGATATCAACAATAAAGT
Organism: Pseudoalteromonas sp. P1-7a; assembly: GCF_001401855.1. NCBI lineage: Bacteria > Pseudomonadati > Pseudomonadota > Gammaproteobacteria > Alteromonadales > Pseudoalteromonadaceae > Pseudoalteromonas > Pseudoalteromonas sp. P1-7a. Next base: position 7,930 of record NZ_LKDU01000052.1, on the reverse strand, counting down.
AACTAGCATAGAGGCAATAGTTACTTTACTGACAGCTGCGGCTTTGAGCTTCATGTAGGAGTGTTTATGTTTTACAACATTGCCGTTGTAGGCTTTGGTTTAGCAGGGCGCTTAGCAGCCCTTGAGCTTAGTAAGTCGCACCATGTTACTGTTTTTGAAGCCACTGATGAGCATACTCAAAATAGTGCCGGTAAAGTGGCAGCTGCGATGTTAGCACCCCTTGCAGAGTCGGTATTGTGTGAAACGGATTTGGCGATCATGGGGCTAAATTCACTCAAGCGCTGGCCAGAAATAGTGAGCGAGCTTGAAGGTGAGGTTTTTTATCAGCAAAAAGGCACGCTGGTTGTGGCGCACCAGCAAGATAAAGGTGACTTACAAAGCTTTAGCCAGCGTATTAAGCCTATAGCAGGGCATAGCGCGCAGGCGTTAAATGCTCAGCAAATAACACAGTTAGAGCCCGAATTAGCTAATCGTTTTAACCAAGGGGTGTTTTTACCCTGCGAAGGGCAGATTGATAATCAGGCTTTTTATAAAGCAAGCTTTACCATGCTTAATAAACGTAAGGTTAAGTTTGTGTTTAACCAACGCGTTAGCATTCAAAATGGCGAGGTGAATAACCGCCCGTTTGATTACATTATTGATTGCCGTGGTTTAGGTGCTAAAGCCGATAAGCCACTTAGAGGAGTGCGCGGAGAAGTAGCCAGATTACATGCGCCAGAGGTTAACTTAACGCGGCCTGTGCGTTTAATGCACCCACGCTATCCAATTTATATCGCACCAAAACCCAATAATGAGTATGTAATTGGTGCAACCGAAATTGAGTCTGATGATAGCGGGCCTGCCACGGTGCGCTCCACGCTTGAGCTACTTTCGGCCGCTTATACTGTGCACAGTGGGTTTGCTGAGGCTCGATTACTCAATATTCAAAGCGGGTTACGCCCTGCATTTAAAAGCAACCGACCAGAAGTTTTAAAAGAAGGAAACGTAATTAGCATTAACGGGTTATATCGTCATGGCTATATGTTGGGGCCCGCTTTAGTGAAAGATGCGTTATCAAAAATAGAGTGAGTAATAAATGACTATAACAATTAATGGTGAGCTGCTTACTGTTGAAAGTGCAGTACTTGTTAATGTATTACAACATTTTGGTGCAAAGCCTCCATTTGCTGTGGCGGTGAATGGCGAATTTATTCCACAAAGTTTGCATGCAAGCACCACAATTAACGAAGGGGATAGCATTGAATTGTTATCCCCTATACAAGGTGGGTAGCATGGTTCAAGGTAACGATTGCTTAACTATTTATGGCGAGCAACTAAATAGCCGTTTGTTAATAGGCTCGGCGCTTTATCCATCGCCAGCGGTGATGGAAGAGTCTATAAAAGCCTCTGGTGCGCAAATAGTAACGGTGTCATTAAGGCGCCAGCAAAGCGTGGCCGCGGGGGATGATTTTTGGCAGCTTATTAAAAACACGGGCCTTAAAATACTGCCAAATACAGCAGGGTGTCACAGTGTAAAAGAAGCTGTAACACTTGCTAAAATGTGCCGCGAAGTATTTGCAACCGATTGGATTAAGCTTGAACTAATAGGTGATGACTACAACTTACAACCTGACCCATTCGCCTTGTTAGAAGCCACTAAATTATTAGTTAATGATGACTTTAAAGTATTGCCTTACTGCACTGACGATTTAGTGCTTTGCCAGCGTTTAAATGAGCTAGGGTGTGAAGTACTTATGCCTTGGGGCGCACCTATTGGCACCGGCAAAGGGCTTTTAAATAGTTATAATTTAAAAACAATTCGTGAGCGCTTACCAAACACCACATTAATTGTGGATGCAGGGCTGGGTTTGCCTTCGCATGCCTGCCAAGCACTTGAATTAGGGTATGATGCGGTTTTATTAAATTCAGCAATAGCAGGGGCTGGCTGTCCAGTTACGATGAGTCGTGCATTTAAAGCTGCGGTAGAAGCAGGGCGCTTTGCGTATAATGCCAAAGCAATGCCTGAAAAAGACTTAGCAGCCCCCTCAACCCCAACAATGGGTATGCCGTTTTGGCATCAGCAGTAAGGAAATAAAGAGTATGAATAATTTAGTGTGGACAATTGCCGGCTCCGACTCTGGCGGCGGTGCAGGCATTCAAGCGGATATAAAAGCAATGCAAAGCTTTGGCGTGCATGGATGTACTGCAATTACCGCGCTTACGGCACAAAATAGCTTAGGTGTGGAGGCGATTAATGCGGTATCTACCGATATTATTGAATCGCAATTACTAGCACTCGAAAGCGATATGAAAGCCAAAGTGATTAAAATTGGCATGCTGGCTAATGTGCAGCAAATTCAATTAATAAGCGAGCATATAGCGCATTACAAAGCTAAATGGCCTGTACCGCCAGTAATTGTTTATGACCCGGTTGCTATTGCCTCAAGCGGTGATGTATTAACAGAAGAAGATACCGTGAGTGCCATTAAAGAATGCTTAATGCCGCTGGTGGATGTAATAACACCTAACACGCACGAAACGCAATTATTAACAGGGGTGTATTTAATTGGCCCAAGTGCAGTGAAAGACGCTGCTAAAAAGCTATTAAGCTGGGGCGCAAAAGCGGTTGTGATTAAGGGCGGGCACTGGGATTATCCAACAGGTTATTGTATCGATTACTGCACACAAAACGGCGAAGAGTATTGGCTCGGTAATAAAAAAATTCAAAGCCCTCATAGTCATGGTACAGGTTGCAGTATGGCCTCGGTTATTGCCGCGTGTTTAGCAAAAGGCTACCCACTAAAAGATGCCTTTATTTTAGCTAAAGCCTATATAAACCAAGGCTTAAAGCAATCGGTTAGGTACGGCGAAGGAATAGGCCCGGTTGCGCATACCGCTTTTCCTACAAATTTAGATGATTTTCCGCAAGTAATAGAGCCTGGCAGCTGGCTTGGTGATGAACTAGATTTTGATGTGCCACTTGAATTTAATATGGCGGCTGATTTTGCACCTTGTGAAAGTAAAAAGTTAGGCTTATATGCTGTAGTCGATAGCCTAGATTGGTTAGATAAATGTTTGCAACAAGGTATTACTACGGCGCAGCTGCGCGTTAAAAATAAAACCGACCTTGAGCTTGATGAACTCATTAAGCAGGCCGTAGAGCTGGGTAAAAAATATAACGCTCACGTATTTATAAACGACTACTGGCAGTTGGCAATTAAGCACGGTGCCTACGGCGTACACTTAGGCCAAGAAGATTTAGAAACCGCTAATTTAGCAGCGATTAAAGAGGCGGGATTAAGACTTGGGCTTTCTACCCACGGCTTTTACGAAATGCTACGTGCGCACAACTACCGACCAAGTTATATGGCGTTTGGTGCTATTTATCCAACCACCACCAAAGATATGAGCGGCCAAATACAAGGGCTTGATAAACTTAAAAAGTGTGTGCCATTAATGCAAAGCTACCCAACCGTTGCCATTGGCGGCATAGATTTAACCCGCGCAAGCGAAGTTGCACAAACAGGTGTAGGCAGTGTTGCTGTGGTAAGAGCGATTACTGAATCGGATGATTATATTGCAGCTATTAGCGCACTACAAAGTGCTATAATCCAGTCAAATGGATAAGCTCAGCGATAAAGAAACCCTGCGTTACAGCCGTCACTTATTGTTAAAAGAAGTGGGGCTAGAAGGGCAGTTAGCACTCAAAGCTGCAACTGTTGCTGTAGTCGGTGCGGGCGGGTTAGGTAGCCCTGCGCTTTTGTATTTAGCCGCAGCAGGTATTGGTACGCTTATTTTAATAGACGATGATGGCGTTGAGCTATCTAACTTGCAGCGCCAAGTGCTTTATAAAATAAATCATTTAGGGCAAAGCAAGGTCGCGGCCGCTGGCAAAGTATTAGCGAGTTTGAATAATCAAATAGATATAGTGACGCATTGTCAAAAACTCGATAATAACAACGCAGCTGGGCTTTTAAATAATGCCGACATTGTCCTTGATTGCTCTGATAATTTTGCCACACGTTACAGTGTTAACCATTATTGCTTTACTCATAAGCTGCCTTTAATTACAGGCGCTGCAATTGCAAGTAGTGGGCAACTTATGGGCTTTGATTTTAGGCAAAACAATAGCCCATGTTATGGTTGCGTTTTTGCAAAAAGTGACGCCACGCCCGCTGTAAATTGTAGTAATGCGGGTGTAATAAGCCCGTTATTGGGAGTTGTTGGCTCTATGCAGGCACAACTGACACTTAATATGCTGTTAGGGCATGTTGTAGGTAGTGTGTTTATTACCTTCGATGCGCTGAGCTTAAAGCAACAGCATTTTAAAGTAGTTAAAGATTCCAACTGCAAAGAGTGCGGTGGATAAAGTATGAGGTAATTCGCGAGGGAAGCCATGAGAAGCTGCGCTTCTAACGTGAGCAAGCTCTACGTCTACAGCTAAAATTAGCATTGTGGTTTAGTTAATCTGTAGGCGCCTTGCATGCGCATTTGGAATTTATGCTGTGTACATTTATTAATGCAAAATATCCGACGCGAGGTAAACTCGCTGCTACTAGCTTTGCACTCTTTTTTTAAGAATTAATTCACAAAGAGGTTAAGAGGCGCTGCGTTTTAGAGGAAAAGATAAGCTTAAAATAAGTATTTGTTTTAAGTTTTCTCATTTATTCCTCTTTCACTTCTCTTTGTGCAAAATATTAAGCTATTTATTCACTGAAAGGTTAAGAGGCGCTGCGCTTTAGAGGATAAAGTTGTAAACGCCTTGCTTGCAGGCGCGTTGATATAAAATCTATCTACGCTTTGTATTTTTAACGTGAGCAAGCTTTACGTCTACCAATAAAAAAGCACCGCGTTTGTAATAAACGCGGTGCTTTCTAATCTTTAACTGACAACTGACAACTGACAACTGACAACTGACAACTGACAACTTATAGCTCTTCACTTTCTTTAATTGTTGCAAATGCAGTGTTTAAACGCGTTACTGTTTCAGGTAGCTGGTCGTCTAAAATATCTGCTTTGTCAGCACCCCATGCAAGTACCACTGTTGAACCTAGTTTAAAGCGGCCCATTTCTTCCCCTTTTTTAAGGGTGATGGCGTTTTCACCTTGAGTTGGGTAGTTCCAGCTAAACACATCGCTACCGGCTGGTGGCGTTACTGTGCCTGCCCAAACAGTTTCAATGCTGGCTACAATGGTTGCGCCTACAAGTACCATTGCAAGAGGGCCAATTTCGGTTTCAAAAATAGCGACTACACGCTCGTTACGCGCAAATAAATTAGGGACATTCCGTGCTGTAAGCGGGTTTACCGAAAATAAGTCGCCCGGTACATAAATCATCTTACTTAGTGTGCCGTCTATTGGCATATGTATACGGTGATAGTCTTTTGGCGCTAGGTAAATAGTTGCAAATTTGCCGCCTAAAAATGGCGTTGTATCATCTTCAGAACCACCTAAGAGTGCTTGTAGGCTGTAGTCGTGACCTTTTGCTTGTATTAACTGGCCATCAACAATGTCGCCTAGTTGGCTAATAGCACCATCTACAGGGTGCGTAATGACGTTCTCGCCTTGCGCCATTGGACGCACACCCTCTTTTAATGGGCGGGTAAAAAATTCATTAAACGTTTTGTAGTATCCTGGGTCTTCATGCAAGGCTTCATTCATGTCTACTTTATATTGCTTAATAAAAAGTTTAATGAGCGTCGTAGTTAAAGCACCGGCTTTTGCTGCTGCTAATTTACCTACTACGCGTGAAATAAAGTGCTTTGGCATTGCATACTGCATTGCAATTTTAAATTTGTCTAAACTCACAGATTGTTTCCTAAATTAAACGCGAGGTGCACGTGCACCAGCACGGCCGTCGGCCATTGTTTCTAAAATACGGTGGTAGCTGTCAAATCGCATTTGCGAGATATCGCCATCGGCTACCGCTTGTTGAATTATACAGCCTGGGTCGTTTAAATGCTTACAGTCTCTAAAGCGACACCCACCTATAAACTCTCTAAATTCTTTAAAGCACCAAGTAACACGCTCTACTTCTAAATGCCATAAACCAAACTCACGTATGCCTGGTGAGTCTATTAGGTTACCACCACTTGGAAGGTGATGTAAGCGTGATACAGTGGTGGTATGTTGCCCTAAGCCACTGTTTTCTGATACTTCTTTGGTTAATATTTCGGCATCAGGAAGTACCGTGTTAACTAAGGTTGATTTACCCACGCCGCTTTGCCCAACAAAAATATTATTTTTATCTACCAGTACACTTTTTAAATCCTCTATACCTTCGCCGGTTACACTACTTACAAGCAGCACTTGATAACCAAGGCCTCGATAGATATCGAGTATTTTTTGGATCTCGTTTAAGCCTTCATCGTCAATTAAGTCGATTTTATTAAGTACTAAAATAGGTTCTATGCCCATGTCTTCACAGGCAATCAAATAACGGTCGATAATACTGGGCGTAAACTCTGGTAATACGGCCGACACCATTAAAATTTGGTCAATATTTGCAGCGATTACTTTTACGCCATCGTAAAAGTCGGGACGCGTAAGTTGCGAGCGACGCTCTTGTGTTGCTTCAATAACACCCGCTAAGTCGCCTTCACTTACTTTTGCGCGGCGAAATAGTACTTCGTCACCACACACTAAGTTTGTAACGGTGCGGCGAATATTACAGCGTAGTACGTCACCTTCTTGTGTTTCTACATCGGCGTGTTGGCCAAAACGGCTGATCACGACGGCGTTTTCGGTTGCGCCCAGATTATCTGTTTGCCATTCTTGTGCGCCACCTTTTGCCAATTTTGTATCGGCATTATTTAAGCGCTTTTGATGATTAGCCTTGATCCTGCGAGATTGGCCTTTACTTAATTTTTTCTGTTTTGCCACTTTTGGCCTATAACCTTGGTTTAAATGTCGGCTTTGCGTTAATACCAGTTGGCAATACCTAACCATTTTGAGTAGCTAAACCTGACGCTAGCTACGTTAAAAAATTTCTCATTTAGAACAACTAAATAACAAAATTTTTGCCTTGCTATCGACAAGGTTTTACTACCTCAAAATAGATTACTTAATTAACCAAAATGGTATAAAAAAAGCTTTAGCTCGACGGTTGATGCTAATATGATATATCGAAATGCGTTGGATCTAAAGAAAAGCACTGTTTAAGGTTACTATGACTATTAATGAATCTAATTTAATTTGGCTTGATCTGGAAATGACTGGGCTTGAGCCTGCCACGGATAAAATACTCGAAATTGCAACAGTGGTAACTGATGCCGATTTAAATATACTCGCGGAAGGTCCTACTATAGCTATTCATCAAAGTGATGAGCTGCTAGATGGCATGGACGAATGGTGTACTACGCAGCACGGTAAATCTGGTTTAACAGCGCGTTGTAAAGCCAGTACATATGATGAGGCTTATGCGGTTGAACAAACGCTTAATTTTTTAAAGCAGTGGGTGCCGGCGGGTAAATCACCTATGTGTGGTAACTCAATAGGCCAAGACAGACGCTTTATGAATAAATACATGCGCGAGCTTGAAGACTTTTTTCATTATCGAAATTTAGATGTAAGCACGATTAAAGAGCTTGCTCGACGTTGGAAGCCTGAAGTTTTGGCACAGGTGAATAAAAAAGGGTCACACCTTGCGCTTGATGACATTAAAGATTCTATTATGGAATTAAAGGTGTATAGAGAAAAATTCTTTAATTTGTAAAAAACACTTGCAAACACATTAGATTATTGTAGAATCCTGCCCCGCTCAAGACGATAACCCCCGCGGGGTTGGTGTGTTTGAGTAAGTTATAAAGTGGCACTAGCTCAGTTGCCAGAATGTTAAACGCGACCTTGTCGCGCTTAAGCGTAAAATTACTGACTAACTATAAAGCGGCACTAGCTCAGTTGGTAGAGCGCGACCTTGCCAAGGTCGAGGTCACGAGTTCGAGCCTCGTGTG
>NZ_LKDU01000051.1:0-13749 GCF_001401855.1 Pseudoalteromonas sp. P1-7a | reverse complement strand
TTGCGATTAAAGCGCGTTGCTTTATCTCGCTAGGGCTGCGCATGTTACGCTTTCCTATTTTTTTGTCAACACTTAATTTTGTTAAACTTTAAAGTTTTTAAAATGAAGTTTTACTCGACTCACTGATTAGCTCGTTCATCGCTATGCGTTGCGCTCTGCCGTCTCAGTGGGGTCGCATTATAGGGAGATCCAAAAACAGATCAACCCTTTTTTTAAGAAAACTTGAAATAAATGACTGTTCGCTGCGTATTTGAGCTAAATACGCTAAAAACACAACATAACTAGCAATTTATTAACATTTAAGCTGTATTAATTGGTTTATACGGTAGGTTTACTAAAATAACTTTAAATACAAACTAGCGCCCCACACGATCGTAAGGATCATTAATGAGAGTGTTACCGCTGCAGATCCCATATCTTTTGCACGCCCCGATAATACATGGCGCTCAGTGCTAACGCGATCAGTGAGCGCTTCTATTGCTGAATTAAGTAGCTCTACAATCAATATGATCAGTAATGTACTTACTAACAAAGCCCAATGTAATACCGATGTAGCTAGCCAAAAAGAAATGGGTAGCAAAATAATGCTAAGTAGCAACTCTTGCCTAAAAGCCGCTTCTTCTATAAAGGCCGCTTTAAAACCAAGGTACGAACAATAGGTCGCTTTAAATATGCGCTTTATACCAAGGCCATTAGGTTTAAATACATCTTTCATTATTAGCTCTATGATTTGTGGTCAAAATAAAGCCCCGCAATTGCGAGGCTTTTTTAATTAAGCAATACCGTATTGATCTCGGTATGCTTTAACTGATGCTAAATGCTCGTCCATTGTACCTTGGCTCTCAAGGTAGCTAATAAGATCAGCTAATTTTACAATAGAGATCACTTTGGTATTAAAGTCGCGCTCAACTTCTTGAATAGCTGAAAGCTCAGCTTTACCTTTTTCTTGGCGATCGAGTGCTATTAGTACACCACTTAGGTCTGCGCCGTTATCGGCAATGATTTCCATTGATTCACGAATCGCAGTACCTGCGGTGATCACATCATCCACCAGCATAATTTTGCCCGTTAATGCAGAGCCTACTAATGTACCACCCTCACCATGTGCTTTTTTCTCTTTGCGGTTAAAGCAATAAGGTACATCTTTATCATGGTGATCTGCCAGCGCTACTGCGGTAGTGGTTGCAATAGGAATACCTTTATAAGCTGGGCCAAATAAAACGTCGTATTCTATTGCGGCGTCTTCAAGGGCTGATGCATAAAAACGACCCAAACGTGCTAAATCACGTCCTGTATTAAAAAGGCCAGCATTAAAAAAGTATGGGCTTGTACGACCTGATTTAAGGGTAAATTCACCAAATTTTAAAACCTGCTTTTCTAAAGCAAATTCAATAAACTCTTTTTGATAATCTTTCATTGGGGTACTCGCTTATGCTAACGCTTGTTTTTGTACGTCGATGATTTCACGAATCGAATGCTTAGCTAATGTAAGTAGCTCATCTAATTCGTCGAACGAGAATGGTTCACCCTCTGCGGTACCCTGCACTTCAATAATTTTGCCTGTTTCAGTTAAAATTACATTCATATCGGTTTCGGCTTCAGAATCTTCAAGGTATTCTAAATCAGTAATTGGCTGGCCTTTATAAATACCTACCGAAATAGCAGCAATCATGTGCTTAAGTGGGTTTGAGTTGATCATCCCTTTAGCGCGCATGTGGGTAAGTGCATCAACTAAAGCAACACAGGCACCGCTTATAGAAGCTGTACGTGTTCCGCCGTCGGCTTGAATTACGTCACAGTCAATTGTAATGGTGTTTTCGCCAAGCGCTTTTAAATCTACTGCAGCTCTTAATGCACGAGCGATTAAACGTTGAATTTCCATTGTACGACCGCCTTGCTTACCACGCGAAGCTTCACGTGCATTACGCGTATGTGTTGAGCGCGGTAACATACCATATTCAGCGTTGATCCAACCTTTACCTTGACCTTTCATAAAACGTGGCACACCTGCTTCAACCGTTGCAGTACAAAGTACTTTGGTATTACCAAACTCAACAAGTACTGAGCCTTCTGCGTGTAATGTGTAATTACGGGTAAATGATACCGGTCTAATTTGGTTAGGTGTTCTTTCGCTTGGACGCATTGACGATCCCCTTAATTCTGAATTTGCGACATTATAAGTGCATGTGCGGGTAGATGCCATGCTGATTGTAAAATATTCAGCGTAATAAATTTTCTCTAGAGGTTAAGCAGTGTTACGGTATAATCATCGCAATATTGTATTAATAAATTTTAGGAACTTATCCATGATCCACAGTATGACTGCTTATGCGCGTCGCGAAATTAAAGGCGATTGGGGCACTGGCACCTGGGAAATTCGTTCAGTAAACCAGCGCTACCTTGAAACGTTTATTCGCGCACCAGAGCAATTTCGTGGTATGGAGCCGGTAATTCGTGAGCGTTTACGTAAAAATTTGCAACGCGGCAAAGTTGAAGTATTTTTAAAGTTTGTTGCAAACCCTGCTCACGTGGGTGAGCTATCAATTAATGAGTCACTTGCTGAGCAACTAATAAATAGTGCTAAATGGGTGCAGCAACAAAGCAATGGTGATATTAACCCTGTTGATATACTGCGCTGGCCTGGCGTAATGGAAGCACAAGAGCTCGATTTAGATACTGTAAATAAAGCACTTATAGCGGGCTTTGACCAAGTAGTTGAAGATTTTAAATCAGCCCGTAGCGATGAAGGCGCAAATTTAGAAGAAATGATTGCCACTCGCCTTAATGCCATACTTGAGCAAGTTACCGTAGTAGAAAGTCACTTACCAGAAATAGCAAAGTGGCAGCGTGAAAAGCTTAATCAAAAGCTTGAAGACTTAAAAACTGATATTGACGAATCTCGTCTAGAGCAAGAACTTATTTACCTAGCGCAAAAGCAAGATGTTGCCGAAGAACTAGACCGCTTAAAATCGCACGTTAAAGAAACTAAAAAAATTCTTAATAAAGGTGGTGCATGTGGCCGCCGTTTAGATTTTATGATGCAAGAGTTTAACCGCGAAGCAAACACCCTAGCCTCTAAGTCTATTAATAGTGACATTACTAATGCGGCCGTGGAGCTAAAAGTGCTTATTGAGCAGATGAGAGAGCAAATTCAAAATATAGAGTAATCGTACTTGTGTGCTACTTACTTGAGCACAATTAGCTAAATAAAGTACAATAGCGTAATTAAAGGCTTGGATTATTGATTTAGTCCAAGCCTGTTTATTTTAAGTAGAGAAAAACATGGCTCAAACTCGCGGAAACTTATTTATTCTATCGGCGCCTTCTGGCGCGGGTAAATCTAGCTTAATCACGGCGTTATTAAAAAAACATGCAGATATGAAAGTATCGGTATCGCATACCACTCGAAGCCCTCGTCCCGGTGAAGAAAATGCGGTGCATTATCACTTTGTAAGTGCGGATGAATTTAAATCATTAATTGCCAAAGATGATTTTTTTGAATGGGCGCAAGTATTTGATAATTACTACGGTACTTCAAAGCAGGCTATTGAGTCGCAGTTAAATGCAGGTATTGATGTATTTTTAGATATTGACTGGCAAGGTGCGCAGCAAGTGCGCGAAATTATGCCAAGCGTACAAACAATTTTTATATTGCCCCCTTCTAAAGCAGAGCTTGAACAGCGCTTAAATAACCGAGGCCAAGATTCTGCCGAAGTCATCGCAGGGCGTATGGCCAAAGCGCAATCAGAAACATCGCACTACAATGAATATGATTATGTTGTGGTTAACGATGATTTTGAAACCGCCCTTAGCAATATTGAAACGATCGTGTTAGCGCAGCGCTTAACGCTAAAAGCCCAAGCTAGTCGTCATCACGATTTAATTACAAACTTACTTAAATAAGCCATTTATGCCCTTTACAGGGAAAACTGGTAAAAATTAACCACTGGCTATTGGCGAAACAAGCTGCTTGCAGTAAACTACGCCTTTGCTTTTAAATTATTTTGGAGTGCTGAGATGGCTCGCGTAACAGTTGAAGATGCAGTAGATGCAATTGGTAATCGTTTTGACTTAATTTTAGTTGCGGCTCGTCGTGCCCGCCAAATTGCTGTTGGTGGTAAAGACCCACTAGTAGACGCTGAAAATGACAAACCAACCGTTATCGCTCTGCGTGAAATCGAAAAAGGTTTAGTTGACAGTTCATCAATGGACGTTATTGACCGTGAAGAACAACAACACCAAGAAGCAGCTGAATTAGCTGCGGTTGCTGCTATTGTTGGCGGTAATCAATAATCAACCACCCGGTTTGATTTAGTCAACGGCTCAGTATTTCTACTCTAGCCGTTGGCAATCCCCTCTTTTCATCGTATATTCTATTACTTACCGTTACTTATTGCTTCACAAGAACATTGGAGTGTGAATGTATCTTTTTGAAGGTCTTAAAAAGAAAATATCTGAATACTTGCCTGCTGCTGAAGTAGAGCTAGTGCAAAAAGCCTACGTGGTAGCCCGAGAGGCTCACGAGGGGCAAACTCGCTCAAGCGGCGAGCCGTACATTACTCACCCTGTTGAAGTAACCCAAATTCTTGCTGGCATGCACCTTGACCATGAAACACTTATGGCCGCGTTAATGCATGACGTTATTGAAGATACCGACTTTAGCCAGCAAGACTTAGCCGAAATATTTGGTGATACGGTTGCCGAACTTGTTGAAGGAGTAAGTAAGCTCGATAAGCTCAGCTTTAAAGACAAAAAAGAATTCCAAGCTGAAAACTACCGAAAGATGATCATGGCTATGACCCAAGACATTCGGGTTATTTTAATTAAACTGGCCGATCGTACTCACAATATGCGTACATTAGGGGCTCTGCGCCCTGATAAGCGCCGTCGTATTGCCCGTGAAACACTTGAAATTTACGCACCTATTGCAAACCGTTTAGGTATTCACGATATTAAAAATGAGCTAGAAGATTTAGGTTTTCAGGCTTTATACCCTATGCGCCATCGCGCACTTAAATCTGAAGTGGCAAAAGCGCGAGGCAATCGCAAAGAAGTTATTTCTAACATTCAAACCGAAATAGAAGCACGCCTTGAAGAATCGGGAATTAAAGCTACGGTTTCTGGGCGCGAAAAACACCTTTATAGCATTTATAAAAAAATGCTGAATAAAGAGCTGCTTTTTAATGAGGTAATGGATATTTACGCCTTTAGAATAAACGTAGATGCAATGGATACCTGCTATCGCGTGTTAGGTGTTGCACATAACCTGTATAAACCTATCGAAACGCGCTTTAAAGATTATATTGCCGTACCTAAAACAAATGGTTATCAGTCTTTGCATACCTCATTAGTGGGCCCACACGGTATTCCGGTAGAGATCCAAGTACGTACCCACGATATGGATCATATGGCCGATAAAGGGGTTGCTGCGCACTGGATGTATAAAAAAGCCGGTGATGGTGCAGGTAATACCGCGCAGCAACGTGCTCGCCAATGGATGCAAAGCTTGCTAGAGCTTCAACAAAGTGCCGGCTCATCATTCGAATTTGTCGAGAACGTTAAAACTGAGCTATTCCCAGAAGAAATATACGTATTTACCCCCGATGGCCGCATTGTAGAGCTACCAATGGGCGCTACCGCGGTTGATTTTGCTTACGCAGTGCATACTGATGTAGGTAATACTTGTGTAGGGGCAAGAGTAAACCGTAAACCTTACCCGCTAAGCAAAGCCTTAGATACTGGGCAAAGTGTGGAAATTATAACCAGCTCGGGAGCACACCCTAATGCAACATGGTTAAACTTTATAGTTACAGGTAAAGCCCGTTTAGGGATAAGAAACTACCTTAAGAGCCAACACCAAGAAGAAGCATTGTTATTAGGCCGCCGCTTACTCGATTCTGCCTTGGGTGAAAATAAGCTCGACAGCATCGCCGATGAAAACATAGCCCGCGTACTCGAAGAGCACGAACTATCTACAGTATTAGAATTACTGGTAGAAATAGGCGCAGGTAACTTAATGAGCGTATTAATCGCTAAACGCTTATTACAAGAAGAAAGCGACGACTTGTCAGATATTAGCAAACAAGCCAAAGCAACCATTATTGGTACCGAAGGCATGTTGGTTAATTATTCTAAGTGTTGCCGACCTGTACCTGGGGATGCCATCACTGCGCATATTAGCCAAGGTAAAGGGCTTACGGTTCATCGCCAAGAATGTAAAAATATTCGCGGCTGGGAAAACGAACGCTCAAAATACCTAGTTGTAAAATGGGATGACAATCCAGAAAAAGAATATATAGCTGCGCTACGAGTGGAAATAATTAACCACCAAGGGGCTTTGGCTAAACTCACAAATGTTGTTGCTACAACCCAAGCCAACATTGTTGAGATCACGACCGACGAAAAAGAAAGTAATTTATATGTGATAGACTTGGGCGTTACCGTTAAAAACCGCGTCCATGTTGCTAATATTATGCGCCGCATTCGCGTGATGTCTGATGTGCAAAGAGTCTATCGTAAAAAGTAAAATAGGAAACTCATGAATAAAGCATTTATTTCTACCGAAAAAGCACCTGCTGCTATCGGCACTTATAGCCAAGCGGTTAAAGTAGGTACTGCCGTTTATTTATCTGGACAAATTCCACTTGTCCCAGAAACAATGGAAATGGTTTCAGAAGACTTTAGCGAACAAACACATCAAGTATTTAAAAACATTACAGCGGTGTGCGAAGAAGCAGGCGGCAAAATCCAAGATCTTGTTAAAATTAATATCTACCTAACAGACTTATCTAACTTTGCCACTGTGAATGAAGTAATGAGCCAATATTTCAAGCAGCCTTATCCTGCACGTGCAGCACTAGGTGTACGTGCGCTTCCAAAAGGCGCACAAGTTGAAATTGATGGCATTATGGAACTTCCTTCAACTAACTAACAAATACAGAGCTATAAACCCCCTTTATAGCTCTATTTTCTTCAGCTCAGCTTTGTTTATCTCCCTTTCTTGACTCACATGAAAATATCTAGCACTCTGTAATCATGCAATAAAATCAATCTTAACTTTAGTAGTAGAAAAGGATTAACTAGTGTTTAAGCTTGCCAATAACGGGAACGTATTACTTGATGTAAGTAAACACGCTCCACCTAGCGCCGCTTTTATAATTGATGCACTTGAGAAGTCGACGTTTTGCGAATGCAAAATTGACCACGAGGCTATTGATAATTTTTTTAAAGCGCAAAATAATGAGCCAACCTTGGTTGTAGCAAGTAAACACGATGCATCGCTTGTGGTAACGTTAAGTGAAGATAAAATGCAAGCCATAGGCGAGCTTACTTTAGCCTATGGTGGTAAGGTACTTTCGTTAGAAGAGGGTAAAAAACAACTCATAAAAGCAGGGGTTGTACGTGGCTACAAACAAGCTTTTTTAGAGCAGCTTTTAGATAAACAATTTAACTTACCCCCTGGAACCGTAGCAAAAGGGATTCTAGCCAAGGGCCGTTTGCCAGCTGAGGGCACTGCAACAAAATTTGTCGCTATGGTAGAAACCCTCAAAGATCGCCTAAAAACACCTAAGATGATGGAAGATGGCAGTGTAGATATGCGCGACTTTGGTAAGCTTGCGAGCGTAGAGCCTGGTACTGTTCTGATTCGCCAACAACCTGCTACCCCCGGTAAAGAAGGGTTCACTGTAGTAGGTGACATACTCCCCGCTAAACCTGGCGAAAATAAAAAGTTAGTAGCAGGCGAAGGCGCCGAAATATCAAAAACAAATCCGCTTGAGCTTGTTTCTACAACGGCGGGTGTTCCGGTAGAAATACCTAACGGTATGCGAGTTGATGATATTTTTACCATTTCTGATGTAGATGTTAAGAGCGGCCATATTGATTTTGAAGGCAGTGTTATTGTGTCTAAAAACATTGATCCAGGTATGCGCGTAACGGCTAAAGGCGACATTACGGTTTTTGGCACAGTTGAATCTGGCGAATTATCGGCCGGCGGAAACATCACTGTAAAACAAGGTATTATTGGCCATCAAAAGCTCGAAGATAAAACACTATCGTGCACTATAAAAAGTGACGGAGATGTTCATGTTTCTCATGCACAATATTGCTATATTCAAGGCAAAAACATTTTTATAGACCGCCAAGCCAGCCATTGTACTATTAAAGCAAAACACTTATTACAAGTTGGCCAAACAGAGTTACCCAAAGGGAAAATTTTTGGTGGAGAGATTCTCGATGCAACTGTATTAATAGCTGGCGAAATAGGTAATGAATCAGGTGCTAAAATGGCAATTAATTTAGCCGCATCAGGTGCTGAAATAACGGCCGACACAGATAACTGCTTTAAAGACTTAGCAAAAACAGATGAGCAGCTTGATACCCTTCAAGCAGCACTAGAAAAAGCAGATAAAGTAAAAGATATAGAAAAGAAAAATCTGCTCATTAAAAAAATTGGCGCAACACAGCAGCATTACTGCCAACAAGCAGAGCTGCTAGAAAAAAAGTTATCTAGCCTAGATCATGAACTACACGACCTACTTAGCGATGCAAACCTTGTTGTTAATACATCATTACACTCAGGAGTAGAGATCCATATTTTTGATAAAGTATTAAAAACTACCCGCAACTACCCGCCTTGCAATATAAACTTACAAAACAATAAAGTAGAAATAAACTTTAAAACACATTAGGGCGCATTTAGCGCCCTTTATAATTTACAGTAAGCCGCTTACCGTATCGTGCGTTTGCTTTGGCCATACACCTACTTGCACTTGTCCAATATGCTGCTTTTGCAGTAATAACATTGCTAAGCGCGATTGCCCTATGCCGCCGCCAATTGTTTGTGGAAATGCCTCTTCTAATAACGATTTATGCCAATCAAAAGCGAGACGTTCTTCATCGCCTGTTATGCTCAATTGCGCTTTTAATACATCGGGGCTTACACGAATACCCATAGATGATATTTCAAAGGCATCTTCTAACACGGGGTTCCACACTAAAATATCGCCATTTAATCCTGTGTATCCGTCAACCGTTTGGGTAGACCAATCATCGTAATCTGGAGCGCGTACATCATGGATTTTGCCATCACCTAACACACCACCAATACCAATTAAAAATACCGCACCGTACTCTTGTGCAATGGCTTTTTCGCGTTGCTTTGCGCTAAAGTCGGGGTACATTTTGCGTAACTGCTCACTGTGAATAAAGGTAATTTCACTGGGTAAAAATGGCGCAATACCAAAGCTTTCACTTACAAACTGTTCTGTTTGCTTAATGCCAGTGTAAATGGCTTTAACTGTCTCTTGTAACGTAGAAAGCGTACGCTCAGTACGTTGGCAAATTACCTTCTCCCAGTCCCATTGATCAACATAAACAGAGTGTATTGGGCTTAATGAGTCTTCATCTGGGCGCAACGCTTTCATTTGCGTATAAATACCTTCACCTGCAGAAAAGCCGTAAGTAGCGAGCGTTTTACGTTTCCATTTAGCAAGCGAATGAACAACTTCATAGCTGCTATCGGTAATTGCTTTTACGTTAACAGCAACTGCATTTTCGTGACCACTCAAGTTATCTTGTGTGCCATCACCTACTTTGGCCAAAATAGGAGCCTGAACTTCAACTAATCCGAGTTGCTGCTCTAATTGCTGTGAAAAAAACTGCTTAACTTTACTTATTTGCTGCTGTTGCTGCACATAGTGTGAACTCATAATAAATGGCCTCATTCCCAGTTATTGTTACTTGCTTATTAATGAAAAAACACCTTGCGGGCGCCTTTAATGAAGTTACTGTAACGATTTAAACTTTTAATTCAATAACCAATAATAAAAATAGCTTTAATATGCAAAATCGATTAATTTAAACGGTATAAAAATGAAGATTCACTAATTTAAGTAAGCAAAAATAATGGAAAATTATCAAATCGATAATCTCGATAAACAGATACTTCACGCTCTAATGGCCAACGCCCGCACAGCCTACGCTGAATTAGCCAAACGGTTTGCTGTAAGTGCCGGCACAATTCACGTGCGTGTGGAGAAAATGAAACAAGCAGGTATTATCACCGGCACCCAATTAAGCATTAGTACAAAGCAACTTGGTTACGATGTATGTTGCTTTATTGGTATTAACTTAAATAATGCACGCGACTACCCAGAAACACTAATTAAACTAGAAGCACTAGAAGAAGTAGTTGAAGCGTATTACACCACGGGTAACTACAGCATTTTTATCAAAGTTATGGCTAAATCTATAGACCACTTACAAGATGTATTGATTAATAAAATACAAGCGATAGAAGCAATTCAATCAACCGAAACCCTTATTTCATTGCAAAATCCAATTAGCCGCACAGTAATGCCTTAATAGATAAAATTACGTATAATTATCAAAAAAGAGGATCACCATGCAGCAAAATCGCTACCAACGAATAAAAGACGTACTATCTCGTCGCCAAACAGACTTAACGGTCTGTCTAGAAGACGTACACAAACATCATAATCTGTCAGCTATTGTAAGAAGTGCTGATGCAGTAGGTTGTCATCATGTACACGCGGTATGGCCAGAAAACCAAAAATGGTTGACCAATAATACCTCTGGCGGCAGTAAAAACTGGCTAGAAACACACCTTCATAAAAATATTGATGATGCTGCCACAATGATGCGAATGCACAACCCAGATGTACAAATATTAGCAACACACTTGAGCGAAGATGCAGTAGATTTTAGAGAAATAGATTACACAAAACCCACGGCTATAATTGTAGGCCAAGAAAAAACGGGGATTTCTGAGCAAGCATTAAAGCACGCAGATCAAAATATTATTATACCTATGCAAGGTATGGTGCAATCCCTAAATGTATCGGTAGCGGCTGCACTTATTTTATTTGAAGCACAACATCAACGAGAAAAGGCAGGGCTATATAAGCGCGATATGCTAAGTGAAGAGGTTAAACACCCTATGTATTTTGAAGGCTATCACCCAGTAATTGCAAAACAATGTAGATTAAAAAACCTACCTTACCCACCACTTGATGAAGAAGGCGAAATAGTCGCTAACGAGCAATTTTGGCACGCTTTAAAACATGCTTGATGCTTAGCAAACCTGTGAGTACACTTAACTTATTCACAAATAAACAGATTTGAGCCCACATTGCCTAAACCTAGCTTAAGCCAGTACCCTATTACAGAACTTAAAGGGGTCGGTCCAAAAATGGCCGAGCGCCTACAAAAGCTAGGTATAGCTACCGTGCAAGATATGCTCTTTCATTTGCCTTTACGCTATGAAGATCGTACCCGTATCTATGCTATTAACGATGTTACTTTACACAGCCACTGCACCGTTGAGGCAACAATAGAAACAAGCCAAGTGACCTTTGGCAAACGTCGCATGTTAGTTGTGCAAATAAACGATGGTACAGCTAGGCTTACTTTACGATTTTTTAATTTTACTGCTGCGCAAAAAAATGCGTTTATCAGTGGGAAAATAATTCGCTGTTTTGGTGAGATTAGACGCGGGCGCGTTGGGCTTGAAATGAGCCACCCAGAATACAGTATCAGCGATACACCCAATGAACAGCCAACAGCAACAACTCTCACACCGGTTTATTCAACAACCGAAGGGCTAAAGCAATTATCGATTAGGGGCTTAAGCGAGCAAGCAATAAACTTACTGCACAAGTACTCAGTAGAAGAACTTATTCCTGAAAAATGGCAACCTTCACATATGCAATTGCGTGATGCTTTACTGTTACTTCATCGTCCACCTAATGACGTAGATGTAACTTCACTTGAGCAAGGGACTCATCCAGCGCAGCAACGCTTAGTGTTTGAAGAGCTACTTGCACAAAACTTAAGCTTGTTAAAAGTACGCGAGCAAGGGCAGCAAGTAAGTGCAGTTACCCTAAGCCCTACAAATACATTAGAAAGTCAATTTTTAGCGCAACTCCCTTTTGCGCCGACCAAAGCACAGAATAGAGTAGTAGCCGAAATTAAAGGGGATTTACAGCACCCCTACCCCATGATGCGATTAGTACAAGGTGATGTAGGCTCAGGTAAAACACTGGTTGCAGCATTAAGTGCATTAACAGCAATAGCACAAGGTTTCCAAGCTGCACTAATGGCACCCACAGAAATTCTCTCCGAGCAACACGGGATAAATTTCAAGCAATGGTTTGAAAGCTTAGGAATTAACGTTGCATGGCTTGGTGGAAAAACTAAAGGCAAGGAGCGTACTAGTACACTTGAAAAAATAGCCTCAGGGGAAGCACAAATGATAGTGGGAACGCATGCCCTATTTCAAGACGAGGTAAAGTTCAATAATTTAGTATTGGTTATCATAGATGAACAACACCGCTTTGGTGTTCATCAACGCCTCTCACTCCGAGAAAAAGGAAAGTTTGGTAATTGTTACCCTCATCAGTTAGTCATGACTGCAACCCCCATTCCGCGTACATTGGCTATGACGGCCTATGCCGATTTAGAAACCTCCGTGATAGATGAGCTCCCTCCCGGTAGAACGCCAATTACCACTGTGGCCATTCCTGATACGCGCCGAGACGATATAATAAACCGTGTTAAGCTTGCCTGCAATGAACAAGGTAGGCAGGTTTATTGGGTGTGTACTCTCATTGACGAATCAGAAGTCCTACAATGCCAAGCAGCAGAAGATAGCGCATTACAATTAAAAGAGGCCTTGCCAGAACTTAATGTAGGACTTGTCCATGGCCGCATGAAAGCCACTGAGAAACAAGCCATTATGAGCGAGTTCAAAGCTGGCAATATTCACGTACTTGTTGCAACAACTGTAATAGAAGTCGGTGTAGACGTACCTAATGCCAGTTTAATTATCATAGAAAACCCTGAACGCTTAGGATTAGCACAATTACACCAATTACGCGGACGCGTAGGACGAGGGGCCACCGCTTCCCATTGCGTACTGTTGTATCACGCCCCTTTATCTCATACTGCTCAAAAGCGTTTAGGTGTATTAAGGGACAGTAATGATGGCTTTGTCATCGCAGAGCGCGATCTCGAAATACGTGGCCCAGGCGAAGTACTCGGCACTAAACAAACTGGCTTAGCCGAATTTAAAATAGCGGACCTTACTCGCGACAAACACACTCTTAATCAAGTAAGACCTATTGCACAGCAAATGCTAAAGCAAAATCCCGACCTTATAAACCCCTTAATTCATCGCTGGCTCGGCAATAAATCTAATTACGCTCAGGCTTAATTATCCTAAAACACTTACGATTTATCTTTAGCTTGTTTTACTAATGGTAAAAGACCTCCTAAGTCCCTGCGAAATAAGTATCTGATTATTACTCTATCCCTTGGTTTAGATAGGGGTGTATTGTGGGCGCATTTCATTATTATGCATACATAAAAAAGCCGCTTCATTTCTGAAGCGGCTTTCTCGTATTTGGAGCCTGGCGATATCGAGGAGCCGACAGCAGTGGAGAGCCACTAACAGATGCTGCCTATCATCGCTTAATGTGTTGGATAACTAAAACACTGTTCACAAAGAGGCGCTGCGCTTAAGAGACGCTCCGCTTTAGAGAAGGAAATGCTGGATATAACTTTTCTGCAGACGTAAAAACCCATCACATTGCTGTACTCGTATTTGGAGCCAGGCGATGTCGTGGTGCCCACAGCGGTAGAGAGTCACATAGCAAAGTACTCTTAATGTTTTCTAATGGGATTCACTGGGCACTGAGGTGGTCGTCGCGTTCTTTTACCCGTGGGTTT
>NZ_LKDU01000050.1:0-14330 GCF_001401855.1 Pseudoalteromonas sp. P1-7a | reverse complement strand
CAGCTTACAGCTTACAGCTTACAGCTTACAGCTTACAGCTTACAGCTTACAGCTTACAGCTTACAGCTTACAGCTTACAGCTTACAGCTATGCTTTAAATTACAGAACCTAACTGGAAAATTGGCAAGTACATGGCAACAATTAAGCCACCTACAAGCACACCGAGTACGGCCATAATAAGCGGCTCTAATAAGCTAGACAATCCATCTACTGCATCATCCACCTCTTGTTCATAAATAGTGGCTACTTTGGCAAGCATACCATCAAGCGATCCTGACTCTTCACCAATCGCGACCATTTGAATCACCATATCAGGAAATATTTTAGCATTACGCATCGCCCAGTTCATTTGGTTACCCGAGCTCACCTCTGCTTTTATATCTAATATTGCATAGCGGTAAACAGCATTACCCGAAGCACCAGCAGCTGAATCTAACGCATCAACCAGTGGCACCCCCGCAGCAAAGGTGGTCGAAAGCGTACGGGCATAACGGGCAACAGCTGCTTTATTTAAAATCATGCCAATTACAGGGAGCTTCAATATAGCTCTGTCGGTTGCATCTCTAAGTTTTAAACTTCTGAGTTTAGCTTCTTTAAACGCATAGCCAAAGCCAACAATGGCTATTAACATCATCCACCAATATTCCTGCATAAACTCAGAGATGCCAATAACAAATAATGTGAATGCAGGCAGTTGTGCGCCAAAGCCATTAAATATATCTTGAAACTGTGGCACAACAAATATAAGCAGTATTGAGGTAACTATAAGGGCAACCACTAAAACCGCGATAGGGTAAAACATGGCTTTTTTAATTTTTGATTTCAGTGCTTCAGATTTTTCTTTATATAAAGCAACACGGTCAAATATTTTATCAAGCGCCCCTGATTGTTCGCCTGAGGCGACTAAATCACAATACAAATCATCAAAGTAACGAGGGTGTTTTCTTAAAGCTTGAGATAATGGTTGGCCTGCTTTTACTTCATCACCGATGGTCTCCATTAACTTGGCTACACTTTTGTTAGTAGACCCTGTACCAATCATTTCAATAGCTTGGATGAGTGGTACGCCGGCCATTAACATGGTTGCTATTTGGCGTGTAACTAAAGCAATATCTTTTGGTGTGATTTTTTGAAGGCGCGAACCAAAAAGCGGTTTAGGTTTGCGCTTAACCTTCGAAGGTGTAATGCCTTGTTTACGTAGTTGAGCCTTAACTAAAGCAATACTATTACCGGTTAGTTCACCCTCCATACGTTTGCCGCGAGCGCTTACTCCTACCCATTGAAAAGTGTCTAAACTTTTTTTATCAACTTGCTTGGACATTATTTAATTTCCATAAAGTTTAAATTGTTGAAACAAGGTCTAATATGAGTTTGCTTTACTTCCGGTGAATATAACTCACACAATTTTGAAAGTAGTAGTTGTTTTAAAGCTGGCTCATCAAACATTTCTGAGTTAAATAATGTGTTAGTTTCTAAATTTGTAATAAAAGTAGCATCGTTTAGTTCAGGGTAAATTGAGAGTTGCCATTTACCATATATTACCCCTCGTTGCTTTTCTTTTATTAGTATAGGAAGTAGTTCAGTTTTGATTATTAGTTGGCCCATGTCGCTTATTTCAAATAAGTTTGCATTTTGAGCAACTGTCCCCGAAACACTAATGTTACCAGACTTGTTAAATGTTGGTTTTAATGAACTTTCAATTGGTAGGGGTCTTTCTGTTTTTACTTTAAATATACTTTTTCCATCGAAAGCTGCTTGTGACTCTAACCCTAGTATATCTAGAATAGTTGGCGTTATATCAGAAAGAGCGTATCTAAAACTCTTATTAATACTTTCATGTTTGACCTCCTTACCATTTATATACTCTTTGAAGCTTATTAACACATTAAATTGCTGCTGAGAGACGATGGAAGTACCATGCCCCGCAAGGTTTACGATTTCTTCAGAGTTATCAGGCATATCCTCATCTCTAGCAAAGCTTTCACCATGGTCGCTTAAAATAAATACGATAGAGTTATCTAATAGTCCATTATGACGGAGAAAATGAAAATAATTTTCTATTTGACTATCAGCAGATTCAACACTTTCTAGGTATTTTTCATATAAGCCCTTTTCATTAGTTGTATTGTGACTACTCTTGTAAGGCCAATGAGGTAAAGTAAAGTGAGAGGCTACAAAAATAGGTGAATTATTCAACTCTATACTTCTTTTAAGCTTTTTATTGTATTTTAGTGGAGAGTAGGTTTGCCATGCAGCCCTATTATTATGGATTTGGGGCATTAAGAAATTGAAAAAAGTTAAGTCAGAGGTAACTACAAGTAATGGAATATCTAGTAACTTAGAGAATACAAACTCACCTATTGTAGCTGGAGGGCCTATGGTTTTATCAAAAAATAAGCGGTGGTCTATATGACTGAAGCGTCTTTCATCCAGTGAGAAGTAGTTATAATAACCCGCCTTTTTTAAATAGTAAGGTAGGCTTTTTTTTGTATCTAAAATACCGAAGTCGGTAAGGTTAAATCTAGCTTTATTCGTAATTGGATAATTTCCTGTTAAAATAGTCATCCACGAAGGAAAGGTTCTAGCAATATGAGTATAACTATTTGGTAGGTGAACTCCACTATCTATGAAATTGAAAATAAATGGTGTGTGTCTTTTACTAATTACACTAGTGTTAAGTGAATCTATACCGATGATAAATACATTCTTATTTGCTCTTGCCTGTTCTGATGTACCACTAAGGCGAAAATCTGGTGTAAGGTTTGGTATTATAAAGGGTATGAACAGAACAGTGATGTTCAAACGGTTTTCTTTTAGCCAAAATGAAGCGACTAAAATAATAATGACTATAAAAGAACAGCTAAGCAAAAATATTTTTGATTTCCAAGCTTCATGACTAAAAAAAAGCTCAGGGTAAAGGTAGCTTGTTATGCCCAACAATAACGATAAAGACAGCGCCCATGAAATAAACAGGCAAACTGATTTAGAGAGAGCCTGCTTACTTAAGCTTTTCAAATTTGTTGATAAAACATGGTTTAACAAAGCAAAGAGAATAACAGATAAGATAATACCTATTAAAAAAAAAGTTGCTTCAGCTAAAAATTGGTAGTTGTACAATCCAACTTCTAATTTTGAACCAACATTAGCTCCTTTGAAGTTAAAAGAAGGAATATTTATAAACCAAAAATAGACGAATAGTAAAAAAATGCAAAAGGAAACTAAAATATTTTTAAGCATAAGCAGGGAATTAAAGAGGCGTGTAGCGCAGTACTGAAAATCAATACTGCGCTAATATATTAACGACAGTTAGCAGGAAGGTATTTATCATCAACTGTGCCAGTATCACAAGTCCACGTAATAGTCCCACCACCAGATGGTACAGTAGGGACTAAAACTAGAGTTGCGCCGTCTGTAACTTTGCTAGTGAAAGTTACTGTTATATTACCTGCCCCGCTGATAGCAACAGATTTAACTGCATTACCAGTCATGGTAGTGCTTGTTGGTAAACCTGCATCTGAATTTGAAGAAGGCATAGCCCCCTCAGATACATAATACTCAGTAACAGCCCCTTTAGCTGAGGCTGCTAGATTCATACCCTCACTAACATGAGCACGTTTTGTGTAATCTTGATAAGCAGGCAATGCCACTGCAGCAAGAATACCGATGATTGCTACAACAATCATTAATTCAATTAGGGTGAAACCCTGTTGTTTTTGAGTCATTGTTTTCATGTTTCCTCTCCTAAAGGATAATGTTTTGTAAGGTACTCAGGTTAGTGGCGACACTGCCAAGCTAAAATTACCTGATTAACTTTACAGATTTACTTAAAAATAAATTTTCACGTACTTTTAGCCTTAGGTATGAAACACAAAAGCTAAATGTGAGTTCATTATGTTGCAACTTGTACAGGCTACCTAAACACAAAGTAGACTAAATATAGGAAACATACTGGCGGTTTGCTTTAATCTTTTAGGTATTTTTTTAAGATTAAAACAAAAAGCAGTTACTTATTACTATATTTTTCAAGGAAGTAATACAACAGGGTTAGTCTAACACTTTTTATATGCTTAAAGCACACATAATTTTCTAAAAAGGATACTTTATTTAACAAGTTGTTACAAAGTAATCCTTTTGGATTATTAAAAGTCTTTTCATGCGTTTTGTCAATTAATTAGAACTAATATGACAAAGTTATTGCTGTGCTTTTATACAAAACGCATCGATAAATCGATTGATTGTAAATTTTTTGTTAGAGCGCCGCTTGATATAAAGTCGACACCTGCTTGTGAGTAAGTTTTAACTGTTTCTAGCGTCATATTGCCAGAAACCTCTAATTTAGCGCGCTTATTAGTAATGACAACAGCTTGTTGAATTTGTTCCACACTAAAGTTATCGAGCATGATTATATCGGCACCTGCATTAATGGCTTGCTCAAGTTCATGTAACGACTCTACTTCTACTTCTACTGGTTTTGTAGGGTGGTTTTGCTTGGCTTGTGCGACTGCTTTATCAATACCGCCACACGCTGCTATGTGGTTTTCTTTAATTAAAAACGCGTCGAATAGGCCTATACGGTGGTTTGCACCGCCGCCGCATTTAACAGCGTATTTTTGAAGTAGCCTGAGCCCGGGTATTGTTTTACGGGTATCGAGCAGTTGGGTTGTGGTGCCGCTAAGCTCTTTTACATAATTTGCAGTGGTGGTTGCGGTACCCGAAAGCGTTTGTACAAAGTTAAGCGCGGTACGTTCGGCGGTTAAAATAGCGCGGGCAGCGCCTTTAGCGGTAAATAAGGTGCTGTTTGCTGGCACAAAGTCGCCATCATTTACTAATACGTTTACTTCAACGCTTGAATCTACTTGCTTAAACACTTCTGTAATAATGTCTTTGCCGCAAAAAACGCAATCTTCACGGGTAATCACTTTGGCATTTGCGTGCTCATTTTGCGGGATAAGTTGCGCGGTTATATCACCATCTTGCGCAGTTTGATAATTTAGATCTTCATCTAAGGCGAGGGTAACAAGTTGAGTAATAAGCGAGTGCGAAATTGACATATGAAGGCTCATAAGTGTTAATAAATTAAGCAAATTTTACTATGTTTAAATAGTTAAGAGAAGTGCTTTTAAATAAGTGAGGCTATTACACCTGCATATAGAGCACACCCGCTAAAAGCCGCTTTGCTAAGCGGTTACATGTTGGCTAACCGTAATGGCTATCATTCTGTATTTAAATCCTTTAGCATCAAGCTTATGTATACCGTGGTTTTAAAATGATGCAAATAGATTCAAGCGGCGTTGTCGCTAATATAACACAGCGGCCCTGTACGCATTTTGATGAGCGCCCTAAAAATGCCGATATTTCACTGTTGGTTATTCATAATATTTCCCTGCCAGCTGGGCAGTTTGGCACCGAACACGTTGATGCCCTGTTTATGGGTGAGATTGATTGTAATGCGCACCCCACCTTTTGTGATTTAAATGGGCTTAGAGTCTCGGCGCACTGTTTTATAAAACGTACAGGCGAGATTATTCAATATGTGCCATTTAATAAACGCGCATGGCATGCTGGGCAGTCTGAGTATGCTGGGCAAAGTGCGTGTAATAATTTTAGTATAGGTATTGAGCTTGAGGGCACAGATACCACCCCTTATACTCAGGCGCAGTACACAAGCTTACATAACCTGACAAAGGCTATTATGATTCGCTACCCGCTTATTACTACAAAGCGTATAGTAGGGCATTGCGATATAGCACCTGGGCGAAAAACCGACCCCGGGGAAAGTTTTAATTGGTCTGCTTATATAGGCAGGCTAGATCAAGCAAATTAAGTGAGTAGCCATCATGATTTTAGTTTCTATAATTATTGCACTGATACTTGAGCGCTTAGGGGCTCGCTCTCAGTACTGGCAAATTAGCTATTACGCTAATGGTTATTTAAACCGTTCGGGTAAATTACTTAATGAAAATGGATTGTTTGGCTCGGCAATTGGCTTTTTAATTTGGCTAGTGTTGCCGGTAGTGGCTGTGGCGCTTATATATGTTCTTTCTGACTTTGTACTGTGGCAATTAGCTATAAATGTTGTGGTTTTATTAGTGTGCTTTGGTTGTGCTAAGCACCGGGCTTTATATAAGTCGTACTTAAATGCATTAACGCGAGATGATAAAACCGCGGCTTCATTATACGCACTCCAAATGGGGCAGAAACACTTAGAGGATGAGGAAGGCGGAGAAACATTTGGGCAAACCTTAGCGTGGATCAATTTTAGGTTTTACTGCGCCGTAATTTTTTGGTTTGTTGTGCTTGGCGCCCCAGGCGCAGTATTGTATGCAATAGTGCGTACACTTGCCGATTTAGTAAAAGAAAACCACAAAGTGGTGTTTGCAAACCGCTTTAAGCTGCTGCATAAATTATTATTTTGGCTAGATTGGCTACCAGCGCGTGTTGCAAGTTTTGGCTATTTAGTTATTGGTAACTTTAATAAAGGTACAAGCTGTTGGCTGCATTATGTATTGGATTTTAAAACGCCAAATCGTAAAGTGGTTACGTGTACCGCACTTGCGGCTGAGCAAGTAGAACAGCGCTATTATGGCTGCACCTATGAGGCTACTTGTATGATTAAATTAGTTAAACGTAACGTCCTCTTTTATTTAGTACTTATTGCGCTACTTACTTTATTTGGCGGTTTATCGTAGTCGCGATTTTATATCGCGCAATGTACGCCGCGCTTACGGTGAGTATCGCGGCAAGATAATTAGTCGCGGGGTAAACTCGCCGCTCCCACCTTTTTGACTCAAAAACTAATTTCTTCAATAAATTCAACTAGAGTGAATATTCTAATTTATTCTGGTCAGACCATTTGTTTTCATCCTGTTAACGTTTGCACAAAACATCCACAATTTTGTACTGTTTTGAACTTCGTTCAAAATGCGTTACGCTAGCTTAACTGCTCAAATAAACCGTAAATTGACAGTTATTTGCCTTTTTGATACCTTATTGAAAATTTTTGGTATGACCAATTTACCTTTTGGGTAAATCGTCAAGCTCTAGGCCTTAAAAATTAGGCTTTTTAGTATTTATACAACGTGGACGTTGATTAATGTCTTTAAAGATTAAAGCAGCAAAATTATCTGATGTTATTTTACAGCAACTTGAGAACATGATTCTTGAGGGCTCATTAGCGCCAGGTGAAAAACTGCCGCCAGAGCGCGAACTAGCAAAACAGTTTGAGGTGTCTCGCCCCTCACTACGCGAAGCCATCCAAAAGCTAGAAGCAAAAGGATTGGTCACTCGTAGGCAAGGTGGTGGCACGTTTGTAAAGAACCAGCTTGAAGAGGGGCTCACTGATCCGCTATTTGATTTGATCAGTAAGCATCCTGAATCACAGTTTGATTTACTTGAATTTCGTCATGCGCTTGAAGGGATCGCGGCTTATTATGCGGCGCTTCGTGGTACCAGCACCGATTTTACCAAGGTTAAACAAAGCTTTGATAAAATCGCCCAAGTTAATAACGATTTACAGCTAAAAGCCAAAGCAATTAATGCGTTTCACTTTAGTGTAGCCGAAGCCTCACACAACGTGGTTTTACTTCACTTAGTGCGAGGCATGCAAGCGCTACTGGAACAAAATGTATTGCAAAACTTAACGGTTTTATTAAAAAAACCAGATATTAGCAATCAATTAGCCCAGCATAGGCGCTTATTAATGGATGCCGTAATTGAGGGCAATCCAGAACAAGCCCGTTTAGCCAGTAATGCCCATTTAGCCTTTATTGAAGAAGCATTACTTGAAGCGGGTAAAGAGCATTCGCGAATTGAACGTAGTTTAAGACGCACAAAACAAAATTAAGCTAATACGCTGTACTTAGAACACACTAAATTAGGTATACGTGGTATTAAATTAACAACATTCGTATTTTAAACATAAGGAAACCTCCATATGTCTGAAGTCAATAAAATTGACGTAGACGCGCTAGAAACACAAGAGTGGTTACAAGCTCTTGAATCAGTTGTGCGCGAAGAAGGTGTTGAACGAGCTCAGTTTTTACTTGAGCAAGTGTTAGAGCAAGCCCGTTTAGACGGCGTTGATATGCCAACTGGCACAACAACTAACTACGTTAATACTATTCCAGTAGATCAAGAACCGGCTTACCCAGGGGATGTAAACCTTGAGCGTCGTATTCGTTCGATTATTCGTTGGAATGCAATCATGATTGTATTACGTGCATCGAAAAAAGATCTCGACTTAGGCGGCCATATGGCGTCTTACCAATCATCAGCTGCGTTTTACGAAGTGTGTTTTAATCACTTTTTTAAAGCGCCAAATGAGGTAGATGGCGGTGACTTAGTTTACTACCAAGGCCATATTTCTCCGGGTATTTATGCACGTGCATTTGTTGAAGGTCGTTTAACAGCTGAACAGCTTGATAACTTCCGTCAAGAAGTAGATGGCAAAGGCCTTCCTTCATACCCACATCCTAAATTAATGCCTGAATTTTGGCAGTTCCCAACGGTATCTATGGGCTTAGGTCCAATTGCGTCTATTTACCAAGCGCGTTTCTTAAAATACTTAGATGGCCGTGGTTTAAAAGACACTAAAAACCAACGTGTATACGCGTTTTTAGGTGACGGTGAAATGGATGAGCCAGAATCACGCGGCGCAATCTCTTTCGCTGCACGTGAAAAGCTAGACAACCTATGTTACCTAATTAACTGTAACTTACAGCGTTTAGATGGCCCAGTTATGGGTAACGGTAAAATTATTCAAGAACTAGAAGGCCTATTTAAAGGCGCTGGTTGGAACGTAATTAAAGTTGTATGGGGTAGCGGATGGGATATTCTGCTAGCGAAAGATACATCGGGTAAATTACTACAATTGATGAACGAAACAATTGACGGCGATTACCAAACATACAAAGCTAAAGATGGCGCGTACGTACGTGAGCACTTCTTTGGTCGTTACCCAGAAACAGCTGCACTTGTTGCTGATATGACGGATGACGAAATTTTTGCGCTTAAGCGTGGTGGTCATGAGCCATCTAAACTTTATGCTGCATTTAAAAAGGCTGAGCAAACAAACGACCGTCCTACTGTAATTCTTGCTAAAACTGTAAAAGGTTACGGCATGGGTGAAGCAGCTGAAGGTAAAAACATTGCGCACCAAGTGAAAAAAATGGACATGAGCCATGTTGAACACTTGCGTGATCGTTTAGGCCTACAAGACTTAGTATCAGAAGAGCAAATTAAAGATCTTCCATACTTAACGCTTGAAGAAGGCTCAGAAGAATACAAGTACTTACACGCACGCCGTGAAGCACTTAAAGGTTACACACCTACACGTATTCCTAACTTTAGCGAAGAGCTAAAACTGCCAGAAGTAGATGCATTTAAGCCGCTACTTGAAGAGCAAAAGCGTGATATTTCTACCACAATGGGCTTTGTACGTGCACTTAACGTGTTACTTAAAGACAAAGGCATTGGTAAAAACATTGTGCCAATTATTGCTGATGAAGCACGTACATTTGGTATGGAAGGTTTATTCCGTCAAATCGGTATTTACAATCCACATGGCCAAAACTACACCCCTCAAGACCGTGATATTGTTTCTTACTACAAAGAAGCAACATCAGGCCAAGTACTTCAAGAAGGTATTAACGAGCTAGGTGCAATGTCGTCATGGGTAGCTGCTGCAACATCTTACAGCACGAACGATTTACCTATGATCCCATTCTACATTTACTACTCTATGTTTGGTTTCCAACGTGTTGGCGACATGGCATGGATGGCGGGTGATCAACAAGCACGTGGTTTCTTATTAGGTGCTACGGCTGGCCGTACTACGCTAAATGGTGAAGGTCTACAGCACGAAGATGGTCACAGCCACATTCTTGCAAATACGGTTCCTAACTGTATTTCTTACGACCCAACGTACGCATTTGAAGTTGCGGTAATTATTCAAGACGGTATTCGTCGTATGTACGGTGAAAACCAAGAAAATATTTACTACTACCTAACGCTTATGAACGAAAACTACCATCAACCAGCTATGCCTGAAGGCGCTGAAGAAGGTATTCGTAAAGGTATTTACAAGCTAGAAAGCTACGAAGGTAAAAAAGCCAACGTACAGCTATTAAGCTCAGGTACTATCATGACTGAAGTACGCAAAGCGGCAGCTATTTTAAGCGAAGAGTACGGTATTGCCTCAGATGTTTACTCAGTAACCTCATTCAATGAGCTTACCCGTGACGGTCAAGACGTTGAGCGTTTCAACATGCTTAACCCAGAAAGCGAGCAAAAAACACCGTACATTACGAGCGTATTAAACGACTCAGTAACTGTTGCCGCTACCGACTACATGAAAAACTACGCAGAACAAGCGCGTTCATTTATTCCAAGCAGCAACTATAAAGTGCTTGGTACAGATGGTTACGGACGTTCTGATAGCCGTGAAAACTTACGTCGTCACTTTGAAGTTAATGCAAGCTACGTGGTTGTTGCTACGTTATCTGAACTTGCTAAACGCGGTGATGTTGAAAAGTCAGTGGTTGTTGAAGCAATTAAAAAGTTCGACATTGACACAAACAAACTAAATCCACTGTACGCATAAGAGGTTTGCAATGAGTATTGAAATTAATGTACCAGATATCGGTGGCGATGACGTAGAAGTAACCGAAATCTTAGTAAGCGTTGGCGACAAAGTAGATGTTGATCAATCTTTACTTACCGTTGAAGGCGATAAAGCATCAATGGAAGTACCTGCTGCGCAAGCAGGTACAGTAAAAGAAATTAAAGTAAGCGAAGGCGATACGGTAACAACCGGTTCGTTAATTATGATTTTTGAAGGCGAAGAGTCAGGCTCACAAAGCGAGCCCGAAGCGCCGGCTAAAACTGAAGCATCTGCACCTGCAGAAGCTTCAGGTTCTTCTACTCAAGAAGTAACCGTACCAGATATTGGTGACGATGAAGTTGAAGTAACAGAAATCATGGTTGCCGTTGGTGACAGCGTAGATGAAGAGCAGTCAATTTTAAGTGTTGAAGGCGATAAAGCATCTATGGAAGTACCAGCACCTTTTGCCGGTACTGTAAAAGAAATTAAAGTAACCGAAGGCGACAAAGTAAAAACAGGCTCTTTAGTGTTTGTTTTTGAAGTTGCCGGTTCAAGTGCGCCAGCATCAGATGCGCCTAAGCAAGACTCTGCACCAGCAGAGCCTGCTCAAAGCGCCGAGCCAAGCACCAAAGAAGTAAACGTACCTGATATTGGCGATGATGAAGTTGAAGTAACTGAAATCATGGTAGCTGTTGGCGATAGCGTAGAAGAAGAGCAATCTATCTTAAACGTTGAAGGCGACAAAGCGGCAATGGAAGTACCAGCGCCATTTGCAGGTACAGTTAAAGAAATTAAAGTAGCTGCGGGCGACAAAGTAAAAACAGGTTCTCTTATTTTTGTATTTGAAGTGGCGGGTAGTGCACCTGCAAAAGCTTCAGCTCCTGCTGAGCAAAAGCCAGCGGCTGCACCTGCAAAAACCGAGTCTACGCCAGCTCAAGCTGCACCTGCTGCTAAAGCAAGCAACGAAAGCTTTGAAAACAACAGCGCATATGCCCATGCATCGCCAGTTGTTCGTCGCTTAGCGCGTGAATTTGGTATTAACTTAGCAAACGTTAAAGGCTCAGGCCGTAAAAACCGTGTGGTTAAAGAAGACGTGCAAAACTATGTTAAAAACTTAGTTAAGCAAGTTGAATCAGGCCAATTACCAGCTGGTAAAGGCAATGCAGGCGGTAGTGAGCTTGGTTTAATACCTTGGCCGAAAGTAGATTTTGCTAAATTTGGCGAAATCGAAGAGAAAAAACTATCACGCATTCAAAAGCTATCGGGTAAAAACTTACACCGTAACTGGGTGCAAATTCCCCATGTTACACAGTTTGACGAAGCTGATATCACAAGCCTTGAAGTATTCCGTAAAGAGCAAAATGTACTTAGCGAGAAGAAAAAGCTGGGTGTTAAAATCACACCACTTGTGTTTGTGATGAAAGCAGCGGCAAAAGTACTTGCTGAATTCCCAACATTTAACTCGTCACTGTCTGAGGATGGCGAAAGCTTAATTCTGAAGAAATACATTAACATTGGTGTTGCGGTAGATACACCTAATGGCTTAGTTGTTCCAGTGTTTAAAGATGTGGACAAAAAAGGCATTATGGAATTATCTCGCGAGCTAATGGATGTTTCTAAAAAGGCGCGTGAAGGTAAGTTAACCTCATCTGACATGCAAGGTGGCTGTTTTACTATTTCAAGCTTAGGCGGTATTGGCGGTACGGCATTTACGCCGATTGTTAATGCACCAGAGGTGGCAATTTTAGGTGTATCTAAATCTGAAATGAAACCTAAGTGGAATGGTAAAGAGTTTGAGCCAAAACTAATGGTTCCGCTGTCTATGTCGTACGATCACCGTGTGATTGACGGTGCGCTAGCTGCACGCTTTACCGCAACGCTTGCTAGCTACATGAGTGATATTCGTCAATTAGTGATGTAATCGCTACAATATGAACAAAATCAAATCCCAGCCAGTTGTTTTTAGCTGGGATTTTTACTATATGCAATGATACAATCTTTGCACTATTTGTGAATTGCTCTGATTTTCTGCCCATGCAGAAACATGGCAGTTAAATTTTAGGGCAGTGTCCCGTTCAAACAATTAAGGTAATAGCATGAGCAACGAATTAAAAACTCAAGTTGTTGTACTAGGCGGTGGTCCTGGTGGTTACTCTGCGGCTTTCCGTGCTGCTGACTTGGGCTTAGAAGTTACATTGGTAGAATCGCGTGAAACATTAGGAGGCGTATGTCTTAATGTTGGTTGTATTCCTTCAAAAGCACTTTTACACGTGGCTAAAGTGATTGATGACGCTGCAGAAATGTCATCTCACGGTGTTACTTTTGGCGCTCCGCAAATTGATTTAGACAAAATTCGCTCTTGGAAAGAGTCGGTTGTTGGCCAGCTTACTGGTGGCTTAGACGGCATGGCTAAGATGCGTAAAGTTAAAGTTGTACCAGGTTACGGTAAATTCACTGGTAGTAACACTTTAGACGTTGAAGGTGCTGACGGCACTACAACTATTACATTTGATAACGCAATCATTGCTGCGGGTTCTAAACCTGTTAGCTTACCGTTCATCCCAGAGGATGACCGTGTAATTGATTCAACTGGCGCATTAGAGCTTAAAGACGTACCAGAGAAACTACTTGTTTTAGGTGGTGGTATCATCGGTCTTGAAATGGGTACAGTTTACCGCGCATTAGGTTCTGATATTGATGTAGTTGAATTTGCAGATCAGTTAGTTCCGGCTGCGGATAAAGATATCATCAAGATTTACCAAAAATACGTAAGCAAAAAATTCAATGTTATGCTTTCTACTAAAGTTGTTGGCGTTGAAGCGAAAGATGATGGCTTATACGTTACTTTTGAAGGCAAAAACGCACCAGCTGAGCCAGTACGTTACGATAAAGTACTTGTTGCTGTAGGCCGTACGCCTAACGGTAACTTACTTGATGCTGATAAAGCAGGTGTTAATGTTGATGAGCGTGGCTTTATTAATGTTGATAAGCAATTACGTACTAACGTAGACCATATTTTTGCAATTGGTGATTTAGTTGGCCAACCTATGCTTGCGCATAAAGCGGTACACGAAGGCCATGTTGCAGCAGAGGTTATCTCTGGTCAGAAGCACTTCTTTGACCCTAAATGTATTCCTTCAATTGCCTACACTGATCCAGAAATCGCGTGGGTTGGTGTGACTGAGAAAGAAGCAAAAGAGCAAGGCTTAAGCATTGAAACTGCGGTATTCCCGTGGGCAGCATCAGGTCGCGCAATTGCATCTGCTCGTACTGAAGGCTCTACTAAGCTTATCTTTGATAAAGACAGTGGCCGTGTAATTGGTGGTGCTATGGTGGGTATTAACGCAGGCGAAATGCTTGGCGAAATCGGCTTAGCAGTTGAAATGGGCGCAGACGGTGAAGACTTAGCACTTACTATTCATGCTCACCCAACATTGAACGAGTCAATTGGCCTTGCAGCTGAGATTTTTGAAGGTTCAATCACTGACTTACCAAACAAAAAAGCGGTTAAAAAGAAGAAGTAATTTAACTTTTTAATTTGGTTTTTAAAAAACCCAGCTTTTGCTGGGTTTTGTTTTTATAGCAGCTATTAAAAATAGATTAAATAAAACTAGCGTCAGTTGGTTTGGTTTTTTATTTTGAGCTGATAGCTGATAGCTGATAGCTGATAGCTGATAGCTGATAGCTGATAGCTGATAGCTGATAGCTGATAGCTGATAGCTGATAGCTG
>NZ_LKDU01000049.1:0-14829 GCF_001401855.1 Pseudoalteromonas sp. P1-7a | reverse complement strand
TGCATTGCTCTACCTTCTGCATCCATGCAGTCGTAAATGAGAATTTTTTAACGCAGATAGCGACACGTTTAGCCCCTGAAAATGATTAAGTATTATTGCGGATTGGTATTATACGGATGGGTTTTAAGCCAGTGCTCGGCGATTTGTTCGCGCGTGGCAAACCAAACCTGCTCATGCGAGCTGGCATACTCTAAAAACCGTGCGAGGGCTTTAATGCGTCCTGGGCGGCCAATTAAGCGACAATGCAAACCAATCGACATCATTTTAGGGGCGTTTTCACCTTGTGGATCGCCTTCTTCATACAGCGTATCAAAGGCATCTTTTAAATAATTATAAAATTGATCACCGGCGTTAAACCCCTGCACTGCGGCAAAGCGCATATCGTTTACATCAAGCGTGTAGGGCACTATTAGCTGAGGTTTACCTTCTTTAATACTGTAAAAGGGTAAGTCGTCGCTGTAATCGTCGGCATCATATAAAAACGAGCCATTTTCTACCACAAGGGCAGCCGTGTTAGGGCTTGTGCGTCCGGTGTACCAGCCTTTGGGCTTTTTACCGGTAAGCGTTTGAATGATCTCAATGGCTTTTTGCATGTGCTCACGCTCGGTTTGCTTATCTATATGTTGATAATTAATCCAGCGCAGGCCATGGCTTGCAATTTCGTGCCCAGCTTCAACAAAGGCTTTAGCTACATCGGGGTGGCGCTCAAGGGCCATTGCCACAGCAAAAATGGTGACCGGTATATCGTATTTTTTAAAGAGTTTAAGTAAGCGCCACACGCCTGCGCGTGAGCCATATTCGTAAATAGATTCCATGCTTATGTGGCGGTCTTCTACATGGGGAGCGCTGACTATTTCTGATAAAAACGTTTCAGCCGCTGCATCACCATGCAGTACACTGTTTTCACCGCCTTCTTCGTAATTTAACACTACTTGCACGGCTATACGGGCCTTATTGGGCCAATTTGCATGGGGTACCTGTGACCCATAACCAATTAAATCGCGTGGGTAGTGTTTAAATTGCTCGCTCATGTTATTGCCCCTTTTTTACTGCGCTAAGCCAAGTGCCAAGCATTTCACGCTCTGCATCAGTCATTTTGGTCATGTTAGCCAATGGCATGTCTTTGGTAATAACGGCGCGAGTATGAATAAGTGCACTGGCTTTTTTTACATCAGCAAGTGAGTCGAGCTTAAAGCCAAGCGGCGCGGTTTGAAAAAGCTTTGATGTAGGGGTTTCACTGTGACACTGTGTACAGTGTTTATTAATAATATCCCATGCTTGCGCATCGCTTATACTTGCTTGTAGCGGCGCGTTTTCGCCTGCATGGGTTGTACTGTTAGGCCACGGTGCTATGGCTAGCATTAACGCAAAAAACGCGGCAATACCGCTTATAAGTACTGAAGGTTTATTAATACCTTGGTGTTTTAAATTAAAAAAGTGGCGTATCCACATACCAATAATAAAAAAGCCAATAAGCACCAACCAACCAAACTCGTGGCTATAGGTATACGAGAAGTGATTGCTTAGCATAATAAAAATAACCGGCAGGGTGGCGTAGTTATTATGTACCGAGCATTGCTTTGCTTTCAAACCCGGCGCTGAATCAGGAATGCGCCCAGCTTCTACTTCGCTTACCATGTAACGCTGTGCGGGCATAATAATGTGATATACATTACCGGCCATACAGGTACCAATTAATGCTCCAACATGAATATATACCGCGCGGTCGCTAAATAGCTGATCAACCCCATACGTCCATAACGCTAAAAAGCCCACGCTGAGCGCAATAAAGGCCTTGCCGTTTTCAACAAGCGGGCTTTTACACAATAACCGATAAACACCATAGCCTAAGCCTATAAAGCCAAGTGATGCGCCAATAGCAGCAAATTTACTTAGCTCACTTTTACTGGCATCGAGTAAATACACATCTGCGCCCACATAATATAACAGCGTAAATAACAGCACGCCGCTGATCCAGGTGGTGTAGGCTTCCCACTTAAACCAGTGTAGGGTTGAGGGCATTTGCTCTGGGCCATTTTGGTATTTAGCTACTTCGTAAAAACCACCGCCATGAATTGCCCATAAATCGCCTCTTATGCCTTTATCTTGTTTCCATTGTGGCGGCGTTTGTAAGTTGTTATCAAGCCATACAAAATAAAATGAGGCGCCTATCCACGCAATACCTGCGACCACGTGAAAGTATCTAAACACTAAATGAGCAAGCTCAAATAAATAGTTTTCCATTAGGTTAAGCCTCTTCTAATTGCGGTGTGTGGGTTGTTGAAAATTGCTCTTTTGCATCGCGCTTATACACGCTTTTACCCATAATATAGGTTTGTTCAATACAGCGGTCGTCGCCTAGCATCATCATGGCAAAAAGCTGTTCGTGAAGGGTTTTGGCATGGCCAATTCTGAACTTTAAAAACGAGGTGGCCGCGTAATCCATTACAATAAAATCGGCCTCGCAGCCTACATTAAAGTTACCTATGGTGCCTTCTAAATCAAGTGCCCGTGCTCCGCCTAAGGTGGCGAGATACATGCCTTTAAATGCGGAGAACTTTTGGCCTTGTAACTGCTGAATTTTGTACGCTTCGTTACCTGTTTGTAGCATAGAAAAACTGGTGCCTGCGCCTACATCGGTACCCATACCCACGTTTATTCCGTGCTCTTCACATCTCTTTAAATTTAAAAGGCCCGAGCCTAAAAATAAGTTAGAGGTAGGGCAGTGCGATATAGCCGCATTGTTATCGCCAAGGCAGCAAAGCTCACGCTCAGATAAGTGAATGCTATGGGCAAATACCGAGCGTT
The DNA here is from genome assembly GCF_001401855.1 of Pseudoalteromonas sp. P1-7a. Lineage (NCBI taxonomy): Bacteria > Pseudomonadati > Pseudomonadota > Gammaproteobacteria > Alteromonadales > Pseudoalteromonadaceae > Pseudoalteromonas > Pseudoalteromonas sp. P1-7a. The sequence continues at coordinate 12,021 of NZ_LKDU01000049.1, read as the reverse complement.
TACGCACCATTTTTGCTTGCTCGTACACGCCAAGGTAATCTTCAGCCTCGGGGAATAATCCTTTTACCCATTCACATTCGTCTTTGTTTTCAGATAGGTGCGTATGCAGGTAGGTGTCGGGGTATTCTTCTAATAATTGAGTACATTTTTGAAGTTGCTCTGGGGTAGAGGTAGGCGCAAAACGAGGTGTTACCGCATAGCTTAATCTATCCACATTATGCCATTTTTCTATCAGTGCTTTTGATTGATCGTAACTGGTTTGCGCACAATCTGATAAATCGTCAGGGCAGTTTCTGTCCATCATCACCTTACCGGCAATCATGCGTAAATTACGTTTTTGAGATTCGTTAAAAAACGCATCCACCGATTGTGGATGCACAGTGCCAAATACCAATGCAGTGGTGGTGCCGTTTCTAAGTAGTTCGTCTAAAAAACGGTTAGATATGTCTTTTGAATAATGCTCACAGGTAAACTTTTTTTCGGTGGGGAAGGCATATTCGGTAAGCCAGCTTAAAAGCTGCTCGCCATACGCGCCTACCATTTCGGTTTGCGGCAAATGTATGTGGGTGTCTATCATGCCGGGCATAACCAATTTGCCATCGTGGCGAATAATAGTGGCTGATTTATTTAAGCTTGGCAGTATGTCTTGCTCGTAACCAAGCTTAACCACTTTACCGTTTTGAATAACTAACGCGCCTTTTTCAAAATAGCGATGGGCGCTTTCGCCTGCGATGGCGGGGTCATCAACAAAATCGAGTATGTTGGCACAAATTACGGTCATTTTATTATTTTGCGTGCTCATTGTTAGCTGCCTCTGTACGTTGAGTAGCCAAATGGGCTAAGCAATAACGGAATATGATGGTGTTTTTTATCTTGTAATCTAAAGGTTATTTGCGCTTCTGGGTAAAACGCTGGGGTAGGTTGGTTTTCATAGTAACTATCTAAATCAAATACCAACTTATAGGTTGCAAATTCTACGTCTGTATTTAGCCAGTCGGTAATACGCCCGTCGCTATTTGTTTTACCTTGGGCAATTAATTCCCACTCGCTATTAGTGTGTATAAACAATTGTACAGCTACATTTGCTGCAGGTTTGCCTGTGCTGGTATCGAGAATATGGGTAGTGATAGGGCTTTTATTCATAGCAATGACTCCAATCTTATTTTTGTTATTTTAGCTTGTTCGCCCGCGGCTATATTAAGCTCTGTGCTACGGGTGTTGTGTATACGCTGCTCAATAAGTTCAAGCATTTGCTCAGCACTTTTGCCGCTGGCACACACAATAAATATAAAGCCAAATTTACTGAGGTATTCTTTATTTAGTGCAATCATTTTTTTAAGGGTTTGCTCGTTTGCTTTGCTCATTCCTGATTGTTCGTGCCCCGCTTTTTGCGCTGTAGCGGCGTACTTTTTACTTAATGTTGATAAATCGCCTATTTGCGGGTGGCCTTCAAAAGCGGCTAAATAATCGCTCTCGCCTAGGCTATCCCATACGCTTTGTGCGCTGTTAAATAAGTGCTCTTTATTTTCAAATGGCATGCTATTTAGCATACCGCTCACCCAATTAGGGGCGGCGCAGCAGTGCTCTAAGGCTTGATGCGCTTGCGCTTCATTTAGGGTGTTAATTTTTAAGCTACTCATGCGTTTTCTTCCTCTTGCGCGGTGCTAATTAGGGCATTTTTAAGTGCACGCCATTGCACACCTTGACGTTTAGGCGCATGGGTTTGCATAGCCTGGTAAAGGCCAATTAATTGCCCACTAATTGAAATAGCCACTTCCATAGGGAGCTTGCCCGTTACATTTTCAAGCCCTACAGGGCAGACCATTTGCTTTATTTGCTCGGTGGTAAAGTTGCGATGAGCTAAGCGCTGTTTAAAGCGTTTTGCTTTGGTATCTGAGCCAATAACGCCAAGCCAATTGGCATCGGCGCGTTTAATAATGGCTTGTGTAAGCGCAAAATCGAGCTGGTGGTTATGGGTAAGTATTAAGTAATTATTAGCTTTGGGCGCGCGTTTTACTTGCTCTGTTGGCTCTTCATCAACCACTTTTACTACGTTATTAGGGATTGATTGTGGGAATACATCGGCGCGGCTATCTATCCAACGTATACGCATAGGCAGCTGTGCCAATATACCAATAAGTGCTTGTGCTACATGTCCTGCGCCGTATATGTCGAGGGTAAAGCGCTCGCATTGCATGCACTCAAGCATAACGGTGGCAGCTCCCCCGCAGCACTGGCCTAAATTTGCCCCTAGGTTAAATTGCTCTATCACTTGCGCGGCCTCACCTTTGGCAAGGAGCTCGCGGGCTTTTTCTATTACTACGTATTCAAGGTGACCACCGCCAAGGGTGTCGTAGATATGCTCGCCACTTATTACCATTTTAGAGCCGGTACCACGTGGGGTTGAGCCATTGGTGCCTAGTACTGTCGCAATAACATAGTTAGTGCCGCTTTGTTCGTGCTCGTTTATAGCTTGCGCCCAATTTTGCGTATGAAAACCCTGAAACGACTCATTTAAATTAGCCATGTTGATGCTCCTTAAACCAGCTAGCGGTTTGATCAATTGCATTTAATACACGCTCGGGTGTAGCAGGTGTATCAAGTGGGGCTGTGTACTTGTAATCGGCTACACTGCTTATAGCATTACGAATCGCACTCCACACACTAAAGGCCAACATAAACGGTGGCTCGCCTACGGCTTTTGATCTAAATACGGTGGTTTCTGGGTTGGCCGAGTTATATAAATTGACGTTAAATTCGGCAGGGGTATCGCCAATAGCCGGAATTTTGTAGTTAGCAGGGCCAAAGCTTGCAAGCTGGCCTTTATCATTCCATTGTAAATCTTCGGTAGTAAGCCAGCCCATACCTTGTACAAAAGCCCCTTCAATTTGGCCTATATCAAGTGCTGGGTTAATTGAGCTGCCCACATCGTGCAGTATATCAACACGCGTTACAGTGTTTTCGCCTGTCAGCGTATCGATTTCTACTTCACTCAGTGCTACGCCATGCGCGTAGTAAAAAAATGGCCGGCCTTCGCCTTTGGCTCTATCGTAATGAATTTTAGGCGTTGCGTAATAACCGGTTGATGAAAGCGATATACGATTCATGTAGGCAAGGTTTGCAAGTTCGCTAAAGCTAATTTCGCCTTTACTAAAGGTAATGAGATTATCTTTAAATACAATACTTTGGCTGTCTACCTCAAAGTGCTCACTTATAAAGTTTATTAAACGCTCTTTTATGGTGTTTACCGCGTTTAGCGCCGCCATGCCGTTTAAATCAGTCCCGCTTGATGCGGCGGTTGGCGAGGTGTTTGGTACTTTGTCGGTACGGGTCGCGCTTATGCTTACTGCGTCAAAATCAACGCCAAAGCCATGGGCTACTATTTGCGCTATTTTTGTATTAAGCCCTTGGCCCATTTCGGTGCCGCCATGGTTTAAATGTATCGAGCCATCACTATAAACATGCACGAGTGCTCCCGCTTGGTTTAAGTGTTGTACGGTAAACGATATACCGTATTTAACCGGCGTCATTGCAAGGCCTTTTTTGATTATAGGCGATGATGCGTTAAAAGCTTTAATTGCCTTTTTTCGCGCCCAGTAATCACCCGACTCCTCAAGCTGGCTTATCATATCTTTTAAAATATGCTGCTCTACGGTTTGATGATACGGCGTGGTGTCGCGGCCTTTTTTGTATAAATTAAGTTTTCGGATCTCAAGCGGATCTTTACCTAATTTAGCGGCAATGTCGTCCATTATTAGCTCCGACATGATCATGCCCTGCGGGCCACCAAATCCTCTAAATGCAGTGTGGCTTACGGTGTTTACTTTACAGCGATTCCCCTTAATGGTGGCAGCAGGGTAGTAATACGCGTTATCAGCATGAAACATTGCACGGTCGACAATGGCATCAGATAAGTCAGGCGAGTAGCCACAAAACCCATTTACGGTTACATCAGCGCCTTCAATTAGGCCATTTTCGTCAAACCCTACATGGTATTGATTATAAAATGGGTGGCGTTTACCGGTAAGTTTAAAGTCGTCGCTGCGGGCTAGGCGCATTTTAACGGCGCAGCCAAGGTGGTAAACCGCAAGCGCTGCAAGGCAAGCCCACGGTGCGCCTTGAGTTTCTTTACCGCCAAAGGCTCCGCCCATACGGCGGGTTTCTACGTTTACAAAGCTAAATGGCTTTTTTAAAATTTTAGCAACTAAGTGCTGCACCTCTGTTGGGTGCTGTGTAGAACACTGCACATGAATCCCACCGTCGTTATCGGGCTGAGCAAGTGCTATTTGTCCCTCAAGGTAAAAGTGTTCTTGCCCGCCTATGTGTATTTCGCCTTTAAGCTGGTGAGCTGCATTATTTATGGCTTGCTCGCTATTACCACGGTTAAGTGAATGTGGCGGCCTTACCCAATGCTCTTTTTTTATGGCTTCTTTAATATCAAGTATGGGGGTAATTTGCTCGCACTCTATAACCACTAAGCGAGCAGCGCGGCGCGCAATGGCATAGCTTTTGGCAACGACTATCAGCACTGGTTGCCCGTGGTATTGAATTTCATGGTTAGTAAGCAGTACATCACCTGGAAATACTGGGCCAATATCAAGCTTACCGGGTACATCATCAGCCGATAAAATACGTTTAACACCTGCCACTTCAAGCGCTTTACTTGTATCAATTGATTTAATAAAGCCGCTGGTAATCGGCGCAAGCACAGGGTAGGCGTGTAAGCAGCCATGGGGCTCTGGGTTATCGTCGGCGTAGTTTGCATTGCCACATACTTGTTTTATTGCACTTTCGTGGTATTTAGATTGGCCAACGCTTCCGCCTTGGGTTTTTAGTTTATCCATTTCAAAGTGACGCATGGGAAATCCTCGTAATGGCAATGTTGTTATTATTGTTATTGCTGCTTGGCTGTGCACCGCAAAACTCAATACCAATACGCTGCAGCAAGTTTTTGCTTACCGTAGTGCGGTAATGTGCGCTGCTGCGTACATCGCTCATGGGTGCAAAGTCATCATTTATACCATTCGCCGCATCTATAAACGTGCTTACTTCTAATGGCTGAGTATTAAGCTTTTGCTCTATATGCGCAGCGCGTTTGGGTATGGCAGCCATACCGCCCATGGCGCAGCGGGCATTGCTAATCACACCTTGTGTTTGCTCTATAGCCAGTACTAAACACACAGTAGATATATCATCTTCAAAGCGTTTTGAAATTTTATGACACGCAAGCTTTAATGAGTCTGGGCGGTTAGGTACGGTAATTTTGCTAATGACTTCGTCGCTTTTAATGACTGTTTTTTTGTAATCAATAAAGTAGTCGGCCACGTTTATAGTGCGTGTGCCTGCTGCGCTTAATAAGTCCATAGTGGCATTAAGTGCAATTAATAATGGGGCCGGATCGCCAATAGGAGAGGCGTTTCCTATGCTGCCACCTAAGGTGCCACTGTTACGTACTTGGTTAGAACCAAGGCGTTCAAACAGCTCCTTAGACTCAGGGTAGTAAGTGTAAAATGCGTCTACAAATTGGCTGTAAGGGAGTGCTGCACCAATATGTAGCTCGCCGTTATTATCGCTTAATGTGCACAGCTCTTTAGCTTGGCTTAGCGATATTATTACATCAGGCAATAGCATGTTTTGGCTAAGCTCAATGGCAAAATCGGTGCCACCAGCAACCAAGTGTGCTTGCGGATATAGTGCTTTTAGTTCAACTAGCTGCTTAGCATTTTGTGGCAAGTAGAATTTGCGGGGGCCATTTTTTAAAAATGGAACATCGTCATCATATTGCGTATTAAGTGAAGCTTTGAACTGAGCCGCTAGGGCTGAGTAAGGCTCGTTTTTACGCTCGTAGCTATAAGCTTTTTCAACTGCAAGTAAAATAGGGCTGTAACCCGTACAACGACATAAATTACCCCCTAGTGCATGAATAGCGGCTTTTTTACCTGGGTAACTCGGATTATTAATATAAAGCGCCAGCATGCTCATTATTATGCCGGGAGTACAAAAACCACATTGCGAACCATGGCACTCAACCAATGCGCGTTGTACTGGGTGTAAATCGTTAAGTGTAGGGTAAAGCCCCGCTGTTACAGCCTCTACGGTTACTATGTGTTTTGCGTGTGCATTACCTAATAAAAGCAGGCAGCTGTTCATGGTTTGGTAGTGCCAAACTGGGTTACCGTTTAAGTTTGTTTTTTCTTCGCCGACTAAAATTGTGCATGCGCCACAATCCCCTGTTGCACACCCTTCTTTGGTGCCCATTTTCCCTTTTTTGGTGCGAAGCCAGTCCAAAATGGTGAGACTCGGCGAACATTCTTCTACTTCTATTGGCGTGTCATTTAATAAAAACTGAATCACACAGACCCCCTTAACTTTTTTAAAGCCCTGATCTTTAAAGGCTTGGCGTATATTTTTTCTTGTTGTTTTGGTGCTGCTAAGAAAAAAACTTTTTCATATTGGTAAGTTTATTGCAGATACCATGCCATTGTTGACCGCTCGGTCAGTAATTTAATTAAAGCACAGTTTTGCTTAACAAGTACACAAAAGAGTGGGGGCTAAAAAGCTATTTACCCTTTTATATAAAGTAAAATCTGTCAGCTAAATAGCTTTTTATAGAAGTTTATTTTTAACATTTTAAATAGGCGCCATAAAAATATTTGCACAATAAACTTGACCATTAGGACAGTTTGTTGGCTTTAGATATAAAGCAATAGTTTTGATTTTTGGTTGCAGCAATATTAACTATACAAACTAAAGGAGAGCACTATGTTAGAGCCGATAAAGCAATCAGACGATGCAATGTGTGAGGCAAGGACAGAAAAAGCGGTTAATACGTGCGAAGACATTTTATACGCAGTAGATGATAAACCAGGGCTGACCGAATCCTTTTTCGCCGCCCTGCAACATGTACTGGCAAGTTTTGTAAGTATTATTACGCCTACGCTTATTATTGGTGGGGTATTGGGACTTGGCAGCGAAATACCCTATTTAATTAGTATGGCGTTGTTTGTGTCGGGTGTTGGTACGTTTATTCAAGCGCGCCGTGTGGGGCCCATTGGCTCAGGGCTTATATGTGTTCAAGGCACCAGTTTTGCTTTTTTAGGCACTATTTTAGCCACCGGCTTTTCTGTAAAAGCCACCGGAGGCAATAACGATGAGGTGTTGGCCACTATATTTGCAGTGTGCTTTTTAGCGGCCTTTGTAGAGATATTTATTAGTTTTTTTATAGAAAAACTCGGCAAGGTCATTAAACCTGTAGTCACCGGTGTGGTGATCACCACCATTGGGGTTTACCTCATTAAAGTAGGTATGACCGACATAGGCGGCGGGCAATGGTTATTAACTAATATGCCTGAAAAGTTTGCATCAGCAAGTAACTTAATTGTGGGATTTTCGGTGGTGGCATTAGTGGTGTTACTTAACGCCAGCAAAAACCAGTGGGTAAGGCTTACCGCTGTGGTTGTAGCCATGATAGTAGGCTGGATACTTGCAGTTATTTTAGGCATTGCCAAGTTTGAGGTGGGCGAGTTTGATTTAATTGCCATGCCAATACCCTTCAAATACGGCTTTAATATTGATTTTGGCGCCATGATTGCCTTTGGCTTTTTATACCTTATTACAGCCATAGAATCGACCGGTGATATAACCGCTAATTGTGCAGTGTCTAAATTACCCGTTAAAGGTGCAAGCTATTTAGCCCGAATACGCGCAGGTGTATTAGGTGATGGTGTTAACTCAATGATTGCAGCCGCATTTAATACCTTTCCAAATACTACTTTTAGTCAAAACAATGGGGTTATTCAGTTAACAGGTGTGGCAAGTAGGTACATTGGCCTATGGATTGGTGCAATACTGATTGTTTTAGGGTTGTTTCCGGTGGTGGGGGCTGTACTACAAAACATACCCAAACCCGTACTTGGCGGTGCAACGCTTGTAATGTTTGGCACCGTAGCAGCCGCAGGGGTAAAAATTCTTGCAAGTGAAAAAATAAACCGCCGTAGTTTACTTATTATTGCGGTGAGCTTAGGCATGGGGCTAGGGGTTAGTTTTGTACCAGAGCTATTTATAAATGCGCCTAAATTAGTAACCGCCATATTTGGAAGTGCTGTGACGGTGCCGGGTTTAACAGCAATAGTTATGACGTTGGTATTGCCTGAAAATTATTCAGCAAGTACAGATCATCTTAACTAAACTAATAAAATTATAAAAAAGGGATTAACAATGAAAATCAAAACAATCAAAAAGTTAGCATTAGTAACTGCAATTGCTGTTTGCTCAACGGGCGTGTCGGCTAAAGAGCTTTGGTCAGATTTTAGTATTACCGCCATGACCGGCGCAGATTACCTAGAACCGTTTTCTGGCGAAGAAGACAACAGAAGCGTAGTCACCATTGAGCATGCATCGGGTCATACCTGGGGGGGCACGTTCTTTTTTATGGATAGATTAAGTAACCCCGATGAAGTGTACGGAGAGCTAAACATAAACCCAACGCTTTACAAACCACAAGAAGGCTTTGTTAAAGCGGTGTTTTTAGGGCTACAAACAGAATACGGCTCAGGTGATACCGATCAAAATAACTATTTATTAGGGGGTGGCGTATCGCTAGATGTACCTGGTTTTCAATACTTTAATGTGGCTTATTACCGTCGTTTTCAGGACGATATAGGTATAGAGCGTGAAGATAACAATCAAATAACCGTAACGTGGGGCTATAACAAGGGTAACTTTAGGTACGATGGCTTTTTAGATATCGTTGACAGTACCGACACTATGTTTGGTAAAAGCGAAGGCGGTTTTAACTTTACCTCACAACTTAAATACAACATTGCCCCTATGCTTGGCCTCGACACAGGCCGCCTTGATGTAGGTATAGAATACGTGTATTGGAAAAATAAGTTTGGTGTAGATGGCCAAACAGAGCACAACCCCAACCTAATGGTTAAATGGCATTTTTAACCTATTAAGTGTTAAAAATACAAAAGCATAAGCTGCAGTTAACTGCAGCTTTTAAGTTACTAACATTAATAAAGGGCCTATTAGCGTTTAATTTTGCTTTACAGCACAAATGTTTTTTACATTAGGGGTTAACCATTTCACTAATGTGTTGTAATTTAAAGTAGCAATATTTACTTTTAATGCCAGATTAAAAGGAAAAATGATGAAACCCCTCATTTTAATTTTAAGCTTGTTTATAAGCTGCTCAGTGTGGGCCGAGGCCACTAAAAATATGCCCGTAGCAATAAATTGGTTGCAGTTGATCGATGCGGGAGAATATACAAAAAGCTGGCAACAAGCCGATGCGCTATTTAAATCGCAATTAAATAAAACAAACTGGAAAAGCGCCTTAAGCACAGTGCGTGCGCCATTGGGTAAAGTGGCTACACGAGAACAAATAAGCGCTAATGAATACACATCTTTACCGGGTGCCCCACAGGGTAAATACCTTATTGTGCAGTTTAAAACGCAATTTGCGGCAAGGCTTGCAGTTGAAACCCTAACATTAAGTAAAAGTAGCGGGCAATGGCGTGCGGTGGGCTATTTTATTAAATAGCTATTTTGCGTATTTATTAATATGAGAAAAAGCCATCAGCACATCACGCGCATAATTAAGCCGCGGATGAGCAAGCGCCCCTTTACGCCACGCCAAATATAAATTGTTTTCAGGGCCTTGTGGGCCAAGTTTAATTAACCTTCCTGATTGAATATCGTCATGGCATAGGTAATCAGGCAGCACGGTATAGCCTACACCGGTTCTTACTATGCCGGCGAGCGCGCGTATATCGGGGCAGCGTGCAATTATTTTTGACGTACAGCTTTGCTTAAATACGGTATCAAAATACTGGCGTATAAGTGGTAATTGGCTGTCGTAACTAACCACTGGCAGCGTGTTTAACAGTGCCGGCGTAATAGTTTGCCCCTCTAAGCTTTGGGCTAATAAACGGTGCGCTACTAGTACTAGCTCTTCGCTGTCGAGCACTTCAAAGTCGTAAATTTTGTTGTCGGGCAAGGAGGCCGTAATAGCCATATCGGCAACGCCGGTGTCGAGCGCTGAATAAATTTGCTCGCGATTACCTGGGATAACGACCACATCAACATTGCCTGCTTGTAATAAATTAGCCAATTGGGCAGAAGCCACATAGCTAATATATTCAGCGGGCCCTGCAAGTGTAATTGTACCGCTCACATCGCTAGAGCGGGTGCGTACAGACGCTATTTTTTGCTCTATGGCATCTAGGTGGTTTGCCACTTGGCCTGCTAAGTCGTGGGCTGCATTACTTGGCTCAACGCCTCGGTGGCGGCGCTCAAATAATGATTTACCCACTACAGACTCCATTGTTTGTATATGGGCGGTGGCTGCAGGTTGCGACAATCCTAAATTTTTAGCCGCACGGGAAATATTTCTACAGCGGTAAACTTCAACAAAGGTGCGTAGTTGAACAAAGTAAGACATAATTACTTGGTATCAGAAATCCGATAGGTAAAGCAAGATTAACTGAATTCTACTTATTGTAAAGAGCGCGTACACTTGCCGCTCATTCAAAGATTAAACGTTATCGTATTTATTTTATAAATTTGGCAATTAATTACTTGTAAGTTAAAGATTAACTCCCATTTTATAAAGCAGTGAGCACAAGGGGCTAAGCCCCGTAACCAAGTAGAGTACAAATATGTTAAATTTTGCATTTAAAAACCGCACCGAGATTTTATTCGGCAAAGATCAAATTAACGAGATCGCAAGCCGCGTACCTAGCGAAGGCAAGGTCATGTTTTTATACGGTGGTGGTTCTATCAAAAAGAACGGCGTATATGACGATGTAGTAAATGCACTTAAAGGTGTAGATTTTGTTGAGTTTTCGGGTGTTGAACCGAACCCAACTTACGAAACGCTTTCTAAAGCAGTTGAACTTGTAAAAGAGCAAAACGTTAGCTTTATATTAGCTGTAGGCGGCGGCAGTGTTATTGACGGTGCTAAATACGTAGCGGCAGCAGCAAAATACGAAGGCGATGGCTGGGATATTTTAGTAAATGGCGCAGAAGTAAAAAGCGCACTGCCTATTGGTGCGGTATTAACGCTACCGGCAACAGGCTCAGAAAGTAATGGTAACTCGGTTGTTACCCGTAAAGAAACGCAGCAAAAACGCGCCTTTGGTACACCAATAGTGCAGCCGCAGTTTGCAGTGTTAGACCCACAGTACACATTCTCGCTTCCTACTCGCCAAATTTCTAATGGTGTAGTTGATGCGTTTGTACACGTTATTGAGCAATACTTAACGTACCCAGTAAATGCCCCACTACAAGACCGTTTTGCAGAAGGCATTTTATCTACGCTAATTGAGCAAGGCCCTAAAGCCCTAGAAAACCCAGAAGATTACGACGTACGTGCAAACGTAATGTGGTCGGCAACAATGGCGTTAAATGGTTTAATTGGCCAAGGTGTTCCACAAGATTGGTCTACGCATATGATAGGCCATGAGCTAACAGCGCTTTATAACTTAGACCACGCTGTAACGCTTGCTATTGTATTACCGCCATTGATGTTTGTTCAGCAAGAACAAAAACGCGCTAAAATTATTCAATTAGGTGAGCGTGTATTTGGCCTAAATATGGAAGACAAAAACGAGCTGATTGATGCAACCATTAAACATACTCAAGACTTTTTTGAGCAAATGGGCATTAAAACCAAACTTGGCGATTACGACCTAGGTGAAGAAGCCGTTGAAGCGGTTGGCAATAACCTTGAGCGCAACGGCATGACAGCCCTTGGCGAACATGGCGATATTGACGTTGCTAAAGCGAAGAAAATTTTAAGCCTAGCGCTTTAATTTAATACTAAAACAAAAAATGGCGCTTTTTAGCGTCATTTTTTTTGCTTAAAAAGTTAAAAGTTAAAAGTTAAAAGTTAAAAGTTAAAAGTTAAAAGTTAAAAGTTAAAAGTTAAAAGCTAAAAGCTAAAAGCTAAAAGCTAAAAGCTAAAAGCTAAAAGCTAAAAGCTAAAAGCTAAAAGCTAAAAGCTAAAAGCTAAAA
>NZ_LKDU01000048.1:0-15516 GCF_001401855.1 Pseudoalteromonas sp. P1-7a | reverse complement strand
TACGTGTTTAAATAAGCTGGTGTGGTGGTTTATATAAAGAGTGAGTAATGGAGTTGTGGTGTTGGGTTTCGTTTCACTCAACCCAACCTTGTATCTACGTAATATAACTTAACGCCGAGCAGCTTATCGCTTACAGCTAAGCACTTACAGCTGCTCTTTAAGTTTAGCTAATTCCTAAATATTTATGTACTTGTATTGATAGGCGCCAGTTTTTGGCAATACAGGTGTCGATGGCTAATTTGGTTGCTGATACTTTTTGGCTTATTGGCTGTAAATAAACAAGCTTCGGGTTAACACCTGTTTTAGTAAATAGTTCTTCTAGCTCTTCTACGTGCTTTTGCATGGCAACGGGGTGTTTAATTTCGTTTGCGCGCTTCATGGCGCTGGTAAGTACTTCGTAGCCGCCGCGCATGTTAATTTTAGGCGATACGGTCACCCACGTTTGCTCAGGGGCGAGTATTTCAAAAGTGCCGCTGGTTTCTATTTGCGTAGTAAAGCCTTGTGCATGTAATAAGTTACACACTGGGTTTAAATCGTATATGCATGGCTCGCCGCCGGTAATGACAACATGCTTTGCCGTATAACCACGCGATTTAAATAGCTCAAGCACTTGCTCAGCGCTGGCATCGGCCCAATGATCTGAATCGGCTTTTTTTTCTACAGTTTCATCAAGTGATACTTTGTACACGTTATCGACTTCCCAAGTTTGTTTAGTATCACACCATGCACAGCCCACTGGGCAGCCTTGCAAACGCAAAAATATTGAGGGTGTACCGGTAAAACTTGCTTCACCTTGGATGGTTTCAAACACTTCATTAATTTTGTACAAAAGAGATCTCACTTACTGCCTAGCTGCAACATTGCTACTATAAAAGACGAAAAAGCGCAGCCCAAAAATTGTTATTTAAGCTGCGGCCGTGTAGTATATCGCGCCCTGATATAAACCTCTATTAAAACTAAAGAGCAATCCAGATATGACGCAAAAAGTAGTTGTTATTTATTCCGGCGGTATGGATTCGTTTACCGTATTAAATAAAGCCTTGCAGCAAGGCCATGATGTTTATGCCCTTTCATTTGACTATGGTCAGCGTCATGTTAAAGAGCTTGAAGTAGCTGCACAAGTGTGTGAAAAGCTTAATGTGCCGCATAAAATTGTAGATATATCAGCAATTAATCAGCTTATTGGAGGTTCATCCCTCACTGATGATATAGATGTACCTGAAGGCCATTACGAAGAAGAAAGCATGAAAAGCACCATTGTGCCGAATCGTAATATGATTTTGCTTTCGCTTGCGGTTGGTTACGCAGTATCACTTAAAGCAAGCCAAGTATATTACGGTGCTCACTCGGGCGATCATGCTATTTACCCTGACTGCCGCCCTGAGTTTGTGAAAAAAATGGATGATGTATGTCGTATTGCAAACTACGATGCAGTAGAAATTTTTAGCCCGTATTTAAATAACACCAAAATTGATATTTTAACCGACGGTATAAAAATGGGCTTAGATTACAGCCAAACGTGGACCTGTTATAACGGCCGTGAAAAAGCCTGTGGAAAATGTGGCGCCTGCCAAGAGCGTTTAGAAGCATTTAAGCTTAATAACGTTACTGACCCGTTAGAATACGAATAACCTACACTAACACATGCGTAAAACGCAAAAAGGCTATCATTTCGATAGCCTTTTTTGTTATTGCTTAAAGTTAAAGCCAGCGTTTTACTTTGTTTTTATACTCAGTGAATTCTTGGCCAAATAATTTAGTTAACGCCCGTTCTTCAGGAATTATTTGAAAAAGCGTTAAATACACAATAAAACCAATGATACATAAAAGTGCCCACAGCGAACTCAGCCATATACCCCACCCTGCTAAAATAAATGCAAACCCAACATACATAGGATTGCGCGAAATTTTATAAATGCCACTGGTTACCAACTTTGATGCCTGCTCGGGCTTATTAGGGTTTACTGTGGTTCGGGCAAGCTTAAAGCTAACAACGCCGGCAATACAAAACACGCAGCCAATGATTACTAAGCTTGCCGCTAAATAGGTAATAAACGCTGTAAAATCAATAACACTATAATGCGCGATTAAAGCCATAACGCCTGCAAAAAACAGGACCACTATAACCGGTGGAATTTTATTATTTAACATAGCAACTCACTGTATTAATTATAAAATACGTACTTTATGTTTTATCAGTATTAAACAATAAACCGTATGTATCAATGATGAACACCGCTTCATACAGCCACAATCGAAAAATAAAGTTACAATTGTCAGGTTTAACCACTTTAAAATACGGTTATACTTTACACAACTAAAGCGATGAATATAAAAGGAAGTGGTTATGTCAGGCACTACAATGATAGTACTTATTGTGCTTATTTCGGTTGGCTCTGGGGTTATTTACGATATGTACAAAAAGCACCTTGAGTTTAAACACAAAATGCAAGATAGCAACCAAGATGCGAATAAACAGCTTGCCGAGGTAAGTGCGCAAGTGGTTGCTTTAAAAGAGCGCGTGCAAACGCTTGAGGCCATAGTGACAGATTCAAGCTACACCACAAAAGAAGAAATTAACCGCCTTTAAAAACGATATAAATGAGCGTTTTCTGGCTGCTCTATGCCATGAGCAGCTAAAAACCCATCAATAGCTTGGCCGCAGCCCTGCGGCGCACGAGAGCTGTCTATTTCAAAATTAAGTTTATTAGCATGTTGTTTGCCAAGCGAACACAAGCCCAATACTTTAGGCGAGCGCATTGCGACACTAAGCTCCCCTATTTTTTCTACACAGTTGTGTTTACTAAATCGGGCAAACCCTTGGTATTTAAATTGCTCACTCACATACTCATTACTTATATCAACCAGCGCACTGATAAGACTATGTAAAAAGCTATTTTCGCTGCTATCACTGGTTAAAAATGCAAAAGTTTTGTTATTAAATTCAGCAAGCTGGCAAGTGTTGCAGTGTAATTTTAAGGTGTATAAACACTGCTGCGAGCTTATTTGCTGCATAGCACTTAGCGATACCTTAGCACTTGCAAATACCACCCGTTTTAATAACTGTTCAATAGTATGTCTTTGCCCGGTGCCCGGCGGTGCATGCGCAGTAACGAGCTCTGCATTTTGTGCCATAACCGGTAAATCATGATGATTATTAAACGGGGTGCTGGTTGTATTATCGCTGTGTGTAAGTTGAAACAACTCTCTTACTTCGTGCTCTCGCGCTATTTTAAGCGCTAAAAACGCTGTTTGAATAAGTTCTGAGGTCGGTAAGTTATCCTCTACTATCCAGCGCCTACCAAACAGGAGCTTTTTGTCGGTGCCCTCGCCCGCATAACTACTGGTTTTGTAGTTATCGGGGCTAAGTACGGCAACTTGCAAATAAAGTTGTTCATTTTTTTGCGCAGCAAGCACCCTAAAGTGCGCCGAAAAATCAATATCCTCAAGCACCTGATTAACGCTTGATAAGGTGTGTTTATAGCGTAAAAAATGCTGTGGAACTATCCAGCTTTTATTCGCAAGTTGCACTAATGGCGCATACGAAATTGGTTGCTCGTAACTGTTTTGCCACTTTTGCTCTGCACTGAGTAACGGCTCAATGCGACTTTTTTTATCTGACATACGTAAACCAAATAAACTCGCGCAAGGCGATATAATCTATGTTGATATTACGTTTTAGCGCCTTAAATTAGATCACACAATTAGCCCTAAATAAGTCATTTTTAAGCGCCGCTGAGGTTTTTATAATCTGTTATAACTTTTTGATAATAAAGCTCATCTTTATTAAGCATATTATTATAATGAGTGAGTAACTGTTTAAGGTATTGTCTGTGCAATGCATTGTTTAAATCCCACATGCTGTTGCCAGTAGATGTAAGCAATGTGGCGCTACGTTGACTTATCTCTATAAGCTCATAATAGCGGTTGTTTTCAGTGATCAATTGCTCGCTTTCAAGGCCAAAGCCTAATTTGGCTAAGCCACTGCGCAAATGATAAGTATGGTGTATAGGACAAACTATAAAGCGGGTGCTTGCCACTGATGCAGCGCAATTGTTTTTAATAATGCCGGCGACAAGTTTTAGCATTAATTCGCCGCCAACTCCGGCGATAACCACGGTATTTAATTCATTAGGAACCAGTTTTATTTCCCTAACATCTTGGCAAAATACTTTGTATTGCACATCACTTGGCAGTGTTTGGCTAATATTTACTAGGTGCTCGCTCAGCTCTGCCATTATTTTATCTACCACATCAACAAAATTAACCTGTTTTGCAGCGCGGCGCTTTAATAGTGCAATGCCTAAGTAACCATGGTCACAGCAGCAATCCCAAATAACATCTACTGGGTTAGTAATTAACGCATTAATTGCGTTTAAACGCTTACTCAGTTTCATTTAAGTTAAAGTGTGCGCCGTTTTATACACTAACGCTTTTAGGCTTTTATTACTGTCTACTTCTACAAAACGGGCTGTGGGTGCAAGGCGCTCAACAAATTCTATTGCGCCTTGGGTGTGCTCGTTGATTAAAGCCTTAAACGCATCTTCGCTAAGCTCTGGGCTATTAGCGCATAATAAAAGCTGTGTGGTTTCGCATAAAAGTTCTGGTAATCTGCGCAGTACCTTTTGATAATCTTTAGTTAGAATAAAGCTGCCCTTTTGAAAGCTTGGCGGGTCTACAATAATTAAATCAAACGGCGCTGCTTTTTTTAATTTACCAAACGACTTTAAAATATCATGAGGTAAAAAACTCACTCCACGCTCAAAACCGTTGAGTTGATGGTTTTGCTTACCAACTTTAAGTACGCCTTTGCTCATATCCATGTTCATTACATGATCAGCCCCGCCTTGCATTGCCGCAAGAGAAAAACCACAGGTGTATGAAAACAAATTAAGTACTTTTGCATGTTTACTATTGGCAGAAACAAACTCACGGCCGCTGCGCATATCGGGGAAAATTCCGGTATTTTGGCGGCTTGTTAAATCCACTAAAAAACTGATGCCGTTTTCTTTTACCACATGTGGCGAGGGAAGATTGCCATGCACTAAACGATTATTGCTTTGTACACCCGCGCGCTGTTGATACACAAGCCCAGTAATAAGCTCGGGGTGATGCTGCTGCGCCCATGTCCAAAGGGTATTGGTCAGTGTATTTAACGTGGCGTCGTCAATTTCATCATACGAAATTAAAAATAAGCTCGGCGGGTAAAAATCTAAATTAATATGGCTTAGCGATGCCACGCTATGCCCGCGGCCATGGAATACGCGGCATAGTTCGTTTTGTAGTAATGGCGCATCTTCAAGCGCACTTATTAGAGGCGAAAAATCGGGTGTCATTTAGTTAATCAACTGTTGTTGTAGTTCGTGTATTTCGTCGCGTACCGACGCGGCTTTTTCAAATTCAAGATCGCTGGCATAAGCATGCATTTTGCTTTCAAGTTGCTTAATTTGTGTGGCAATTTCTTTAGCACTGAGTATTTTTTTAGACTCTTTACGCACTAGTTTAAGATTATCTTGTGGTGCAGCTTCTTCACCCACATCCATAATATCGGTGATCGTTTTAACCAAGGCTTGTGGCTCAATGCCGTGCTCTATGTTGTAGGCATGCTGTTTTTCACGACGGCGCTGCGTTTCGCTAATCGCTTTTTCCATCGATTTAGTTACTTTGTCGGCGTATAAAATGGCGCGCCCATCAAGGTGACGTGCAGCACGGCCAATAGTTTGAATAAGCGAACGTGCCGAGCGTAAAAAGCCTTCTTTATCGGCATCTAAAATGGCCACTAGTGCCACTTCAGGCATATCTAGGCCTTCTCTTAATAAGTTAATACCTACTAACACATCAAACACACCGGCGCGTAAATCACGAATTATTTCAACGCGCTCTACGGTGTCTATGTCTGAGTGCAGGTAACGCACTTTTACGTTATGCTCGCTTAAGTAATCAGTTAAATCCTCAGACATGCGTTTAGTAAGCGTAGTTACCAGTACTCGCTCACCTTTTTCTACACATTTATAAATTTCTGAGAGTAAATCATCTACTTGGGTGCTTACAGGGCGTATTTCTATTTCTGGGTCTAACAGGCCGGTTGGGCGTATAACTTGTTCAGCTACTTCGCCTGCGCTGCGCTCAAGTTCAAAGTCGCCGGGCGTTGCCGATACATAAATAGTTTGCGGTGCTATGGCTTCAAATTCTTCAAACCTAAGTGGGCGGTTATCCATTGCCGATGGCATTCTAAAGCCATATTCAACTAGGTTTTCTTTACGGCTTCTGTCGCCTTTATACATGGCACCAATTTGCGACACAGTGACGTGCGATTCATCAATTATCATTAATGCATCGTCAGGGAGGTAATCAAGCAATGTGGGTGGTGGATCGCCCGGGGTACGCCCCGATAAATAACGGCTGTAGTTTTCTATGCCCGAACAATAACCAAGCTCGGTCATCATTTCTATGTCGTATTGAGTGCGTTGCGCTATGCGCTGCTCTTCTACCAATTTATTGGCACTTAGTAGTTGTGCTCTGCGTTCTTTAAGTTCGGCTTTTATTTTTTCTATGGCATCAAGAATTTTTTCGCGAGGCGTTACGTAGTGCGTTTTAGGGTAAATAGTGGCACGAACTATGTGTTTTTCAACCGCACCGGTAAGGGGGTCAAAAATACTGAGGCGCTCTATTTCGTCATCAAACATTTCTACACGCACTGCATAGGTGTCTGACTCGGCTGGGAATATATCTATTACTTCGCCACGTACACGGTAAGTACCACGGCTAAAGTCAATGTCGTTACGAGTATATTGCAGCTCAGCTAAGCGGCGTAGCATATCCCGTTGGTCGACCTGCTCGCCTACTTTTAAAAGCAGCATCATTTTCATGTATGAGTCGGGGTCGCCCAAACCATAAATAGCCGACACAGACGCCACTATTATGGTATCGCGTCGCTCAAGCAGTGCCTTAGTAGCACTTAAACGCATTTGCTCTATGTGCTCATTAATAGAGGCGTCTTTTTCTATAAATGTATCGCTTGCAACCACGTAGGCTTCTGGCTGGTAGTAATCGTAGTAAGATACAAAATACTCAACTGCATTATTAGGAAAAAACTCTTTCATTTCTCCATACAACTGCGCGGCTAGTGTTTTATTATGCGCCATTATTATTGTTGGGCGATTTAAATCGCTAATAATATTGGCCATGGTAAATGTTTTACCTGTACCTGTGGCACCGAGTAAGGTTTGATGCGCAAGCCCGGCTTCTAAGCCTTCTTCAAGCTGTTTAATCGCTGTGGGTTGATCGCCCGCGGGTTTAAATTGTGACTTTAGCTCAAAGTGATCACTCATTTATTTACTCCGTTACCGTGTTACTGCATATTGCATCTAGCTCTTTTACAAACCATTTGTACGCGACTAACCCTGTGAATACATTACCGATTGCGGCGCCTATAAATAAACCAATTAAGCCACCTAGCATACTGCCTATATAAGCAAAAGGCAGGTAAAAAACAAACAAACGAATAATACTTAAAAACAATGCATTCATCGGTTTGTGTAAAGCATTAAACGATGAATTTGATAAAATGATCACCCCTTGAAAACCATAACTTAGCGGTATGGTGTATATAAAGAGCTTAATAACATCAATTACAGCTTGCTCTTTACCAAATAATTGGCTTATTACCCCTGAAAGCGCAATGAGTAAAATATAATTAGCAAATTGCCATATCATCACAAATTTTAACGTACCAATGTACGCCTCTTTTACGCGACCTAATTTACCCGCCCCAAAGTTTTGGCTAACAAAAGGAGGCAACGTCATCGATAAGGCCAGCACTAAAATACAGGTAATTGATTCAATACGGCTGCCCACACCAAAAGCGGCAACCGCTTCGGGTCCATGATTAGCAACGAGTGCGGTCATTACAGCCATTGCCACTGGGGTAAGCATGTTAGCCCCCGCTGCGGGTAAGCCGATTTTAAGCACTTTTGTTATTGCACTTAGCGCTGTTTGATTACCCGCTTTTAAGCTCAATAGTCGTTTTTTAACGCCCAACACGTATAGAATAATAACAACAGCAACGCCCCAAGCGATAACACTGGCAATAGCGGCACCTTGAATGCCTAAAGCCGGTACTGGGCCCCAGCCAAATATTAAAATAGGATCGAGTATGGCATTAATAAGCCCTGCCCCACCCATTACTATACTAGGGGTTTTAGTATCGCCACTGGCTCGTAATACCGAATTACCTATCATGGGGGTAATTAAAAATACGCTGCCAATAAACCAAATATTCATATACTTATGAATAAGTGGCAGCACTAATTGTCCGGCCCCTAATAAAGTGAATATTGGGTCGATTAGTAAATATCCAACAAACGAAAGTAAAATAACTAATAGTAACGCCACAATAAGCGACACACTGGCATCAAAACGCGCCTCTTCTATTTTATTACTGCCCAAAGCTTTAGCTATAACCGCTGATGTGCCAATACCTAAGCCTATGGCTAGGCTTATTACCGTAAAGGTTACCGGAAACGTAAAGCTTACCGCCGCAAGCGGCTCTGTGCCCAACATACTAATAAAAAATGTATCAACAATGTTGAACATCATTAGTGTAATCATGCCAAAGATCATCGGAATGGTCATTTTCTTTAATGTAGGCAAGATGGGATCGTTAAGTAAATCTGGGCGTGACTGAGAATGTGAAGTTTCGCGCATGGAATAAATAAGCCTCTTTTACTGAGCTTGCCATTTTAAAGCATCATAGCAATTCAAGCCACGGATTTATCAATGGATTTTGTACTATTAATAAAGCAGCAATATAGAAATTAGGTAAAGTCGAACTTTTAAGCATTTGTAGATAAATACACTCTTAGAGCGCTAAAAAACAATAAGTGAACATTTTTATCACTTTTTTAACATTACCCCCTGCTAATTCGCTGAATTTTTACACAGCACAGTATTAATCATTATTGCAATAAATTAATTTACTCATCACCGCATGGTAATTCAGTATGTATTTATAAGCCTATGTTTTTAAATGTAATAAAAAAATTGATTTAAAAGCTTGAAATCGTTGTAGTGCCCATAAACTCTGGTCGGAACACTGTTCTTAAAGTTTCATAAACAGAGTTATCCACAGAAACCGTGGATAACTCAGTCCAGCCCGCATTTATAAAGGCTTGCACGCTGACTATAATTTAGCTTTAGCTTACCTTTTGCTAAATGCTAAAGTTAAAAACTTATCAATGCTTGCAAACAAAAAATTAAGATAAGCAAAATTTTGCCTCGGATGCTTCCATATATCACTTATTTATCTTAGCTAATTGTTTAGCAACTTATTGATAATTTTGTTTTTGTGTAGCTTTTCAAAATAAACTACTGAGAAACGTGTTTACTCGATTGGCTATGTTAAAACACTGCAGTAGAAGAAAAACCCATTACTGGATTTCTAAAAAACTTCTGCTAGCTAAATTTATACTTGGTTTTATGACAATAGGATTAAATACAAATTTACTAATTAGCTGCGATAACTTTTACTTCACTGGCATTTTTTACACATAAATTAAACAATGACTAATTCATGAGCGCTGTTTTTTTCGTATTGATGTAAGTTTAAATACAGATTTATCTCTATGATTTGCATAAATAGAGTTATAAAATGCGCAGATCGAACATAAAAACAACGAATAAAGCACTTTTTTAAATTTATGACTTTTATATGTTGACACTTTGCGGCTCCATCATTAATATTTCGCCCCGTTGAAAGGCATGACGCTTCCCCCTTAGCTCAGTTGGTTAGAGCGACGGACTGTTAATCCGCAGGTCCCCCGTTCGAGTCGGGGAGGGGGAGCCAAGTTTTTCAATCATAAACGTTTCCCCCTTAGCTCAGTTGGTTAGAGCGACGGACTGTTAATCCGCAGGTCCCCCGTTCGAGTCGGGGAGGGGGAGCCAAGTTTATGTTTATGATGTAGTTCCCCCTTAGCTCAGTTGGTTAGAGCGACGGACTGTTAATCCGCAGGTCCCCCGTTCGAGTCGGGGAGGGGGAGCCAAATCATAAAATTACATCTCTATTTGTTCCCCCTTAGCTCAGTTGGTTAGAGCGACGGACTGTTAATCCGCAGGTCCCCCGTTCGAGTCGGGGAGGGGGAGCCAATCATAAGAATTTCATAGACATTTCAGTAATTTTCCACTACTCTTCTGCTTTATAACTAAAACATAATCTCTATTCTAATGTGTTGCTATTAGTTGAATGATCAAGGACTTGATTCCTTTCCTTTTGAACTATTAAAAGATTGATAACATGGCTGGCTTTAAAAAACTTATTTTTATACAAATCCTGTCTTGGCTTGTATGTGTTGCGGCTGGAAGCTACTTCATATCTGTAAGCTTTAATAATGCAGTAAGTGAAGCACAAACTTCGGCACAAACCAGTGTAACACACTACATTAACAGCTTAACAAGCGACGAGATTTCGCCTGAAAGTATAAAAAAAGCGATTGCCGATGGTAAAACGTTTTCAAACTTTATACTAAGAGACTACCAAGGGGCTGAAGTATTTTCAGTTAACTCCCCTACCCAACTGCCCATGTTTGCTGAGTTTATTCAATCTAGCTTTAATTCAGTTCGCCCGCAATTTGCAGTTAACGACGCCGCAGACATAAAAGTAGAATTTACTCTCAACATAGAGCGTTTAGCACAGCAACTTCAAACTTCACTGTTTATTGTTATTTTTATCTCAGCGTTGTTAGTGATTATTCCTATCATATTAATGAAGTCTATTTTTCATAGCTTAAATAAAAATATCAGCATGACCGTTGCCGATGTAATAGACATTTACATTAACCAAAATCAAATTGGTGACGACTTAAACACCGCGCTCGATGCCAGTAAAATGAAAAAGCTAGGTAAAGATTTGGTCCCTAGCTTTAATCGCCTTTCGCATTTTTTAAAAAATAAAAATGATGATATTCAAAACGCTGCCCTAAGCATTAAGCAAGAAGCCTACAAAGATGTGATTACAGAATTAGGCAACCGTAATATGTTTGTTGAATATTACGAAAAGCACATCGAAAACAGTGAGCGCAGTACCTTTGGCTCGCTAGCGCTTGTGCGCTGTAGTGAGCTGCAATCGATAAACCAAAGCCGTGGCTATCAAAAAGGTGATGACTACGTTAAAGGTGTGGCCGATATAATTAAACATATAAGTGGTACCTACACAGGTAGCCAAGTATTTAGGCTAAATAGCTCAGACTTTGCCATAGTATTACCTAATACCCCACTTAAAGAAGCAGAGCGTTTTGGTGAAAACCTGCAATCGCGCTTTACCCAATACCAGCAAAATCAAGAGCTCAGCTCTGTGGCTAATACGGGCATTGTGGGCTACGAAAAAGGCAAACCGCTGGGCGAGCTATTATCGGTTGTAGATAACGCAATGAGCATGGCGCAATCTAAGCAGGTAAATGCTTGGCATGTGCAGCGCGAAACCGATTTAGTTAATAATGTAAGTGCTGGGTTTGGTAACCAAAACTGGCGCAAAGTGATTAACGAAGTAATTGAATCAAAACGTGTTCACTTAGTAATGCAAAATATTATGCCGCTGGGTAAAAGCATTAAGGCTTATGCAGAGATACAAGTACGTTTTAAAACCGAAGATAACCAAGTGCTTCCTACGGCCTCATTTTTAGCCATGGCTGAAAAGCTCGACATGGCCATAGAAATTGACCGCTTAATTATTGACTCGTCACTTGAAAAAATTAAAAGCCGCAACCTGTCTGAAAAGTTTTTTGGCCTGAACGTGACCGCCTCAAGCGCACATAACGACCAATTTGTTATTTGGTTAGAACGCCGCTTATTAAAAGATACGCATATAGCCTCTAAATTAGTATTTGAAGTAAGTGAGTTTGGCCTACAGCAAAATATTAAAGCCAGTAAACGCTTTATTGATATGGTACACCGCGTAGGGGCCCGCGTAACGGTTGAACGCTTTGGTGTAGGATTAACCTCGTTTAAGTTTTTCCGTGATTTAAAACCCGACTTTATTAAAATGGATGCTAGTTACACGCGCGGCCTAGAAGATGATAAAAACAATCAATACTTTATGCGCCTAATGGTTGATTTAGCTCACCGCATTGGTGTGAGTGTGTTTGCAGAGGGCGTTGAAAGCCAAGAAGAAAAACACATAGTAGAAACCTTATGCCTAGATGGCGTGCAAGGTTATTACATAGAAAAACCAAAAGACATTTAAGCTCTGCTTAAAAAAACACAAAAAGAGCACATGTTGCTCTTTTTGTGTTTTAACTGTTTAATTTTTCACTTACTTTAAAATCACATAAATTTTACAGCTTTGTGATCGCTTAATTATTTTACCGTGTTTATTTAACTGATAACGACTCGCATATGTTGTTTATCGGGGCAGAAAAAAGGATAATACACGGGATTTTAATAGCGCGAGGCACACATGACAGAATATGTCTTGTTATTGATTGGAACCGTTCTAGTTAATAACTTTGTATTAGTACAATTTTTAGGCTTATGTCCATTTATGGGTGTATCAGGCAAGCTTGATACCGCAATTGGCATGTCTTTAGCAACCACGTTTGTGCTTACTCTTGCCTCTGTTACAAGCTATTTAGTTAATCAATATATTTTAGCGCCGCTA
Organism: Pseudoalteromonas sp. P1-7a; assembly: GCF_001401855.1. Lineage (NCBI taxonomy): Bacteria > Pseudomonadati > Pseudomonadota > Gammaproteobacteria > Alteromonadales > Pseudoalteromonadaceae > Pseudoalteromonas > Pseudoalteromonas sp. P1-7a. The sequence goes on along the minus strand of NZ_LKDU01000048.1, from coordinate 2,867 downwards.
GACATCGAATTTTTACGTACCATGAGCTTTATTTTAGTGATTGCCGTTGTGGTGCAATTTACCGAAATGGTTGTGCGTAAAACTAGCCCTACTTTATACCGTTTATTAGGTATATTTTTACCGCTGATCACCACTAACTGTGCGGTATTAGGTGTTGCGCTTCTTAACATAAAAGAAGATCACACCTTTTTACAATCCGCGGTGTATGGTTTTGGCGCAGCCATTGGCTTTTCATTAGTACTTGTATTATTTGCAGCGCTGCGCGAACGCCTTGCTGCTGCAGATGTTCCCACCCCGTTTAAAGGCGCCTCAATAGCCATGATAACCGCCGGCTTAATGTCAATGGCGTTTATGGGTTTTACCGGATTAGTGAAGTTTTAATATGACCTTAATGTATGCCTTGATAGCGCTTGGCTCGCTAGCGCTTGTTTTTGGACTTATTTTAGGCTTTGCAGCTATTCGCTTTCGCGTAGAAGGCGACCCAATTGTTGAGCAAATAGATACCATTTTACCACAAACTCAGTGTGGCCAGTGTGGCTATCCGGGCTGTCGCCCTTATGCTGAGGCAATTGCCAACGGAGATGAAATTAATAAATGCCCGCCAGGCGGTGAAGCAACGGTTAAAAAGCTGGCCGATTTAATGGGCGTTGAGCCTAAACCGCTTGCCGGTGGTGAGCAAGCAGAGCCGATCAAAACAGTGGCCTATATTCGCGAAGACGAGTGCATAGGCTGTACTAAGTGTATCCAGGCATGCCCTGTTGATGCCATTGTTGGTGCAACACGCCAAATGCACACTGTATTAATTGAAGAGTGTACCGGCTGCGATTTATGTGTAGAGCCCTGCCCTGTAGATTGCATTGATATGCTGCCTGTAGCCGAAACAAAACAAAACTGGAAATGGCAACTTGATGCTATTCCTGTCACGCAAATAGATTAGAGGTTTGAGTGGAAAAGTTACTTGAACAAATTAAAAAAGGCACCGTTTGGGCATTCCCGGGCGGCGTGCATCCACCACAACAAAAAACACTCTCTAACAGTGCGCGTATTGCTAGGCTCCCTCTGCCAGATAAGTTAGTTGTACCAATTAAACAGCACATAGGTGCTAACGGTAAGTTAATTGTAGAAAAAGGCCAACAGGTATTAAAAGGTCAAGCACTTACCGTGCCTGTTGCGAATTGGTCTGTGCCTGTACATGCGCCCAGCTCTGGCACTATAACAGATATTAGCCCTGTGCCTTCGGCGCATCCATCGGCTCTACCTGAGCTAAGTATTATTATTGAGCCTGATGGCAAGGATCAATGGTGCGAACTGACTCCTACCCCTAACCCAAGTGAGCTTAGCCACGATGAATTAGTCGATATTATTCATCAAGCAGGTATAAGTGGTATGGGTGGAGCAGGCTTTCCTACTTATGTAAAAGCCGATATAAAGCAACCTATTGAGTTTTTAATTGTTAATGCGGTTGAGTGTGAACCTTACATAACGGCCGACGATGTATTAATGCGTGAACATGCCAAGCAAGTAGTGCAAGGCATTGAGCTAATGCAACAAATTCTAAACCCGACACTGTGTATTGTTGGTATAGAAGATAACAAACCCGAAGCCATTGCAGCTATGAAAAGTGCCGCAGAGCACAACGCGAATATTGTCATTCAAACAGTGCCTACTGTTTACCCTTCGGGTGGCGAAAAACAATTAATTAAATTACTCACAAACCGTGAAGTACCTAGCGGCGGTATTCCGGCCGATATTGGTATTTTAGTGCACAATACCGGTACTTTGTTTGCTGTACAACAAGCCGTATACGAAGGTAAACCGCTTATTGAACGCGTTGTTACAGTAACAGGTAACACCATTCATAATGCAGGTAATGTATGGGCATTACTAGGCACCGAAGTTAAGCACCTGCTAGATTGCCAAGGTTTTTCACCCGTACCCCAGCAGCGCGTTGTAATGGGCGGGCCAATGATGGGCTTTACCTTACCGACTGTGCGTATTGGGGTAATTAAAACCACCAACTGTATTTTAGCGCCCGATCATAAAGAGCTGGCAGAGCCTGGCCCTGAAAAAGCCTGTATACGTTGTAGTGCCTGTGCAGATGCCTGCCCTGCTTCGTTATTACCACAGCAATTACAATGGTTTGCAAAATCAAAAGAATACGACAAATTACAAGAACACAACCTATTTGATTGTATTGAATGTGGCGCGTGTGCGTATGTATGCCCAAGCGAAATTCCATTGGTGCAATATTACCGCGTAGCAAAAGTAGAAATAAAAGAGCAGCAAGCCGAAAAAATTAAAGCCGATAGAGCAAAAGAGCGCTTTGACGCCCGTAAAGAGCGCCTAGAGCGCGAGCAACAAGAACGTCAAAATCGCCATAAACGTAAACCAGCGGCCAAAACACCAGATGAAAAACAAAAAGTAGCAGATGCTCTTGCCCGCGTTAAGAGCAAATCATCCGATGGCGATGAAAAATCAGCTGTAGCCGCTGCAATAGCCCGCGCCAAAGCGAAAAAACAGCAAGGTGAAGAGCTAGAGCCAGATAACAGTGAAGTAGCTAAAGAGCGCGCACTGCGTAAAGAAAAAGCGCGTAAATATAAAGAACAAAAAGCTGCCGAGGGCGAGTCATCATCAGCACCTGATGATAAAAAATCAGCCGTAGCTGCTGCTATTGCCCGTGCTAAAGCGAAAAAAGCGGCGCAAGCTAAGCAAAGCGCTGAGCCACAAAACGATGAAGCAATCGCCCCAGCTGATGACAAAAAGACTGCGGTAGCTGCTGCTATTGCCCGTGCTAAAGCGAAAAAAGCGGCGCAAGCAGAGCAAAGCGCTGAGCCAAAAAACGATGAAGCAATCGCCCCAGCTGATGA
>NZ_LKDU01000047.1:0-15975 GCF_001401855.1 Pseudoalteromonas sp. P1-7a | reverse complement strand
GTAAATGAGAAAACATATAAGTAGCAGCGAGTTTTCCTCGCGTTTAGCCTTAACGCGGCATAAAGCCGCGACTACAGCGTTCCCCTCTAAAGCGCAGCGTCTCTTAACCACTTTGTAAATAAGTTACTTAAAACCCTATTGCACAAAGAGAAGAAAAAGAGGAGTAAATGAGTAAGGCATTTAAGTAGCAGCGAGTTTACCTCGCGTCTAAATTTATTGTTTAACTAGGCATAAAGCCTAAGTTCGCCAGCAAGCAAGGCGCCTACAACGTTATCCTCTATAGCGCAGCGTCTCTTAACCTCTTTGTGAATGAATGCTTTAAATTCTTTGTAGGTGTGAAGCTTGCTCACGCAGAGCACAATAGCTGGCTGTCAGCCAAAATACATACACCCACAAAAAAGCGCGGCATATAGCCGCGCTTATAAATAATATAGATTCTACAATATTATAAATTTACAACATTATCAGATTGCGCAGCCGGCTCATCGTTAACTAACGACGTTAAATATTGGCCAAAATCATCGCCAAGTTTTGCATCGCGCATTCCGTATTCTACAATTGCTTTTAAGTAGCCTAGCTTATCGCCACAGTCATGCGAGCGGCCACTCATGTGAAAAGCTTCAACGGTTTCTTTCTTCATTAGCTCATCAATAGAGTCGGTTAGTTGTATTTCACCACCAGCACCTACTGGTGTTTTAGCAAGCAGTGGCCAAATGTTTTTGCTTAGTACATAACGCCCTACTACAGCAAGGTTTGAAGGCGCTTTATCAGCTTCAGGCTTTTCAACCATGGTTTTAATTGCCGCACTGTTGCCTGGCGTTAATTGCACGCCGTTTATATCAGCAATACCGTATTTACTTACATCTTCTTGTGCTACCGGCTCAAGCATAATTTGACTTGCTTTAGTTTCGTTAAAGCGTTTGATCATAGCTGCTAAGTTTTCAGTTTTTTGATCGGCTGTGTAAGCATCAAGTATCACATCTGGCAGCAGTACAATAAAATCGTTATCGCCCACAATTGGCTTTGCACACAAAATAGCGTGGCCTAGGCCTTTAGCTTCGCCTTGGCGTACACTCATAACTGTTACATCGGTAGGGCAAATAGAGCGTACTTCTTCAAGCAGAGCACGCTTAACGCGTTTTTCAAGCGTTGCTTCAAGCTCGTAGCTAGTATCAAAATGGTTTTCTATGGCGTTTTTAGAACTATGCGTTACAAGTACAATGTCTTTAACACCAGCAGCTACACACTCACTTACTATGTATTGTATAAGTGGCTTATCTACAATAGGTAGCATTTCTTTAGGGATTGCTTTAGTCATAGGCAGCATACGCGTACCAAGGCCAGCAACAGGAATAACAGCTTTCATGGGTAGTCCTTTATTTATAAATTAATTATTTTTAACTTAGCAGGTTAAAAGTAGATGGGGGCTGAATGAATGGGAAGCTATCAGCTATCAGCTATCAGCTATCAGCTATCAAAGTGTAAATTAAACTATTTTTAAATAAACACTGCTTTTAAAAAAGCAGTGTTTATTTCGCTATAAAGCTTACTTATAAAAGTTTTTATACCATTTAATTAGCTCGCTAACGCCTTGTTTAACGTCTACTTGAGCTTTGTAGCCAGTCGCATTAAATAAATCTTGTGTGTCGGCATATGTTTTATAAACATCGCCCGCTTGCATTTCGCGGAAGTTTTTATTTGCCTCGGTACCTAGCTCGGTCTCAATTGCTTCAATAAACTTCATTAGGTTTATTGGGCTGCCGTGGCCAATATTATAAACAGCGTAAGGGGCAGAGCTTGTAGCAGGCGATCCGCTTTCTACTCGCCAATCTGGGTTTGCTGTAGGTATAACATCAGCAGCGCGTACAACACCTTCAACAATATCGTCTATGTAGGTAAAGTCACGCCACATATCACCATTGTTGTTTATATCAATGGTATCGCCGTCGAGTATTTTTTTAGTAAAAATATACGGTGCCATGTCTGGGCGACCCCACGGGCCATAAACCGTAAAAAAGCGCAGTCCAGTGGTCGGCAAGCTATATAAATGCGAATAGCTGTGTGCCATTAGCTCATTTGCTTTTTTGGTTGCCGCATAAAACGAAACAGGATGATCAACACTATCGGTTGTTTCAAACGGCGTTTTTTCGTTTAGGCCATAAACAGAACTTGATGATGCATAAACTAGGTGCTTAACATGGTTATGCCTACACCCTTCTAGCACATTTAAATGCCCTACAAGGTTAGAGTCGGCATAGGCCTCTGGGTTTTCTATTGAATACCGTACACCCGCTTGCGCAGCTAAATGTATTACTTTATCAAACTGCTCTGCAGTAAATAACTCACTCATTGCTGCACGTTCGCTTATATCAAGCTTAATAAACGTAAAGTTATCGTGGTTTTCAAACTGCGCTAAACGTGCCAACTTTAAATTTACATCGTAATAATCGTTTAGGTTATCTATACCAACAACTACATGGCCAGCAGCCAATAACTTTTGGCACGTTGCAGCACCAATAAAGCCCGCTGCACCTGTAACTAAATACTTCATAAAATTCCTAATTTAAGCAAAAAAGCCGCATCAACATACATTTCAGCGGCTTTTAAAGTAATAACTAATAACTAATAACTAATAACTAACAGCTAACAGCTAACAGCTAACAGCTAACAGCTAACAGCTAACAGCTATTATCCAATCAATCACTACCAAATAAATCGCGTGTATATACTTTATCTGCAATGTCGCTAAGCTCTTCTACCATACGGTTAGAAACCACTACATCCGATATCTGCTTAAACTCATTTAAGTCTTTTATAACGCGTGAGTGATAAAACTCGTTTTCTTCAAGCACTGGCTCAAATACAACAACCTCAATACCCTTGGCTTTAATACGCTTCATTATGCCCTGAATGGCAGAGGCTCTAAAGTTATCAGACCCTGTTTTCATTACTAAACGGTACACACCTACAACTTTAGGGCTGCGCTTAATAATTGAGTCAGCAATAAAGTCTTTACGAGTGGTGTTTGCATCTACAATCGCGCCAATAATATTGTTTGGTACATCTTGGTAATTAGCACGTAGTTGCTTGGTGTCTTTTGGTAAGCAGTAGCCACCGTAACCAAACGACGGGTTGTTATAGTGGCTGCCAATACGCGGGTCTAGGCCTACGCCTTGTATAATTTGCTTAGAGTTTAAGCCGTGCGCCTCTGCGTAGCTATCAAGCTCATTAAAATAAGCAACGCGCATTGCAAGGTAAGTGTTAGAAAATAACTTAATCGCTTCAGCTTCTGTTGAGTCAGTAAATAGCACGTCAACATCTTGCTTAATGGCACCTTGTTTAAGTAAATTAGCAAAAATAGTGGCGCGCTCGCTTTGCTCACCAACAACAATACGTGACGGGTGTAAGTTATCGTAAAGGGCTTTGCCTTCACGTAAAAATTCAGGAGAAAATATTAAATTTTCAGCGTTTAATTGCTTTTTAATGTCAGCCGTAAAGCCAACCGGAATAGTCGACTTAATCACCATAACCGCGTTAGGGTTATGCGCCATAGTGTCTTTAATTACAGCTTCAACCGAGCTGGTATTAAAGTAATTGTTTTCAACATCGTAGTCAGTTGGCGTTGCTATAATTACGTAGTCAGCATCTTTATAAGCGGCTACTTTGTCGGTAGTGGCTGTAAAGTTTAAGTCATCACGCGTTAAAAACTCACTTATTTCGGTATCAACAATAGGTGACTGCTTATTGTTTAATAATGCAATTTTTTGCTCATCTATATCAAGCGCAACCACTTCATTATGTTGCGATAAAAGCATAGCGTTAGAAAGGCCTACATAGCCTGTACCTACCACGGCAATTTTCATGTTAATCCTTTAAGATTTAGTTAGTGATCAATAAATATAATTTTATCAGAGTTGTATAGCATTAGGTATTATATTTAAACTTACTCTTATTTACCGGCCGAATATTGTTTTTCTGGCAGGTCTAATTTGCGTCTAAAAAAGTTAATAATTTTGCAGTAGTTAATTAAAATAACTAAGTAAATTGCAAACATAACTATAAAACTATAAAACATTAAAAATTCAGGGATAGCAAAAACTTCGCCTATTATCCCCACTCCTGCAAATACAGATGCAATACTACATATTAAAATAAGCGTTTGCGTTGGTGAGCAGCCTAAACGTTGGCAAATATGGTGCAAGTGCTCACGGTCGGGTTTAAAAGGAGATTTACCTTGCTTTATACGGCGTATCATTATTGCTGCCATATCCATCAGTGGCAGGGCAATTACCCATAATGCAGTTACAGGGCGTATCATTGGGTTACCAGGTGTTTGGCTTGCACCAATTAATAGCCAAATTACGGTAAAGCCTATCATCATGCTGCCGGCATCGCCCATAAATACTTTTCGCTCTCGCCCAATTAGGCCTAAGTTCATAACAATATAGGGGACCATACATACAACTAATAGCAAACATAAGTAGCTTAAACTCTGCTCATTAGCCAAGTTTAATAAAATACCAATTGCACCAAAGGTGACTACCGATAAGCCACCTAGCAGGCCGTCTATGCCATCCACCATGTTGAAAGCGTTAATACAGCCTATAACGGCAATCACGGTTATAAAACCACCTACGTAACCATAGCTTAACGCTATTTCACCAAACCCTAGTATATTACCCAATGAAACTAGTTCAGCTTTGGCAAAATAAATCATCGCGACCGATATAACTGCTTGTACCAGCATGCGTATTTTTACACTTAAGTCAAAGCGGTCATCTAATGCACCAACAGCCGTTAAGCCAACAATACTGCACATATATAAATTGGCATTGTTGATCATACCTGGGTGCGTATATATGTAGTTAACTATGGTAATACAAATAGCAACACCACCCACTAGCGGTATGTTACCTGTATGCATTTTACGTCCAGAGGGTTTGTCTACTAAGCCAACTTGCTTAGCCACTTTTCGCATTAAAAAAAGCACAGCGAACGATATAAAAAAAGTAAATATTAAGTCTAAAAACATGTAACCCCTCTGGTCACTAATTATTAATTATTGTTTATATTTAAACGTTTATCTCAGCCGTTTATATGCAATTTTTTTTAAATAGCTAGGACTAACCCTTAAGCCAAAAAGTAATATACTGTGTAATATATTTGCAACAGAAAAAACCCCTAAAGTTTTCATTGCGTAAAGTCGTGAATTGAAATCATTTACAGCCTTTTTAAAGCCTCTGCGTTTATGGAAGTTTTCATCAATTCTAAACTTTAGTAAAGGTTGTCTCAGGTTGGCAAACTTATACCCTTTACTGAGTAAATCGACCCATAAATAGTAGTCTTGTGTGTTCTTTAATGAACCATCGTATTTCAAGTCTATGCTGTTAATAGCATCTAAATTAAACATAACAGTAGGGTGATTGACTGGGCAACGCTTTATTATATTTTTTTCTAACTCATGGTGAATCACTGGCATAATTTTATAGTTCTCATTACCAGTACTATCAAACTCAATCATGGAGCTCCCTAGCACCGCTATGTCCTCATTTTCTAATAAAAAGTTTACTTGCTCATCAAACCTTTGGGGCATACAAATATCGTCAGCATCCATTCTAGCTATGTAGCTGTACTGACCAATCTTTAAAATTTTATCAAAAATAGAGTTAAGCCTATATGCTAGCCCCTTATTTTCTTCATTGAAATTCACATGAAACTTATCGTTATCATTATAATTAGAGAGTAAATCATTAACCTCAGAATCTACTGGGCCATCAACTTCTATAAAGACATCAAAATTGGTAAAGGTTTGATTAAGGAGACTATCTATAGATTCTTTTAAGTAGTTTTTTGAGTCCAGCTTGTACACTGATAAAGCTACTGCTACTTTGTTCATATTAAGACCATTTAGGTAAGGAGTTACTAAAGTAAAAATTAGTTATGAGGTATGTTTCACAAATAATTATAACTTTGAGAAATTGTTAATTTATCTTCTTTGTTTTTATTTCAAAGTCTAAAACAAAACCAAGCTTATATCTTAGTAAGTAATCAACCAGCCCGACAGGAAAGAGAAAAAGAGTTAACAATTTAAAATCAGAACTTCTTAGTGGGTTTTTTTTAGCCAACAGACAGCCTGTTATATATGTAACAACCGCTTTGGCTTTTTCTTTTTTATTAGGTGCTAGAGCAACTAGTTGCTTTTTATACATAGAATAACCAACTGGATTTTTAATTATTACATTTCTTTTATTTTTGGTTAATCCATCAACCCGATAATCACAAATCATAATTGGATTATGTATCACTTTATATTTATATTTAATATCTACTTGATCAAAAACATAACTTAAAGGGAAGTAGTTCTCACCTTTAACACACGGATAATAATAATTTTTAATTATATTAGTTTTAAAAACATGTGAATATTCAGGAGGTATACCTAATGTATACCTTATCTCTTTCTGCCTACAAAAATCCATATCGCGAGGTATTATAGTTCCTTGCATAGAGTTTAGATTGTCTTTCCCTCTCAATGAGAATAGCCCACAAATACTGGCATCTTTCTCTATCTTAGAGTATTCAGTTAAAATAGTTCCCACTGCATCTTCGACGAGAGTGTCATCTGAGTCTAAACAAAGCCAAAGCTCTGTCTCTGTAAGTTTTAAGCTTTTATTTATAGCGCGGCATTTCCCCCCGTTAGGGACCTTGATATATTCTATCTTAAAAAGGGGGTTATTTAGCCAAGAATTAACTACAACCTCGGTATCATCAGTAGAACCGTCATCAATAATTTGCCATATAAAACTATAGCATTTTTGTTTTTTCAGGCTTTCGTAACATTCAACGAGGTTATTAGAACGATTAAACGTAGGGGTAAATATAGTTATTTTTATTTCATTCATTACGGCAACTCTCTGATTTTTTTTGCAGGAATCCCTGCATATAAACTATTTGGGCAATCTAAACTTTTAGTAACTACTGAACCAGCAGCTATAACTACACCTTCAGAAATAGCAACACCGCTTAAGATTGTTACATTTGCTCCAACCCATACATCATCAGAAATATAAATAGGTATATCTTCATGCTCTTTAAGGTACTTATTGGTACTCCAATTTTTTAAACAGTACCCGGTAGACAATATAGTAACACCATACGAAAGCGTCACATTATTTCCAATTGTAATACCTCCTGCAGCCTGTAAAAAAACTCTAGGATTTATTCTTGTAGAAGAACCTATTGAGACTCTCTGTGGATACACTATTTTAGGGATACCATGTAAGATAACTTTATTCAAAAGCTTATAGTTGAGTGACTTATAAATTAATATTTTTAACTTTAAGATTAATACCGTAATTGTGTATATCATCAAACACCAAATTATATCAAAATGAACTACCAAAAAACTTTTTAAAGCGTTAACATCAACCTTTTAAGATTGAAACAAATGAACCGACAGAGTTAAAATACTTTTTAATTAAGATGTTTTTTATATATACAATAAAAAATGATGAAAAAAGTATAAAAGGGAAAGCTAAGTACCAAATTATGGCCAAACTATGGCATAAAATTACAAAAGGGATATGGATGAGATAAAGCCACATGCTATTGCTTGAAAAAAATAGAATTAATCTATTTTCAAAAAAACTAGCAAACTTATGATAACTTACTACTAAATATAAAAGAGTACTTATCAATATTCCATAAATAACATAAATACCATTTGGTGGGTATTTATAATCCTGAAAAGATATAAAGCCTACGTCACAGAATTTGATTATCAAATAAATAGCCAGTAAAACCACTAAAGAAAGTAGCACCTTTCTACTAGATTCACGTATGCACATCCCTAAAGCAAATAAAGGTAAAAAACCCAACCAATCTAACAAAAATATATCTAATGCCCTATTTACACCATAGAAACCTGATAGAGTCGTGCTCAACATCCAAGATATTAAACAAATAAGAAAAATAGCTTTATCGCCAAACTTTTTATTAATGATTAAGAGAAGTGGGCCTAGCAGAGCAAAAACAACTAAGATTCTTATAAACCAAACATAACCGATCCCAGAAATAAGTAAAAATGACGAGAGCATCTCCTTGTAATCAACTTTAAAAAATATATTTTCGATTAAGAAATAAATTGTTAGAAATAACCAAACTGGTAAAACTAATCTTTTAAGTCTATGAAAAAAGTACTTACCATTAAAAGTAGCCTTTCCAGATTTATACTTACTTGAACTAACACTAAACGACATCCCAACTAAAAAGACCATTAGTGATACATCAAAGTTCCTCAGTTCAAAAAGTACAAATGGAGGATTTGAGTGCGCAAGAATGATAAGAAACACACCTAAAAACCTTAAAAAATCTATATAATATATACGATTAAAATCCGTCACCTAAAACCTCTAGAAAAGCGTATGACTATTAAAATAAAAAGGAACAATAATAAAGTTTGTATATATAAAGTAAAGCTATAAAACCACCCATGAAAAAGCATAATCAAAACAGCTATCCAAGTTAAATTAACAACTTCTTCAGAAATAAGCTTGCTTATAATAATACTAAAACCTAGTAACAAGATTACGTAAGCAAAAAATAAGAACATATTCTCCGGTTGAACATATACCCATAACGGCAAGGTCGTATTAACCCTCCATTTGAAATTTGGGTAAAGAAATTCCGCTAACAATAATTGCATATCGATAGTTTTGGGGTTAACAAATATGTTAAAAATACGTTCTTGAAGCCAACCTTCAGCATAGAATGGAGTGATATTGTAACTACTTAAAAAGTGTTTTACTCGGTCATCAACAATTACGTAATAAAGTATCCCTGTATTTTCAAAACGCTCTAGTACTGAAGAAAAGTAAACATTAACGAAGTCAAAAAAACTAGTTATTTCTTTATAACTAATGACTGCTTGCATAGCCTCAGCATAGGAAATACCTGATTCACTTTTGTTAACCGCCGAAGATACAGATTTTAAAAACCTAAAAATAGGAGCAACAATTATTGCCCCTATACCAATAATTATGAGTTTCTTTTTTTCTCTTAGAAAGAAGTTACGATTGAACATTATCAAGATAAAAGCTAAATATAGCAATGAGGATAGCCACCCCTTCATTAAAGAAACAATTAGTATTACTAGAGCATTAATGATTAAAAGCTTTCTCTTTTCTTTACCCGTGTAAGCTAAGTAAATATAAGTCAAAAAAGTTGGTTGGGTGATTATAAAAAAATAAAGTAGATATTTAGGGACATCTTTTGAGATTTCAACACCGGCCAAGCCAACGTCATACCGAGTTGAAAAAATAGCATATGAAATATTATTCAATAATATAATCAAGTCCAATATAAAATAACTTTTCAGGATGACTATATTTTTTATTTTAAAATCACTTAAAAAATTAAATACATAAACGCAAAACACGTACATAAAGCCCTGCGTCAGAAATAAACAAAATAATAATAAAAGAGGACTGTTTACTACATAACCTCTTAAGTCACCACCTGCAACTGCAGTATAAACATAAAGTAAAACTGCAATAATATTACTAAACAAATAAAGATTGAAGAAAAGTCGCCTCTCAACATTCATTTTTGTAACTCTCTGTAGCGGCTCAAAACCTTACCTAGTGAATTATATTTCTTTAATGCTTTTAGATTAACTAGCTTATTTTCTTTTTTACCCACCGCTAATAAAGTTTTAAAAAAGCATTGAATTCCGAACTTCCTTGACCACATAACAAACTTCAATAATGGCATAGCATGCTGTTTGTAGCCGGAATTTAACAGTAATTTATTAAACCTTAGTGCAGCATCAAACCTTATATTAAATGCAGTTTTATCAATTTTTTTTGTTAGTGAGTCACTACTTTCTCTAACTATATAAATAACTTCATTACTACAAACTATTTTTTGAGCTTTCATTCCTGCTTTAGCAGAAAACAGAATATCGTTTGAGTACAAAATATCATCAAAATAAATTTTATTCTTTAAGATAAAGCTCTTATTGTAAACTTTGCTCCAAGGAACAAAAAAGTGCAACTTTAATTTATTTTCGTTTTCATAAGTTCTATTTTCTAAAAAGTCACTAACCAAGTTTTCATACCTTTTATGCCTATTGCCTACTCGTTTTAAAGAACTATCGATGCTAGAAGGTGGAAAATAAATAATATCACCACCCTCAAGTATACTTTTTCGTATAGTTCCAAAAGCACTTACATCAAAAAAGTCATCAGCATCTGCAAAAATGAGCCACTTGCCACTAGATTCTAAAATACCTAGATTTCTTGCTGAGCCAGCCCCTTTACTATGATTGGTAAGTATTTTAATATTATTTCTATATTTAAAATCATTTTCCACAGGCGGGTTTTTACTATGATCATCTATGACTATAATCTCGATATCATTACTTTCAGGAATCGTTCGTATTAGTTCTTGCAGTAAATTGAAACTATTAAAATGAGGAATAATTACAGAAAATAACATAATTTACCTACTTTTGAATTTATTTTTATAGACTACAAAAAAAATCATTGATGTCAAAAAGAAATAAATAAATGCTGAGAAAAATGAAAGTAACATAATTACATCGAGATAGTTACTAAAATAATTGAAACCCAAAAAGATACTAGCCACTCTAAATAAACAACTTACAACTTCAAAATTTAAAAATATTTTTTGATAGTTTATAACTGGAATAATACTTATGGATGGTCGAGCTATTAATGAAAAAAAAGACATTACACACATTATCTCAGCTATTTTCCCTGCGCCCCCCCATTCACTTCCTAAAATAAATACAAATACTTGCTCCCCGTATAAATAAATCAAAGCAAAAGGAATTATACTTATTAAAGCCAACCCTGCAGTAGAGTATTTTAAGAGAGTAAAAACATCCTCTTTTGCATTTAACTTTTCAACAAACCTTGGGTAAAGTAAGCTATTAACCGTACTTCCCATTAAATTTACGGGTGCCGTTAAAAAAACTCTAGCCATTCCATAATACCCCACGATACTTAGCCCATACATACCTGAAAAAAGAATTACTGGTATATCTTGAGAAAATGCATTTATTAACATTTGTGGACAACGAAACATTGGAAAGTCGTGGTATTTTTTAAGAAAAAGTTTCATCCTTTTTTTTGGAATTATAATATAACTAAAGCCAGATTTTTTAAATGAGTAAAGTGAAGTTAGTACAGCACTAATGTTCAAAGATATAAATAGTGAACTGGCAGTTGGGGAAATGAGGCCGAATATTGTTTTAGAAAAATTGCCGATAAAAGAACTTATAATATTTACCTTTGATAGGCCTAAATAGTTTTTTCTTTTAACGATAATTTTTTTGTTTACTTCAGTCGCAGTTAAAATTAAGAGATATGTAGGGACTAAATATAGCCACCCACCTAAACCTCTAACAAAGGAAACATTGGGCGCTAAATAGGCTATTAAAAAAGCAGCCAAATTAAGCAGTAAAAATAGAAATATTGATATATTTAAACAAGCGCTTGCGAGCTTATTAATATCAATTTCTCTTTTCACTAGTACAATAGCCATAGGTAAAGTTAACGCACCTATTGGTATTAATATTGTTGTCAAAGATAAAAATAAATTTTGGATTCCCAGTACTTCAGGAGAATAAACCCTAGATAGCACAGGAATAAAAAGAAATGTAATCAATTGTGCACTAGCAGAACTAGACATCACTAAAGAAAAATTTTTGATAAAACTTTTATTTTTCATTTTATTTCAATACAGATTTAAAAATTAGAAGCATAAAAATCAATCAAACCTGCTTATTTATAAAAAGAGCAATAAAATTACTATTTTTAGACTGCATATAAAGTAAACGCAACTTTACTCGGAAAGTTGCCCCCTTTGTTTAAAAGCTAAGCTATATACAATTAAGAAGGTTTCTAAATTGGATATAAAGCATTAATCTATAATTCACTTTTATATTCGTAGTTGTAATAACCATAATACCCATAGGCATTACTGGCTTTTTTAACTACACCGTTAAACACTAAGCCTTTAACGTCTATACCGTTTTGATCAAAGCGATCTCGTGTTAGTTCTATTTCACGTAAATGGTTTTGGCCAAAGCGTGCTACCAATAACGTAGTACCTGTATGGGCGCTCACTATTGCAGGGTCGGTTACTGCAAGTATTGGTGGGGTATCAATTATTACTATGTCGTACGCAGCGCTTACCTCTTCAACCAACTGACTAAAGTTTGAGTGCATTAACAGCTCTGATGGGTTGGGTGGTATTTGCCCTCGGGTAATTACATTCAACCCTTCAACCTTAGTGGGTTTAGTCACTTGCTCTAGGTTTAAACGGCCCGATAGGTAATCACTAAGGCCATCGTCCCACTTTAAGCCAAACTGGGTTTGTAAGTAACCTTTGCGCATATCGGCATCAATAATAAGTACTTTTTTACCACTTTGCGCGAGCACCGAAGCTAAGTTAACCGATATAAACGATTTACCCACACCAGGGCTTGGGCCTGATATAGCAATAATATTGTTTTTAGCTTCCATCATCGCAAAGTGTAAGCTAGTGCGTAGGCTACGTAATGCCTCTATTGAAAGGTCTGCTGGGTTATCGAGCGCGAGTATAGTTTTTGCTTTTGCCGTTTTATTTTTACGTGCTTTTGCAAAGCCAGTTAACTTATCTTGATGGTCTGAGTGGGGTACACTTGCATAAACGGGTATGCCTAGTGCTTCAATCTCGCTTGGGTCTTCTACCCCTTTGTGCATTGCTTTTTGTATAAGCACTATTGCAACGCTTAGCATACCGCCTAGCATAGTTGCCATAACCACTATTAGTGCTTTTTTAGGCTTAACTGGTTTTGTGGTGTTTACCTCGGCGTAGTCAATAACGCGCACATTACCTACGGTGCCTGCACGTACTATGTCAAGCTCTTGGGTTTTGCTAAGTAGCAGTGTATATATTTGGTTGCTTACCTCAACATCGCGCTTTAAACGTAGTAGCTCTTGTTGAGTTTCGGGCAGGCTGCCTACCTCACCTATTAGTTGGTCTTTTTGTTTTTCTACCGCTTGAATTTGCTCAATAATACTTTGATATGATGGATGGTTTTTTTTGAATTTACGGCCGAGTTCTAAGCGCTTTAGGTTTAGCTCTTGTAGCTTAGTCTCAAGTTTAACAACTTGCTCTAGTACACCTTGGGTTTCGAGCGTTATGTTTATAGACTGGCGCTTTATTTGGTAATCGTTAAAACGTTGCTCGGCATACTCTAGCTGTTTTTTAATTTCAGGTAATTGTACTTCTAAAAATTCGAGCGATTTTTGTGCCTCGGCGCTATTACGCTCTACATTACGGCGTACATAAATAGCGGCTACTTTATCAAGTACTTTTTCGGCGTAACTTGGTTTTGTGCTTTGTAGGCTTAAATTAATTATGCCCGAATCTTTACCTTTTTCGCTTGCGCCAATCTCTTTTTGTAAATCAAGTATAGTGTTTAAGCGGTCTTTACGGGTTAGTATAAACTCGGTGCCTGGGCGTGCGTTAAGCTCGCGCACTGTTAAGTTAAACTTGCCGTTGGTAAGCTCCTCGCCTACTTTACCAGCGAGTATTTGGTTGCCTTCGCTATTTAAAAGCGCCACACCATTATTTGTTTGCGCGACAAGTGTAAACTCTTGGTTTATAGCAGTACGAGGTACGTCAAACCTAAATATATTTATACTTTCGCCGCCCCAAGCATAGCTGCTTGCACCAAAGCTTGGCTCTGCTAGGTCGCCCTTTTCCATTGGCGTAAAATTACGATAAGCCCGATTACCAATAAAAGGGAAGAGCTTAGGCTCAGCTGTTATATCAAGCTTTAATGTATCTACTGCCTCACCAATAACACTGCGCGACTTAAGGAGCTCTATTTCGGTTACTGCGGCCGATGTACTTTCGAACATGCCGGCCATGTCGTCAAACCCTGGGACCGATGCGCCGCCATCTTCTACCTGTATCATCGCGGTGGCTTGGTAAACCGGTGTACTTAATACAGCATAAACCACACCTACAAACATAAATAATGCGGTTATGCCGGCTATAAAATATTTGCGGTCGAGCAATGCACCTAGTAGTGCCATTAGATCGATTTCTTGCGTGGGTTGTGCGGTATTTTTACTTTTATTACTCGGCTGGGCAGTCATTAATTTAGCCATTCCTTATAAATACTTTTGCCAAGCGCTGCATGCGCTATCGATTAATGTATAAACGTGTTCAAAAGCCTCTTGGCTTTGGCGGTATGGGTCGGGTATTTCGGCGTTGTTAATCCACTTACCGAGTAAAAAGGTTTTACCGCGCGCCTCTGGGTAACGGGCGTGTACATCGTTTAAATGGCGTTCTTCCATTACTAAAATAACGCTGTTTTGCGCTACCAAAGTTGATGTTAACTGGCGCCCTTGGTGGGCATCCATATTTACACCATTTGCCTGTGCAATTTGTTTTGCTGTGGCATCGGCAGGTTTGCCTTCAAGTGCGGTTAACCCAGCCGATGATACTTTAATATTTTTACCTTCAAGCTTTTGCTTTAATACATATTCACCGGTAGGGCTGCGGCATATGTTGCCCGCACATACAACTAAAACTGAATCAAACATTTTTGTTACTTCTTACTCTGATGAAATATCGTTTAGGCTATCGACGGATGATACTGACGGTAATAATAAGCTTATTACACGGTTCCAACGTGCAAGTGGTGCAGAGGTTACATATACAATGTCGCTTGGCTCAAGTTCAAACTGCTCTGCTAATACCATAGCTGCTATATTTTTTGCATGTAGCTGGTATACGTTTGCAATATAGCCTGTTTGTTCTACGTTGCTTTTACGCAGTACAAATACGCCATTTGCATCTGCTGTTGCTTCGTTTAAACCACCCGAATCACTTAGTGCTTCGGCTAAGTTTAAACCGTAGCGATTAAGGGTTACTGAACCTGCTTTTTTTACATCGCCTAGTACAAATACTTTTTGTGCATCGTTACGGCTTACATGCACTATATCGCCGTGTTGTAGTAAACGGTTTTGCGAAATATCGCCGTGGGCATAAAAATCATCAAGCTTAATAACTTCTGTTTTATCGCCTCGGGTAAAGGTAACGGTGCGCCAATCGGCTGAATCGGTTAATCCACCCGCTTGGTTTAGCGCATCAATAAGGGTAAGGGGTATTTCGGTTACGGGGTAAACGCCAGGCTTATTTACCTCACCTGTTACGTATGCTTTTTGGCTTCTAAAGCCCACTACTTTTACATCTACTTGTGGGTCTTCTATCACTCGGCTTAAGCGCTTTACTAGGTCGTCGCGCACTTGGCTAATTGTTCGGCCTGCAGCAGGAATGTTAGGGGCATACGCGTAGGTAATTGTGCCGTCTTTTTGTACGCGGAAGCCATCAAACTCTGCGGTACGTTGTACAGCAGCTGGTATTGTAAGCTCGGGGTGATCCCATACGCCTATTGTAAGTACATCACCTACACCTAGTTTGTATTCGTAATTGCTGGTATTAACACCCGCACTGCTTGAAATAGGCTTAGCCGCTGCTTGCGCTAACTTTTGTTTATTTAAAAGCTGCGAGTCGATAATTTGGATGTTTACTTTTTCGAGATCTTGCTCAAGGTTATATGTTTGTTCGCCTGAATCTATGCCTTCAAAATGGCTACCGGGTACTATTGTACACCCTGATATTGCTAGCATTACGAGAGAAGTTGCGAGTGATTTACAGCTTAACGCCATTGTAGAATCCCAAAATTATTTTAAATATTGCGCTTGCTCACCAGCCTTGGTGAGTACTTATTTTTTTAGCGGTGTAATTAAAGCATGAGGTATGTTTACACGCAAGCGAGAATCGGTTTGTTGAGGTTTTTAGCTATCAGCTATCAGCTATCAGCTATCAGCTATCAGCTATCAGCTATCAGCTATCAGCTATCAGCTATCAGCTATCAGCTATCAGCTA
>NZ_LKDU01000046.1:0-18306 GCF_001401855.1 Pseudoalteromonas sp. P1-7a | reverse complement strand
GGTTGCTCAGCTGCTACAGGCTCTGCTTTAACAGGCTCTGGCGTTTCTGGTTGCTCAGCTGCTACAGGCTCTGCTTTAACAGGCTCTGGTGTTGCTGGTTGTTCAGCTACTTCAGGCTCTGCTTTAACAGGCTCTGGGGTTGCTGGTTGCTCAGCTACTTCAGGCTCTGATTTCACAGGTTCAGGTGCTGAAATAGGTTGCTCAGTAACAACAACGGGCTCTTCAGCTGTTTCAGGGTCAACCGTTTTCACTGCATCGTCATTGGCTGTTGGTTGCTCTGCTTTAGGGGCAGCCTCAACTTTAGCTAAGTCTTCTACAGCTATCGCTTGCTCAACATTTTCTGATGCATCGTTTGAGCTTGGCTGTTCAGCTTTTGCTTTAAGCTCTGCCTCGTACTCTGCTGCTGCTTGATCAGCGACAGGAACAAATGCAGGCGCTTCAGTGGTTCTTTCTTCATTTGCTTCATTTTGCTCAGGGCGGCGGCGACGCTGACCCGAAGCACGAAGGTGACGAGGAGAACGGCGTGAGCGCGTACGTGTTTGCCCTTGCTCATCTTCAGAGTGTGCTTCCTCAGATGGCACTGCAGCTACTGGCTTTGCTTCTTGCTCAGGTTGTGTTTTAGCCGTTTGCTCTTTTACAGGTGCAGGCTTTGTTTGCTCTGATTTTTGCTCATTAGTAGCTTGCTTTTCTGCTGGCGCTTTCTCTTGCGCTTTAGGTTGCTCTACTTTTGGCGTTTCAGTGCTTTGCTGCGCTTGCTCAGGCGTATCAGATGCGTTTACTTGCTCAGTATTTTCATCTTGGATACGTACTTTTTTACGCACATTACGACGTTGACGACGAACTTTTGGCTTTTGCTCTTTAGGCTCAGCGTTTTGTTTAGTCTCAGCTTCATTCGCTTTAGCGTCTGTTTTAACTTGCTCTTTATCTGCATTACGATTGTCGTTATTACGGTTATCGTTACGCTTACGCGAGTTAGGGTTACGACGACGCTTGTTACGGTTCTCGTTTTTCTCTTGGCTTTCGTTCGCTGTAGAATCAGTTTTCACTTCTTCTTCACTAGGGCGTTCACCACGAGGTTTAGAGCGTGAGTTGTTACGACGACGCTGGTTGTTATTACGACGACGATTGTCACTGTTACCACGGCGATTGTTATTACGCGTTTGCTGTTGCTTTTCTTGCTCAGCTTTTTCTTTTGCTTGTTTTTCTTCTTCGCTTTCACTAGAGAATAACGACTTGAACCAATTACCAATAGCCGCGAGTAAACCACCTTCAACTTTAGGTACTGCAACAGGGGCTGCTGGCTTATCTACTTTAGCTTGTGGTGCAGGTGTTGAAGGCATAACAACACCTTTAAGCATAGGTTCTTCACGTACCGGCGCAGCTGCTGGTTTAGCCATTTCGAACGATTCAGGCTCTGGGGCAACAACTTGGTCGTAACTTACTGTTTCCAGTGTTTCGTCTTTACGTAAACGCATCACTTCGTAGTGTGGTGTTTCCATGTGTTGATTAGGAATAATCACCACATCACATTTGTGATGTTTTTCAATACGGTGAACGCTTCTGCGCTGCTCGTTTAATAAATAAGCGGCAACAGCTACAGGCACTTGGGCGTTTACTTGTGCAGTGTTGTCTTTAATTGCTTCTTCTTCAATTAAACGCAAAATAGAAAGGGCGATTGACTCATTAGAGCGAATCGTGCCTTGTCCGCTACAACGCGGGCACGGGCCTTGGCTTGCTTCACCAAGCGAAGGGCGTAAACGCTGGCGCGACATTTCTAGTAGACCAAAGCGCGATATTTTGCCAATTTGTACACGCGCACGATCTGGGCGAGCCGCGTCTTTTAAACGGTTTTCTACTTCGCGTTGATGGCGTGGCGGTGTCATATCGATAAAGTCGATAACAATTAAACCACCTAAGTCGCGAAGACGTAATTGGCGGGCAATTTCATCAGCCGCTTCTAAATTAGTGTTGAGTGCTGTTTCTTCAATATCACCGCCTTTAGTTGCCTTAGACGAGTTAATATCAATAGAGGTAAGCGCTTCTGTTGGGTCAATTACTATAGAACCACCTGAAGGCAAACGTACTTCACGTTGGAACGCAGATTCGATTTGGCTTTCAATTTGGTAATGTGTGAATAATGGCGTGTCGCCTTGATATAGCTTTACACGGCTCATAAAGTCAGGGCGAAAACGCTCAATGTGCGCTTTAGCTTCTTCAAATACACGTGGTTTATCAATTAAGATTTCGCCAATATCGCGGCGTAAATAATCGCGAATAGCGCGAAAAATTACATTGCTTTCTTGGTGTATCAAAAACGGAGCTTTAGCACTATCGGCTGCTTGTTGAATAGCATCCCAATGGACTAAAAGCGCTTTTAAATCATAGTTTAATTCTTCAAACGATTTGCCAACACCTGCGGTACGTACAATTAAGCCCATGCCTTTTGGTAGTTCTAAACGGCTAAGTGCTTCTTTAAGGTCTGTACGCTCATCACCTTCGATACGACGAGAAATACCGCCTGCACGAGGATTATTAGGCATAAGCACTAAGTAACTACCCGCTACGCTGATAAAAGTAGTAAGGGCTGCGCCTTTTTGGCCGCGCTCTTCTTTATCTACTTGTACTATTACCTCTTGGCCTTCTTTAATCACGTCGCGAATATTAGGACGACCATGAAAAGTGTAACCTTGCGGGAAGTATGTGCGGGCAATTTCTTTTAAAGGAAGGAAACCATGACGATCGGCGCCGTAATCTACAAAAGCCGCTTCTAAAGAAGGTTCAATGCGTGTAATTTTGCCTTTATAAATATTGGCTTTTTTCTGTTCGTGACCTGGGCTTTCTATATCTAAATCATATAGGCGCTGGCCATCAACCAGTGCTACGCGCATTTCTTCTTGCTGCGTTGCATTGATTAGCATACGTTTCATATTGTTACTCTACTTATTTTGTGTCGCTGACATGACGAAACGTGTTCGCCTGTTCAGTTGTTCCCTTTTTTAGAATGTGCAGCCTCACGACTGGGTCTGTTACGGAACGCTCTGTAATGTGTATGCAGTATTTTTTAAATGCTGGCTAACAATAACGTACGCTTACGTTATTAAATTCTTTATGGTGCTAAAACTGTTGGCTCTTACGCTCTTTACAAGTTTTACCCAGAAGTTGGCCTGTCATATCAATCTTTTTAGTACGTTTATGTTAGGCGCGTAGGGCTCGTTAAGTTGCGTAAATACGATGAGTATTTTCTAAGTACTTACGAGCAAAGTTCGCTGCCGAATGTTAATAAACGCTTATTTGCTAGATTTTTAGTTCTAAATAAGCTGCTATACGGTACTACATGTGAGCAAATGCTGAACAACGTATTTACGTCGTCACTATCAAACAAATTATTTGTTCATTGCTTTTATTTTTACATTAAATGTCAATTCATGTTCAAACTTAATCAGTAATATATTACGCGCATTACTGTTAGTTGAGCGCACGTGTTAACTGAGTAGGCATAAAAGCTTTGGAAAACTTAACTCGGATCTGTATGATCGGCTACCCAGAATGTGCATCACGAAAGTTTTAATGTGTTAAAAAGCACCGTTGTTATTTTGCAAATACTAAATATTTGCGCTGCTGATTATCCCACTATTATAACCGTGTTAGCAACTAAATTATTTTACTTAAATCAGTGATTAGGCAATGTCAGAAAAAACCGGCTTACAAGTAACTTTTGTCACAATCAACGAAGACCATTTAGGTCAGCGTATTGATAACTTTCTTATTACCCATTTAAAAGGGGTGCCTAAAAGCGCTGTTTATAAAATTTTACGCAAAGGCGAGGTACGCGTTAATAAAAAACGCATTAAGCCTGTTTATAAATTACAACTTAATGATGTCGTGCGTATTCCGCCAATTAAAGTAGCAGAACGCGAAGAGTTTGTGCCTAAAAAGCTAGATAAAGTAAAACAATTAGAAAGCGCCATTTTATTTGAAGACAAGTACCTTATTGTTATTAATAAACCTTCAAGCATGGCTGTGCATGGGGGGAGCGGCTTAAGCTATGGTTTAATAGAAGCGCTGCGCGTATTACGCCCAGATGAGCGTAATTTAGAGCTCGTACACAGACTTGATAGAGACACATCGGGCTGTTTATTAATTTCGAAGCGCCGCTCAGTGCTCACTGCGCTGCATGAGCAGCTGCGTGAAAAAACCATGGAAAAAAACTACTGGGCATTGGTAACAGGGCAGTGGGACTCATCGGTTAAAAATGTGACCGAAGGCCTGCGTAAAAACACGCTCAAGTCGGGCGAGCGCGTGGTGCGCGTAGATAATGTTGAGGGGAAACCTTCACATACCCGCTTTAGGGTACTTGAGCGTTTTAACGAGTGCTCACTAGTACAAGCTTCTCCTGTAACAGGGCGTACTCACCAAATACGTGTTCATACCCAGTGTAAAGGCCATCCTATTGCGTGCGATGATAAATACGGCGACCAAGGTTTTGATGAATCAATGCGTAAAATTGGTTTAAACCGCTTATTTTTACACGCTCACGATTTAAGCTTTTATCACCCTAAAAACGAAACCACTCTGCGTGTAGAAGCACCGCTTGATAACGCACTTAAAAATTGTATTTTAAAATTAAGAGATGCTAAAGCGTAATGACCGCCGCTGTTTTTAAAAAGTATAAACTGGTTATTTTTGATTGGGATGGCACTGTCATGGACTCAATTAGCAAAATTGTTAATTGTATTCGTCACAGTGCACTTGCGCTTAATATTGAACCGCCAAGCGACACTGCAATTAAAAATATAATTGGTATGTCGCTTGAACTTGCCATTGAGGTACTTTTTCCTGATGACGTAGCGCAGCATCCTGCATTAATTAACGGCTATAAACAACAATACCGTGTTGATAATACCCCAACACCTGTATTTGATAATGTGGAAAATGTACTAAGTATATTAAAAGCGCAAGGTGTTATTTTAGCGATTGCCACCGGTAAAGGGCGCGCGGGGCTTGAGCGCTTGCTTGATGAAAGCCAGCTGCGCGTATTTTTTAGTGCAAGCCGTACCAGCTGCGAAGCGCAGTCTAAGCCATCTCCCGACATGCTTTACCAACTTTTAGATGAGTTGGGAGTTAATGTAGATGATGCCCTTATGATTGGCGATACAAAAATAGACATGGCAATGGCAAAAGCAGCGGGCATGGATAGGATAGGTGTGACCATGGGGGGTCATAGCGCGGAGCAATTAAACGAATTTACCCCTGTTGCAACCGTTGATAGTTACCAACAGTTGCAACGTATTTTAGTTGGTTAATTTTTTGGCTGCTCGGCAAGTATATCAAGATTAAACTCAGCTAATAGCTGGCTGAGTTTAATTAGTGGCAAGCCTATTAAACTATTTGGATCGTCCCCGTTTAACTTTTCAAATAAACAAATGCCTAATCCTTCACTTTTAAAGCTCCCAGCGCAGTTATAAGGTTGCTCTGCATCGCAGTAGGCGTCTATTTGCGCTTTGGTGAGTGTTCTAAATACCACTTCAAAAGGCTCTATTAACGTTTTTGCTTTATCGCTCGCAATATCATAAACACACAGGCCGGTTAAAAACGTAACGGTTTGACCGCTAAATAGAGCAAGCTGTTTTAAGGCGTTTTCTTTATTATGAGGTTTACCAAGAATTTGCCCGTTAAACACAGCTACTTGGTCAGAGCCGATAGCTAAACCTTGGTCAAAGTGATTGCAGGCTGCTCGTGCTTTGCCTTCGCTTAAGCGCATTACGAGTTGCTCAGGGGTTTCGTTTGGTAAGGCGGTTTCGTCAATATTTGGCGAAAAAGTACTAAAGGGCAGATTAAATTTTTGCAATAAAGTCTGCCTAAATGGCGAGCTTGAGGCTAATATAAGCGGGTGCTTCATAAATTATTATCCTAATTAAAATTAGTTTGAGTTAGGATAAATCAGATCCGTAATGAAAACACGTGAAAAACCATGTAAAAATGCTTTTTTGCTTTGACTAACCTATTAACTATCTATATGATGCAGCCCCTATGCAAAAGGTAAAAATTCCCATCACTCTTCATCCTGGGAAAGCAGCGCAACACCGTTTATCTTACGATGGTATTGTACCGCTTGAAAAACTTGCTCGTTTACGAGGTGTTGTACAGGAAGAAGTAGGTGAAATAGCGGTAAAAATTCAGTGCAAAACTGATGAGCAAGGTTTAGTTGTGATTAGCGGCAATTTGTCCACGCACGTAACTGTAACTTGTCAACGTTGTAATGATGATTTAGGGTTGGATTTGGATCAAGACTTTATGTATTCGCCAGTTGGTTTGGATGCTGAGTCAGATGATCTTCCTGAAGTCTACGATGAAGTAGAACTTGATGAAAACGGCGAAATTAACGTATTTGAGTTAATCGAAGACGAGCTAATTTTAGCAGTGCCATTAGTGCCTACACACAACGAAGCTTCGTGCAATTACTCGTCAAAGCCTGCTAGCTTTGGTGTGTTAAAAGCGGAAGATGATAAACCAAATCCATTTGATATTTTGAAACAACTTAAGAAAGATTCTTAGGAGAAGACTAATGGCTGTACAAAAAAGCAAAAAGTCTCGTGCAAGACGCGGCATGCGCCGTTCACACGATGCGATCAACGGTCCAACTTTAACAGTTGACCAAACTTCAGGTGAGACTCATCGTCGTCACCACGTAACTGCTGACGGTTACTACAAAGGCGTTCAAGTAATTTCTAACTAAGAGATTGCTTTATGCTGACTAATCTAACCATAGCGTTAGATATGATGGGGGGCGATTATGGCCCCCGTTCATCTATCCCCGCTGCCGTTTGCGCAGTAAATGCTCATGCCAATTTAACGCTTATTTTGTGCGGCAACGAGCAAGTTATTACAAATCAATTAGAATCCCTCGATTCGCTTTCACACCCACGTTTAATTATTCGCCATTGCAGTGAAGTTGTTACTAATGCTTGCGAACCCGCTTTAGCTGTACGTTCTAAAAAAGATTCTTCAATGCGTGTTGCCCTTGATTTAGTTAAATCGGGTGAGGCGCAAGCTTGTGTAAGCTCAGGTAACACGGGTGCTCTATTTTTTATGGCTCACTATGTATTAAAAATGTTACCAGGCGTTAAACGCCCCGCATTAATATCTGCTGTGCCTACAGAGCGAAAAACCCCAGTGTATTTGCTCGATTTAGGCGCAAATGTGCATTGTGATGCAGAAATACTTTATCAATTTGGCATTATGGGGTCGGTGGTCGCTGGTCAAGCACTTGGCTGTGATAGCCCAAAAGTGAGTTTGCTTAATATTGGCTCAGAAGACATAAAAGGCCACGAAGACATAAAACAAGCCGCACAGCTTATGCAACAAAGTCCTTATATTAATTACACCGGTTACAGCGAGGGCAGTGATATATTTTCGGGGAAGGCCGATGTTATTGTGTGTGAGGGGTTTGTAGGTAACGTTGCGTTAAAAACCTGCGAAGGCATTGCTAAGCTAATTATGAAAAAGTTTACAAGCGCCCTCGAAAAGCACTTAATTTACAAATGCATGGCGTTTATTTTAAGTCCTATCATAAAAAAACTCTATAATCGGGTGAACCCCGACCAGTATAACGGTGCTTCTCTGGTAGGATTGCGCGGTATTGTCGTTAAAAGCCATGGAAATGCATCAGCAAAAGCATTTCAAGCAGCAATCGATGAAGCGGTAAAAGAAGTTGAACGCCAACTTCCAGATAAAATAGCCGCTATTTTCGAAAAAACACATTCTAAAAACTCGGCGGCCGAATAAACGTTAGGTGCCGTAGTTACATTAAATTTTTGTTTAATTAAAAAGAGCAAAGTATGGCACAAAAAATTGCACTTCTATTTCCAGGTCAGGGCTCACAAAGCGTTGGCATGTTAAGCGAGCTACTAGAGAGCTCTGACATTGTAAAATCAACCTTTAGTGAAGCGTCAAGCGCACTTGGCTACGATTTAGCAGCGCTGGTACTAAATGGCCCAGAAGAAGAACTCAATCAAACTCATCGCACTCAACCTGCATTATTAACAGCCAGTGTGGCAATTTACCGCCATTGGTTAGCTCAAAACCCTGATGCCGATGTTGTTATGGCTGGTCACAGTTTAGGTGAATACTCTGCACTTGTGTGTAGTGATGTTATTAGCTTAAGTGAAGCGGTAAAACTGGTTGAAAACCGTGGCTTATACATGCAAGAAGCAGTGCCAGCAGGCGTAGGGTCTATGGCCGCTATTATTGGTTTAGGTGATGACGAAATAAAAGCTGCGTGTGAAGAGTCTGCACAAGGTGAGGTCGTTTCACCGGTAAACTATAACTCACCAGGCCAAGTGGTTATTGCAGGGCACAAAGCTGCGGTAGATAGAGCTTCGAAAGCGTGTAAAGACGCAGGCGCAAAACGTGCCTTACCACTGAGTGTAAGCGTGCCTTCACATTGTGAATTAATGAAGCCAGCGGCTGAAAAACTAGCTAACGATTTAGCGGCTTTAACATTTAATACACCTAAGTGTGATGTAATTAATAATGTTGATGTAAAAGCTGAAAATTCAGCCGATGCCATTAAAGATGCATTGGTGCGCCAACTATACAGCCCAGTACGTTGGACAGAAACAGTGCAAGCTTTAGTTGCCCAAGGCATAACACAAAGCTACGAATTTGGCCCAGGTAAAGTTTTAACTGGCCTTGCAAAACGAATTGATAAAGCAATGGTATGTGGTGCAGTAAACGATGCTGCCTCTATCTACGCTGCAAAATAAGAGTATATAAAATGACTAATTTATTTTCATTAGAGGGCAAAGTTGTCCTAATTACTGGCGCAAGCCGTGGCATTGGTAAAGCAATTGCAAACACCTTAGTAGCACAAGGCGCAAAAGTAGCAGGTACTGCAACAAGTGACTCAGGCGCAGCTAAAATTAGCGAATATTTAGGTGATAATGGTAAGGGTTATGCTTTAAACGTAACCGATCCTGCATCGATTGAGGCAACTTTGGCTGCAATAAAAGCGGATTTGGGTGATGTTGATGTGCTTGTAAATAACGCGGGTATCACCCGTGATAATTTATTAATGCGCATGAAAGACGGCGAGTGGGACGATATTATCGACACTAACCTAAGCTCTATTTTCCGTTTATCTAAAGCGGTATTACGCCCAATGATGAAGAAAAAGAACGGCCGTATTATTAATATTGGCTCAGTTGTGGGCACTATGGGTAATGCAGGTCAAGCTAACTATGCGGCGGCAAAAGCAGGTGTGATTGGTTTTTCTAAATCGCTTGCTCGTGAAGTTGCATCACGCGGTATTACTGTAAATGTAGTAGCCCCTGGTTTTATTCAAACCGATATGACCGATGAGCTAACAGAAGATCAAAAAGCGGCCACCCTTGCAAATGTACCAGCAGGTCGATTAGGCCAGCCTGATGAAATAGCAGCGGCAGTGTGTTATTTAGCATCTGACGCGGCTGCGTATGTATCGGGCGAAACTTTGCATGTAAATGGCGCGATGTACATGGTTTAAAAACCATTGCCAGTACTTTGAAAGCAAAATAACTTAAGTAAGTGGCCTCAAAAACATTGAATTTTTTGTGATCTTGCTTTAAACATACTTGAAATCGCTGTGAAAATAAGCGATAAAAGACCTAACAAACACTCAGAGGTTTGACCAGACAATTATTTATGGTCAAATCATTGAATCAGAGAATTATGCGGCGTAAACTACGCCGCAATCTGAAAATAACGCATTGGCGTTTTTAATAAAGGAAAGAAGAATGAGCGATATCCAAGAACGCGTAAAAAAAATTATCATCGAACAACTAGGTGTTAAAGAAGAAGAAGTTAAAAACGAAGCTTCTTTCGTAGATGACCTAGGTGCAGATTCTCTTGATACTGTTGAACTAGTTATGGCTCTAGAAGAAGAGTTTGATACTGAGATCCCAGATGAAGAAGCTGAAAAGATCACTACAGTACAATCTGCAATCGATTACGTATCAGCTCACGCTGAGTAATTAATCGCATATTAAAGGCAGCATTCGCTGCCTTTAATCTATATATCCAAACCACCTCAAAGTTCATGATTCAAATTCACCCGCTTTTACTCTCTACTACATTTATGTGTAATAGCATATCCTTACTTGAATTTGAGACTCGCACTTTGAGGTCGCTTGGGTATGAATTCCCTTTGTAATGCCAATAGATTTAAACTTAGTAAGACAAACTGCTTACTAAATAACAATACATTAATCGATTGGTTTAAATATCCCTTATTGGAGGCAAACCGTGGCTAAACGTCGAGTCGTCGTAACTGGCTTAGGAATGTTGACGCCGCTAGGTAATGATGTGCAATCAACCTGGCAAGGCTTATTAGATGGTAAAAGTGGTATACAAAATATAACCCACTTTGACACATCAAAATTTGGTACTAAATTCGCTGGACTCATCAATGACTTTGATGCAACTGCATACATGTCGGCGAAAGATACTAAAAAAATGGACTTATTTATTCAGTATGGCATTGCAGCGGGTGTTCAAGCCTTACAAGATTCAGGTCTTGAAGTAACTGAGCAAAACGCAACACGTATTGGTGTAGCAGTAGGTTCGGGTATTGGTGGACTCACCCTCATTGAAGAAAACCACATAAAACTGCTTAACAGTGGCCCACGTAAGCTTTCGCCATTTTATGTGCCATCAACCATTATTAATATGATCTCAGGCCATTTATCAATGATGCATGGTTTACGCGGTCCTAATATTTCTATTGTAACGGCATGTACTACAGGCTTGCATAATATTGGCCATGCAGCGCGTATGATTGCCTACGGCGATGCAGATGCCATGGTTGCCGGCGGTGCAGAAAAAGCCTGTACGCCAATTGGTATGGGTGGTTTTAATGCTGCACGCGCGCTTTCTACACGCAATGATGACCCACAAGCGGCATCTCGCCCGTGGGATAAAGACCGCGATGGTTTTGTATTATCTGATGGTGCAGGCGTGGTAGTAGTTGAAGAATACGAACACGCTAAAGCCCGTGGCGCTAAAATATACGCTGAACTTGTTGGTTTTGGTATGAGTGGTGATGCATACCACATGACCTCGCCACCGGAAGACGGTGCAGGCGCTGCACTTGCAATGCAAAATGCACTAAACGATGCACAAGTAAATGCAGAGCAAGTAGGCTACATTAACGCACACGGTACATCGACTAACGCAGGCGACAAAGCCGAAACGCAAGCTGTTAAAACTATTTTTGGCAGTGCAGCTAAAGATGTAATGGTTGGCTCGTCTAAGTCGATGATGGGTCACCTATTAGGTGCAGCGGGTTCAGTAGAGTCTATTATTTCTATTTTATCGCTGGCCGATCAAAAAGTATCGCCAACCATTAACCTTGATAACCCAGATGAAGGCTGTGACCTAGATTACATAGCCCACACTGCACGTGATGCAAAACTCGACTTTGCATTGTGTAACTCATTTGGTTTTGGTGGGACTAATGGCTCGTTGCTATTTAAAAAGGTATAATCTTTTTTAACAACGAACCACATTATAAGAGCTCAGTTGTTTAACTGGGCTTTTTTTATGCAAGCCATTTAATATGCAAACAATAATAACAACCGATGATACAAGTGCGATAAATACGCGCGATAGAGGCCTTAACTACGGGGATGGCTTTTTTACCACTGCCAAAGTAAGTGCAGGGCAAGTAGAGCATTGGCAATACCATAAAGCACGTTTGATAGAATGCGCCGAGCGTTTAGCGTTTCCTGCCATTAATTTTACTGAGCTTGAGCAGCATATTAAAACAGCCATTACTGGCTGCAAATTAAATGTCCTTAAAGTAGTTGTTACCCGCGGAGAAGGTGGGCGAGGTTATGGATTACCACAACACACCCATTTAACCATTTTAATTACAGTATCAGCGTTTCCACAAAACTACTCAGCATTAGTTAAAAGCGGGGTAAGTTTAGCTTTAAGCCCAATTAAATTAGCATCTCAGCCATTACTTGCAGGCTTAAAAACGCTTAACCGTTTAGAGCAAGTGCTTATTAAAAATGCCATGGCATCTCAACAGTGCGACGATGTTTTAGTACTCGATCATCAAAACAATGTCATTGAAGCGTCAGCCGCTAATGTGTTTGCAATTGGCAATAATACACTTTACACACCAAGCCTTGAGCAATGCGGTATAAAGGGGGTTTATCTGCAATCGTTATGTGATAAATTAGCGGTTGAATTTAAGCACGTTAGCCTAAATGAGCTAACCCAAGCACGCGCTGTATTTATATGTAATAGTTTAATGGGTGCAGTGCCCGTTAACCGTATTGAGCAACACCCCTTTAATGTTGAGCAAAGCATGCGTTTATTAAATGAATTACTAGCCAAGGAGGCTAAGTGTTAAAAGTTATTTTATCGGTATTATTGTTAGCTTTAGTGACAACGCTAGTAGGGTATCAACAATTACAAGCAACAATAACAAGCCCGCTAAATATAGCTACCCCTGTGCAATTTGAAGTAAAAAAAGGTATGGGCTTTAACCAACTTTGTAAGCAATGGGAGGCTAATAATTGGTTAAAAAGTTGCTGGCGTTACCAAGTGATTGCAAAGCTTGACCCAACGCTAACTGATTTAAAAGCGG
Source organism: Pseudoalteromonas sp. P1-7a (assembly GCF_001401855.1). Taxonomy (NCBI): domain Bacteria; kingdom Pseudomonadati; phylum Pseudomonadota; class Gammaproteobacteria; order Alteromonadales; family Pseudoalteromonadaceae; genus Pseudoalteromonas; species Pseudoalteromonas sp. P1-7a. The sequence goes on along the minus strand of NZ_LKDU01000046.1, from coordinate 5,672 downwards.
GTTTATACCAACTAACCAATACAAGTGTTATAAATAACATAAAAAAAATAAACAACGGTGAACAAATTAGCTTTAGCTTTACCATTATTGAAGGGCAAAACTTACGGGAAGTATTAGCTGCCATTAATAGCGCGCCGCATTTAACTAATAACTTAAATACAGAGCAACTTTCGCAGCAAATAGTAGGCGAAAAAGGCCATTTAGAAGGGTGGTTATTTCCAGATACGTACCATTACCACAGCGGTGATACGGCCAGTAGTTTACTAAAGCGCGCAGCCGTTAAAATGCAGCAAACACTTGAGCAAGCATGGCCAAAGCGCGCCAAAAATCTACCCTATAAAAACGCATATGATGCGCTAATTATGGCCTCTATTATTGAAAAAGAAACCGGCCTAGCCAGTGAGCGCCCGCTAATAGCCGCTGTATTTATAAATAGATTAAACGCCAATATGCGCCTTCAAACAGACCCAACCGTAATATACGGCCTAGGAGCGGATTTTGACGGCGACATTAAGCGAAAAGATTTACGCGATTACACACCCTATAACACGTATCGCATTAACGGGCTGCCGCCTACACCCATTGCCATGCCCTCAAAAGCCGCTATTTTAGCAGCGCTTAACCCACCGCAATCAGAGTATGTTTACTTTGTGGCTAAGGGCGATGGCAGTCATCAATTTTCAACCACGTTAAAGCAACACAACGCGGCAGTTAAAACGTATATATTAAATAAAACGAATTAAACCTTATATGAAACCAAAATTTATTGTTATTGAAGGCCTTGAAGGTGCGGGCAAATCAACGGCTATTTCGTTATGCCAAGACTTTTTAAACAAAAAACAAATAGACTTTATTAACGTGCGCGAGCCTGGGGGCACGCCGCTTGCGGAGTCTTTACGAACGCTTGTAAAAGCAAAGCACAAAGAAGACATAGCCTTTGAAACCGAATTACTTATTATGTACGCAGCGCGCTCGCAACTTATGCATAATGTAATTAACCCAGCACTTAATAACGGGCAGTGGGTATTAGCCGATCGCCACGACTTGTCATCTCAGGCTTACCAAGGAGGCGGGCGCGGCATTAGTGCTAATACCTTATCGTCTTTGTCGTCTATGGTGTTAAAAGGATTAAAACCTGATTTAACCATTTACCTAGATATAGACCCAGTAATCGGTCTTGAGCGTGCTAAAGGCCGTGGTGAGCTTGATAGGATAGAGCAAGAAGCCATAGAGTTTTTTCAGCGTACCCGTATGCGTTATGTTGAGCTGGCAAATGACGATAGCTCAATAAAAACGGTTGATGCCAATCAAAGTATTGATAAAGTACATCGCGATATAACCAACGTACTACGCACCTTTTTTGAAGGGTTAAAATAGTAATGGCATTGCCGTGGCTTAATAGCGTAGAGCAACAGCTTGCGCAAAGTTACAAAGCACAGCGTTTTCATCATGCGCAGCTATTATGCGGGCCTATTGGTGTGGGAAAGTTTGAGCTAAGCGAACAATTAGCAAATAGTTTATTATGCCAAAATATTAATACCCACATGCAGCGCGAAAACAGCACGCTTAGCCCGTGCGGCCAATGTAAAAGTTGTGCTTTAACGCATGCGGGTAACCACCCCGACAAACGCTTAACGCAAGTTGAGGGGCAAAGCATTGGTGTAGACGATATTCGCGCGATAAGCGATTTTATGAACCACTCTGCTGCGCAAAATGGGAATAAAGTAGCAATAATCGAAAACTGCGAAAAAATGACCACGGCTGCGGCAAACGCATTACTAAAAACGCTAGAAGAGCCCAGCAATAGTCGCTTTTTAATTTTAACAACAAGCAATACCGCGCAGTTACCCGCCACTATTTTAAGCCGCTGTGCCAAAACAGACATTAAAGTAACTAACCCCAATGAAGCTAAAAGCTGGTTAGCCAACTTAAATATAAATGATCATGTGTGGTTACCTTTATTTTATACGCAACCACTATTAATTAAACAGTGGCAAGCGCAAGAACAACTGCAACACATTGATACTTTATATAAATTTGCAACTGAGTTTAAACAAAGCCATAATTTTAGTCCGCTTGTTAATATAATTAATAAACAACCTGAGCTAATACGCATTTTTACATTATTTTTAAGCGAGCAATTAAAACAGCAGCTTATAAAAGGTTTAAGTTTTGACGCGTACCAAAGCGCGCAGCAAGCGGTGAATGAATTTTTACAAAATAGCACAGAGGTACTCGGGCTTAATTTACCTCTAGCAGTGTCGCGTTTAGCGCATGCCCTGCGTCACATTTAATAGGAATACTTATGCAAGAGCTTTTAGTTGATGTAGACAACCTTGACGAACTTTACCGCTGCTACATGCCATATTTAAAACAAGGGGGCCTTTTTGTGCGTACCAACATGCGCTACGAAATTGGCTACTCGTTAGCACTAAGAGTGACATTACCAGATGCGCTAGAAGATGACGTTGTAACGGGTAAAGTTGCATGGATAACGCCTCAAGGCGCACAAAGCTCTAACCCACCCGGTATAGGGATTAGCTTTTTAGATGACAAAACAAATCTAAACGCTAAAATCGAAAAGCTATTAGGCACTATGTTAAACTCTGGTAACCCAACATATACCATGTAGCTTAATGGGCTATTTTGCTCGTTAAATCGTAATACCAATGTGCTTAATTAAGTAATTTTTTTTGGTAATAAAATCGGTGCAATAACAAACTAAACATTTCGGTATTTAGTCGTTCTAAATCAGAAATTTTTAATCTATTAGCGCCAGTTTTAGCCTCTAAAATTGATTAACTCTTATTGTGGATTGGTAAAACTTAACATTCAAAACAATACAGGCCGTATAGTGATTGTAGATTCTCATTGCCATTTAGATCGTCTTGATTTTGACAAACTAGATTTAAACTTAGATCAAGTACTCGACAACGCCCGCGCAAAGCAAGTAGAGCATTTTTTATGTGTAAGTGTAACGCTTGATCAATTCCCAAGCATGCTCGACAAAATTAAACACTACGATGATGTATCGGCCTCGTGTGGCGTGCATCCGCTTGATCAAAAAGATGCCCTAAATAAACAGCAGCTTATTGATTTAGCATCGCATGAAAAAGTGGTCGCAATAGGCGAAACAGGCCTAGATTACTATTATTCGAAAGACACGCACGCAGTGCAACAGGCAAGCTTTGTTGGCCATATTGAAGTAGCAAACGAGTTACAAAAGCCGCTTATTATTCATACCCGCGACGCCCGAGCCGATACGATTAACTTAATGCGTGAGCACAAAGCAGAAAATTGCGGTGGTGTACTGCATTGTTTTACCGAAGATTGGGATATGGCTAAAAAAGCCATCGACATGGGCTTTTATATTTCTATTTCGGGCATAGTTACTTTTAAAAATGCCGTAGAGCTTAAAGAAGTAGTAAAGCAAATCCCACTCGATCGATTACTTATTGAAACTGATTCGCCGTATTTAGCACCTGTACCGTACCGTGGTAAAACAAACCAGCCAGCGTATGTAGAAGATGTTGCCTACTACATTAGCGAGCTAAAAGGCATAAGCTTTAACGAGCTTGCAAAAGCCACCACAGATAACTTTTATTCACTTTTTAAATTAGCAGCAAAAGGCTAACACATGACTACTCAATCGGCGCAACTCCCGCTTTTATTAATGGGGCCCATGGTGCGCCGAGCTGAGCAACGTAGTATATGTATTCAATTTGCGACGTCACGCCCTGGCAATTGCCAAATTACACTCGTACACCATCAAAGCTACAGCGAGCAGCAAAGCATTGCACTAGGTAAACACCTTTACCTGCATTTTATTATTATAAAACCCGTTGATAACCCGTTTCCGCTCGATACTTTATTAGCCTATACATTGCATATTAACGAGCAGCAAATTGATTTAGCACCGTGGTGTTTTAAAGGGCAAGCAGCGCCTTCGTTTGTTATTGCTAATAAGCTAACCCATATTTTACATGGCTCGTGCCGTAACGCGCATCATCCTGCAAAAGACAGTTTAGTATCTGCAAGCGAGTGGCAAAATACACAACGTAGTAATAATCAGCAGGGCGCACAGCTTTTATTACTTAGTGGCGATCAAGTGTACGCCGATGATGTAGCCGGCCCTATGCTATTGGCAATTCATCATCTAATAGATGTATTAGGACTTTATAAAGAGCAGCCGCTTGCGCTTAACTTACCAGCAGATATAAACGATCAGCTTTTTAACCGACACCATTACTTACCTAAAACGCCATGGCAAAAACGTTCAAAATTGGGTGTAGGGTATTGGCTAAAAAAAGACGAGCCTCATTTTTCTAGCGTAAAAGCGCATAATCATTTAATTCACTTTGAAGAATTTATTGCGCTGTACTTGCTTAACTTTAGTGCCGCCGCGTGGCAATGCATTAATATTAATAATATGTATTACACGCAAGGTAATGAAAAAAACACCGCCATTTTTAACGCCGAAAAAAAGGCCTTAATTGACTACGCAAAAGGCTTAAATAGCGTAGAGCGTTTATTTGCTAATGTATCTACCTTAATGATGTTTGACGATCACGATGTAACCGATGATTGGAACCTAACGGCAGGGTGGGAGCAAGCAATAAATCAAAACCCAAGCAGTAAACGTATTATTAATAACGGGCTGATAAGTTATTGGTTATTCCAAGGGCTGGGTAACGACGCGCTACACAAAACAGGTGCACTAATAAACGAATTTAAACAAAGCCGAAGCGATAATAATAGTTGGCAGTTTAAAGCCTTTGATAAACCGCTTAATGAGTTTAATTATTGGCATTATGAGCTTAACACTACACCAAAAGTGGTTGTGCTCGATACCCGCACACACCGCTGGCGTAACGAAAGTAACTTTAACGAACCCTCAGGATTACTTGACTGGGAGCGCTTAACAGAGCTTGAAGAAAGCCTACTGAGCCACAGTAAAGTAATTATTGTATCGCCAGCACCGGTATTTGGTGTTAAATCAATAGAGGCAATTCAAGCGGCATTTAATATGTGCGGCCAGCCGCTTATGGTAGACGTAGAAAACTGGATGGCACACGAAGGCTCCGCCAAAAAACTGCTTGATACATTTAGACGCACAGACACACCCAACGAAACGCTTATTTTATCGGGCGATGTGCATTATTCATTTTGTTTTTCAGTGCAAAAGCGTTTTGGCGATCACCCCAATAGAATATGGCAACTCACCGCCAGCGGAATTAAAAACGAATTTCCGCGTAAGCTCATTAACGTACTCGATAAACTCGACTCAATATTATACGGCCCCAAAAGCCCGCTTAACTTTTTTACCAAACGCTGGCACATGGAAGTAGATAAACACCAAACCGTAGGCGAAGGCCAAAAGTACCTAGTAAGCGACTCAGCCATTAGTTTAATAACATTAGAGCAGGGCGACTTAGCCCGCTATCAACTAATCCACGGCGAAGGCCATTTAACAGAATTTGATTTAGAGCATAAATAAAGCACGTTATTGGTTTTGTAGACGTAGAGCTTGCTCACGTTAGAAGCGCAGCTTCTTGTAAAAGATCAATTGCACAAAGAGAAGCGAATGAGGAGTAAATGAGAAGACAAAGTTAATACAGCATTTTATAAATTTAGTGTTTTAATTACTTCTCTAAAGCGGAGCGTCTCTTAAA
>NZ_LKDU01000045.1:0-18669 GCF_001401855.1 Pseudoalteromonas sp. P1-7a | reverse complement strand
ATTAAAGTTTAGCTTTCAAAGCCAGCAAATTAGTCATCTACGGGGTGAAATTATGTATTTATTCGTAGACGTTGAGCTTGCTCACGTTAAAAGCGTAGCTTCTTGTAAAAGATCAATTGCACAAAGAGAAGCGAATTAGAAGACATAACCAATCCTGGCATTTTATTTATCACTACTCTAAAGCGCAGCGTCTCTAAACCTCTTTGTGCAAATATTTTTAAAAATAGCTATTTAAAACTACGTACACGTTTAACAACTATTTTATTACTTAAAATCGCCAAACATAAAATAACCATAAACAGCATTGAGTTAGCACCCGCTTGGAGCGAATAATCTACCGACGAATGCAACAGCATATCTACAATAGCGATAGCACAGCCAAAAGCCACACCCTGAAACAACGCGGTTTTACGCTTACGCATGGTTTGAACGCACAACCATAGGCAATACAATATAAGCGCCCCTAAAGCTGACGTTACAGGAATGCCTAGCTCTACAGCAAATTGAATGTAATCGTTATGGGCATTATCGTAATAGCCCGAATACGGCTCTGACTGATACGCAGGGAAAGCAGTATAAAACGTACCACCACCAGAGCCTAATAAAGGCTTATCGAGTATTAACGGGATTGAATCACGAACAACTTCATCACGTGTTTCTGACTGAATACTGGTTTCGCTAATGCGTTGCTTTACTTTTTCAACATCAAATATTGCACCAATAATGATCAAATCAATTATAAAAAAACTAACAATAAGTAATTTAAATGCCTTAGGCTTTTTATTATAAACAAACAAAGCTAATAAACTTACAACCATTAATGCAATAAAAAAGGCGGAATTACCCATTCGGCTGCGCGTTAAAATTAGCGCAATAATTATAATAATTAACGATATACGCAAAATAATTTTTGAGCTTAGTAGTATTTCTGTCCAGGCGCGCAATGTTTGTTTAAATGTAAGGTCATTTGCATGGCTGCCTCGCTTAAGTTCACTAACTAATACACCTATGCCTAAACATAAACACAGCGCTAAATAATTAGCTAAAAAATTAGAGTAAGTAAATGTGCCTATAGCGCGCTGCGTATGTTTATACCCAAAAATAGGGCTGAGCATATCTGGCGAGAGATTTAGGTACGTGGCATACAAAGCCTGAAAAACCCCTGCAGCAATAATGGTATAAATAAGTTTTTTTATTCGCTCACTATTGTCGCAATAAATAAAAACAAGCCAGCAAAAAAGTAGCATAAAGCTTGTTTTTAACAGCATTTGCTTTGTTTGAAAGGGGTCTAAGCTTACGGTGTAAAATTGTAAAATACAGGTAGCGCACACCAATAGCAAAGTTATAAAAACCGGATAAGAATAACGCGGGGGGTAAGTTTTTTGATTATTAACAGCGCTATTTACTAAATGCATTAAAAAGGTAATACAAATTAAAATACCCATAGCCATAATAGCCCAAGGGCGGTAGCTACCTAAAGGTAGAGGCAGCAAAAAAACAATTGCACACAGCAAAAAAAATATAAAACGATTCACAGCTTTCTCAAAATCAAGCTAAAAATTAAACAACGTATTTAAACAAAGTGTTTAAAGTAAAAACGCAGCCATTAGGCTGCGTTTGTATTATAAAACTAATAATTATTTAGTTGCCAACTTCAGAAATACCCGCATCACCACCAGTACCGCCAGCACCTTGCGGTACAGTTGTTGTAGGTAGGGTAACAATAACAGGGCCAGTAGGGGCTGTAGGCTCAGTAGGACCCGCAGCTGTTGCTTCTGATGCAATAGTCGCATCAACGCCTGCGGTAATTGCCGCCAGAGTAACAGCATCGCTATCCACGCCTGCAGCAACAAGTGCAGCTAAAAAGTCAGAAATAAAAGCGCTGTCTGCGCCTATGGCTGCTATAACAGCATTCATAATCGCATCTAACTGCTCAGGTGAACAAGTACCGTTAGCAATAGGTGAGTCTAAATCAATAGGGCCGGTGTTTTGGCAAAGTTGCTCAATTGCAGTAACAAGCTCTTGCTGCAACTCATCTGATGGAGTATCAGCAGTGGCGTTGTTTAAAATAGCAATTAGAGAGTCTAAACTTTCGGTTTGTACTACCGCGTCTGTATCCGTTTGTGCAAAAGCAGGTAAAACCGTAAGCGCCGATGCGCTAGCAAATAAACTAGCAAGTATAAGTGATTTCATCTTGTGTCCCTTTAAGAGATTATCTAATTACAAAATTTTAGCGTATCGGCGCAAAAAGTAAACTCTTTATTTGCACCATTATTATTAGTTTTAATAACTTTAGAAGGCGGCATAATTAAATTACCTTGTACGCCATCACACCCTAAGCTTTCAAGTACCTTTAATGTTTCAGGTTTTTCTATTAAACACGCTAAAACTTTAATGCCAAAACCGTGGCAAATATTATTAACTGTTTGAATAAAAAATTTGCTTTGGTTGTTATCTAGTAAGTCTTGTATGTAGCTTCCGTCTATTTTTACATACTCAATATCTAGCCCTTGTAAGTATCTAAACGAGGTAAGGCTAGTACCAAAATGCTCAATACATACGTTAATGCCTATATCTTTAATTATATCTATATGTTGCGAGGCAATGTGAACATTATAAAGTAAACTAATTTCGTGCAATTCAAATAACAAGTTAGTTTTTATAACAGGTTTAGTATGCGAATAAAGCGTTAACCATTCAATAAAATCAGTAGAATATAAAGAGGCTTTACTTAAGTTAAGCGCAAATACGTCGTTTGGGTGTTGCTCTTTAACATTTACAAAATTACGTATTATTTTTTTATCAAGCTCTTCGGTTAAGTTAAGTTTTTCGGCCATAGCAAATAAATGCCCGTTATTAACTTTTTCACCTTCAAAAATAAAATGAGCAAACACCTCAAAATAACATTGTTTGTTTTGCGAGCTAGCACGTTTTACAGGTTGCACCGAAAAACTCACCTCACCAGAGGCCAAAATAGACTGAATAAGCGAGCGCCACTGGTTAACACTAAATAAAGTGTTTTTATCTACCTTGGTGTTTGTATCGCCAATTGTACAGCCCGTATCTAAAGCCGATAGCACGTTACCAACAGGCATGCCCTTATCAACACTTACTAACGCAAAGTTAGCAAAGCCATTTACATGTAAGCTATTTTTTTGTTGGCTAAATGCATCGGTAATTTCTAGGCGTGTTCTATTTAAAAACTCACTATCGTAAGGAGCAAGGGCAATAAAAGTACTACCATTTAACCTGAATACTTTTGAGTTTGTCAGCTCACCAAAAATAGTTTTAAGTATATTTGCCACTTCGTTTACATGTTCATCGCCATCTTGGTAGCTTACTGTTTTATTAATGTTTGCAAGCGAGGGTAGGGTAATCATCATGGCCGTAATGGGCGCCTCATCACTAATAGAGTCGACTACCGAATTAAAATGGTTATCAAACGACTTACGGTTACCCAAACCGGTTAAAGGGTCTATGTAAACTTCCTCAGTAAGGGCTTGTGTTTGCTTAGTGAGCGAGTCAAACGTACTTTGCAGGTTCATAACCATATTGTTAATGGCTTTAGTAACAGTGCGCAGTTCGCGGGCAACCGGTATTTCGTTGTTTAAGGTAAAGCGTTTACGGGTCACTAAATGTGCTTGGTTTTCTACTGTTTTTAATGGCTTAAACACTGCTCGCAGTATTAAAAACGCCACTGCCAGCGACGCTACTAATAATAAAAACGATCCATATAAGCTACGCTTGGTATGCTCCCACAACGTTAAATACGATTGCCCAACGTGGCTTGTTACTTCAAGCGTACCGGCCATTATCCAACCATTATTTAACTCAGATTGCATAGTTGGGGCATTAAGCTTAACGGTGCTTATAAACCAATTAGGTACCGACTCAACTCGTTTAGGGTTTATAAGGTCAAAAACCACCTGGTTTTCAGCGTTAGTAAATTTTATTTGCTTATAATAACCCGAGTCAAAAATAGCCGTTGCCATTGTTTGCGCAATCATTATGCTGTCGTCTTCAAGGTAGGGCGAAATAGAAAGCCCTAAACTCGTGGCGGTGTCTTGGGCGTGGCTAGCCATTTGCGTTTGTAGGTATTGGCGTGTGGTGTCTACATCGGTAATTATTCGTACAAAAAACGAAATAACCGAAATAACAATAATCAGTCCATAAACTTGGGTTTTTAAGCTCAAGCCATTTTTAAAAAAAGACGACATAACTAATAGTTCCTTTAACGTTATTCTATATGGGAGCAAGCTCACCTTGTTCGATTCGCTCTAGCATTGTGTTCCAAGCAGACACACCACGGCTATTTTTTACTTTATTACCTAGGCCTTTCGATTTAGCTAACCACAAACCTTGGCCGTTAAAACTATAAATAGGGGTTAAATCGCGGCGTTTATTAGCAGGCAGTAGCTTAGTATTAAAATTACCTAAAACATAAGGAACTTGGTTTGGGTTTTCAATGTATATAAGCACCATATGTGGCTGGTTAACCGTTTTTTGCCTAACATACATTAACCGTATTTTATCCTCAGGAACGCCCAAGGCCATTAAAGTAAAATACTTGGCAATTACGTAGTCTTCGCAGTCACCCATGCCAATGCCTAAACTCTCGAGCGGGGTAGCCCAATAATCTTTTTGCTGCCATAGGTCTTCGTCGGTTTTATATTTAATTTGCTTATTAAAAAAATTATTAACTAAATGAATTTTTTGCCATTCACTTTTATCAGCAGATTCATCTATAAAATTTAACCAGTTTTTTATACGTGCATGGCCTTCGCTACCATATTGTTTTTGCGCACGGGCAATTATATCGCTGTTGCGTAAATACATAAGCATGTCTTGCGCGCATACAAAAAACGAAACCACTAATACTATACAAAGCCCTAAACGCACACACGTTCCTTTAAGTAAGTATTCCCTAATAATAAAACAAGCCTAGTATAGTATTGTTAGCATTAAAAAGGTAGATCATATAAAAGCATGAGAAGCACTAAAACAGTGCGCTAAATGCTAATTCTATTAATAAAAAATTAACAAAAAAACAATCTAAAAGGATGCTTTATTTATTGAGTACACAATTGTGTTGTGTATAATAATAACCTCACACGGCATGTGATACACGTAAAAAGGAATTTAGCTTTTAAACTAGCCTTTTTCGTTGTTTACAAAAAATAATGAAAGGAATTAAAGTGAAAGTTTTAAAAGCAGTATTACCCGTTGCTGGCTTAGGTACGCGCATGTTGCCAGCCACAAAAGCCATTCCTAAAGAAATGCTACCTTTAGTAGACAAACCGCTTATTCAATACGTAGTTAACGAAGCCGTAGCCGCGGGTATTAAAGAAATAGTACTCGTTACTCATGCCTCTAAAAACTCAATAGAAAACCATTTTGATACCAGCTTTGAGCTAGAAGCCACCCTAGAGGCACGCGTTAAGCGCAGCCTGTTAGAAGAAGTGCGCTCTATAGTACCAAAAGACGTTACCGTAATTTCTGTTCGCCAATCAGCACCACTGGGTTTAGGCCATGCAGTTCTTGCTGCGCGCCCTATAGTGGGTAACAACCCGTTTGCCGTAATGCTCCCCGACGTAATAATCGATAAATACAAATCAAACTTAAAAACCGATAACTTAAGTGAAATGATCAGCCGTTTTGATCAAACAGGCTATAACCAAGTAATGGTAGAACCCGTACCACAAGAATTAGTACATCAATACGGTGTGGCCGATTTAGCGGGTAAACAAATTAACGCTGGCGAAAACGCGACCATTAAAAACATGGTCGAAAAACCAAATAACGATGAAGCACCAAGTAACTTAGCAATTACAGGCCGCTATGTTGTATCGCCCACTATTTGGGACTTATTAGAATACACTCCACCAGGTACGGGCGGTGAAATACAGCTTACCGATGCCTTACTACAACTACGCCACCTTGAAACGCTCGAGGCTTATCACCTTAAAGGTAAATCTCACGACTGTGGCTCTAAACTAGGTTATATGCTCGCAAATGTAGAATACGCAATGCAATCAAGCCATATGGGCAAAGAGTTTACCGAGCAGGTTAAAAAGTTACTTACTTCAAGTAATTAAAATTATATTATTTTAAATTAAGGACAGTCATGGCTATTAAAATATTAAGTATATTTGGTACGCGCCCTGAAGCTATTAAAATGGCACCGCTAGTTAAAGCGCTAAATGAAGCAGAAGGCATTGACGCAAAAGTATGTGTTACTGCCCAGCATCGTGAAATGCTAGATCAGGTTTTAGATTTATTCGAAATTGTACCAGAATACGACTTAAACATAATGAAGCCAGGCCAAAGTTTATACGATGTAACTACAAATATTCTTTTGGGCTTAAAACCTATTTTAGAGGAATTTAAACCCGATTTAATACTTGTTCATGGCGATACAAGTACAACCCTTTCCGCAAGTCTTGCAGCTTTTTATCAACAAATCCCAGTAGGGCATGTAGAGGCTGGCTTAAGAACAGGCAATTTAGCATCACCCTGGCCAGAGGAAGGTAATCGCAAGTTAACAGGTGCAATTACAAAGCTTCACTTTGCTCCAACCGATACGTCGCAACAAAACTTACTCAATGAAGGTGTTGATCTAAACGACATAGTTGTAACGGGCAACACGGTAATTGACGCACTCTTACAAGTGGTTGATAAAGTAAAAAAAGACGACGCATTAATCACTACATTAAAAGCACAGTTTCCAGACTTAGACGAAACTAAAAAGCTAATCCTAGTAACAGGGCACAGAAGGGAAAGTTTTGGTGGCGGCTTTGAACGTATTTGCGAAGCACTAGCAGAAATAGCTACAGCTCATCCAGAGGCTCAAGTGCTTTACCCAATGCACTTAAATCCAAATGTACGCGAACCAGTAAATCGTATATTAAAAAATGTTGATAATGTGCATCTAATTGAACCACAAGACTACTTACCATTTGTGTATTTAATGAATCAAGCACACATAATAGTAACCGACTCCGGTGGTGTACAAGAAGAAGCACCAAGCCTAGGCAAGCCAGTGCTCGTAATGCGCGACACAACAGAGCGCCCAGAGGCGGTAGAAGCCGGAACGGTAAAATTAGTCGGTACAAATAAAGAACGCATTATTAGCGAAGTTAAAAACTTACTAACAAACGCGCAAGAATATCAAACAATGAGCCGAGCACATAACCCTTATGGCGATGGTAAAGCGTGTGAGCGCATTGTTGCAAAAATTAAGCAACACTTTAAAGATTAAAATAAAGTTTAAAATTTTTTCAAGGATTTAGTAATGACAATAAAAACAGTGTCGGTTGTTGGTTTAGGTTATATCGGTTTACCTACAGCGGCCGTTATTGCATCGCGCGGTATGCAGGTAATAGGTTTAGATGTAAATCAAAAAGCGGTAGATACAATAAATGCAGGTGAAATCCATATAGTAGAGCCTGATCTAGATATCGTAGTACGTGGTGTTGTTTCTACAGGTAATTTACGAGCGACAACAGTACCAGAAAAAGCAGATGTATTTATGGTGGCAGTACCAACACCATTTGTACATAGCGAAAGCGGTGACCATAAAGCCGATTTAAGCTACATAGAATCTGCAGCTAAAACAATTGCCCCAGTACTTGAAAAAGGCAATTTAGTTATTCTAGAAAGTACGTCACCAGTAGGGGCAACAGAGCAACTAGCCGCTTGGCTAAGTGAAGCGCGCCCTGATTTAACATTCCCGCAAGATAAGGGCGATACAGCCGACATCAATGTTGCTCATTGCCCTGAGCGTGTATTACCTGGCTATGTATTACAAGAGCTAGTGTCGAACGACCGTGTAATAGGCGGTATGAGCAAAGCATGTAGCGAAAAAGCCGTTAAGTTATACGAAACTTTCGTGCGCGGCGAGTGTATTATTACCAATGCTCGCACTGCTGAAATGGCTAAGTTAACCGAAAACTCATTTCGCGATGTAAACATTGCCTTTGCCAATGAATTGTCAGTAATTTGTGACAAATTAAAAATTAATGTGTGGGAGCTTATTAAGCTTGCTAATCGTCACCCGCGTGTAAATATTTTAAACCCAGGCCCAGGTGTTGGCGGCCACTGTATTGCGGTTGATCCTTGGTTTATTGTTGCAAGTTGCCCAGACGAAGCAAAAATAATTAAACAAGCACGCTTAACTAACGACGCAAAACCATTTTACGTAATTGAAAAAGTAGCAAAAGCCGCTGACGAATTTAAACGCCCAGTAATTGCCTGTTTAGGCCTTTCATTTAAAGCAGATATAGACGACCTTCGTGAAAGCCCTGCATTAAATATTGTTGAAGAGTTAGCAGCAAAAAATATTGGTGAAATACTTGCGGTAGAGCCAAACATTTCAGAGCTACCAGCCAACCTAGCAGATAAAAATGTCAGCTTAGTGTCGTTAGAAAGCGCACTGGAGCAAGCAAATGTCGTTGTAGTATTAGTTGATCATAAACAATTTAAAGCTGCAGATAAAACAGAGTTTGCATCAAAAGTTGTTATTGATACTCGCGGTATTCTTTAATTTTGTATTATTTATAAAGAGTTTTTAATGTGTATTAATAAGAATATCAATAATGCCTAAAAAACATATCGCTTTAATTATGCCCCTTTCTACCTATGACTGGGGCAGTAATAACTGTGGCGGCGTAGATAGCGTATGCCAGATGCTTGCAGAATATATGGTTAACCATGATGACGCTAACCATAGGTTTACTATTATCGGGCTCGACCCGCAAAGTAAAACTCCTTTCACTGGTGATGTTATTCGTCTATCAGATAATGTTGATTTTATTTGGCTGCCTACATCAAGTAAGCAATCAAAATTTAAAATCCCCGGCATTATTTGGCAAAATTGGCATGTTCGCAAGTTGTTAAAAACTTTGAATCCTGACTTAGTGCATACCCACTTTTGGAGTTTATTAATTGGCAGTGGGTTTAAGGGTAAAACATTAGTAACTATTCACAGCTATAAAAAAATAGCGCGTCGTAATGTTGGAGTGTTTAATAACTTTTTATATGAGAAAATAATTCCTTTAATTACAACAAGGCGCAGCGACAATGTAGTTGTTGTAGGTAAACAGTTACAAACAGCATTATCTAATGATGGCGTTAAATCGCAAATTGTGTATAACCCCATAGATCAAGAATACTTTAAAGCAAGTTATACTAGACATGAACACAAAAAAATTAAGCTCGTTACGTGTGCGTTATTAACACCAAGAAAGAAGGTTGAAGACTCTATTGCTTTATTAGCTAGGTTAGTTGGTAATGGTTTTAATTCTTCCTTAACTATTATTGGGCCTGCGGCCGATAAAGTATATACAGAGCAGCTAAAAAAACAGGTAGCTTCCTTAGGGTTAGAAAACAATGTAACCTTTTTAGGTAAATTAAATAAAACCCAAATTGTTCAACAATATCTTAATGCTGACTTAGGTGTATTTACTTCTAGTGAGGAGACCTTCGGCTTAGTACCTCTAGAAATGTTAGCAGTTGGATTGCCTCTAATAACAACTGAGGTTGGAATACTTGAAGATGAGAAAACTTTCTTTGAGAAAATGGGCGTTTTATACTTCTCTGACACGATAACCCCTAACCGTATCAAAAATTTGATTGATAATCATAATGTTAATGAGTCTAAAAGCGAACTTGAAGTAAAATTTAATATTGCATCTGTTTTCACGCAATATATTGATTTATATAAAAAGTGTAGTGAAAAAAATAATGATTAGTTCGTTACTTAAATATGCACCAGTGCAAATTTTTGCTGCAATTAGTGTGTTTGCATTAATTAGTATTCATACCAAGTTATTAACTACAACAGAATACGGAATGTTGGCATTAATGCTATTAACGGTTGAAGTTGTAAGGGCGGTAGCTGCGCAGTGGATTAACTCTAGCATGCTGCGTTTACTTCCTAGTAAAAAAACAGAGGAACATGATAATTTTGCAGCGATTGCCTGCTCAATTATTTTTTGCTGCACATTGCCAGCATTAGCACTAGTTAGTTTAGGGTTATATTTAACAGGCTTATTAACCTTATCTACGTTTTTAGCTACCTTTTTAGTTTTTTTAATTAAAGCTCTCTATCAGTTCTATCTTGAATTAGCCCGTATAATGGAGCGTTTAAACCAATATAGAATTGCCGTACTTACTCAATCTATTATGTCTATAGTAATTACAGGTAGCTTGCTAGCTTACTCTCCTAATATCCTTTCTGCGTTATCAGCCCTTGCTTTGAGCTACATAGCTGCAGGCTTAGTTGTTTTTAAACCGCTTAAAATCAGTATTAATAAACTTAAAACTCCAGATGCACAGGCTATTTTCTCTTATGGCTTACCTCTTATGGCCAGTGGCTTAGTTGCAGCAATATCAAGCCGGTTAGACCGCTACTTCATTGCAGATAAATTAGATTTAGCGCAAACAGGTATTTATGCTGCTATATCAAATATTTTATTAGGAATTGGCGCACTTATTTTTATGGTCGTAGCCTTACCAAGTTATCCTGAATTAACAAAAAAAATTAACGATAAAGCCGCTTTGTACAAAGCCCATGGTGAATATTTAACTTTATTATGTTTAATTTCAGCTCCTGCTTTAGTTGGGTTTTGTATTTTAGCCGAGCCTATAACGCACCTATTACTTAGTGAAGAATATTTATCACAAGGTTCTACTGTTATTTATATTTTATGTGCGGGAGTGTTTGTTGTAAACTTGAAGGCTCATTATATAGATCATGGATTACAGTTCTCTTTAAACACTAAATACCTGCCTAAAATTAGTGTTTTTTCTTTAGTAGTTAATCTTTCTTTATTAGTCACTTTGATCCCACTTTATGGTTTAGTAGGTGCGGCCAGTGCTTTTTTGATCACAAGTCTTACCTCATTTAGCGTGGCATTATGGTTGTCTATTAAAAAAGGATATAAGTATTTTATACCACTGCAGGTATATAAAATTATATTTTCAACTTTGTGTATGGCTATATTTCTACCTGAATTACGAGTTTATCACTTCGTTATGATTAATATTCCCATAGTCAACCTTGTTATTGATGTACTTATTGGCGTGAGCATTTTCTCATGTGTGCTTGCCTTACTAAATTATAAAAAATGTAAAGCATGGATAATAAATGAAAAGTGAAAGTATTTATAGAGTAATGGTGTTCACTTTTTTGACGGCATTTATTTTTGGCGGCTATTTACTAGAAAACGTAGGTATAAAATACGTATCAGAAGGCGGAAATCCGTTAGTTAAAATACATATTTCAACGTATATATTAATGCTAACCGTTGCAATTTTTACGCTTAGAAGAGGTATTAATGTGCCTTTAACTAGCCTAAAAGAGCTTAGGGCATCATGGCTAATAAGTTTTTTATGTATTTTACTTGTTATATTTTATGGCTTAATTAGATTTGGTACGTCGGGCATGGCTTACTTGGTCGATACTATGGTAGCCCCACTTTTAGCTCTATATTTATTGAGTCAGTTGAGTATCACACATAAAAACAAATTATTAACCTTACTTGCATACTTACTATTCATAAATTCTGCTATAGCTATTTTAGAGTTTATATTAGGTAGTACACTAATATCCGTCGAGTTTTCAAGTTTTAGTCACTTTAGATCAACGGCTCTGTTAACTCATCCACTTAATAACGCGTTGATTACCGCTGCATTGGCACCTTTACTAATGAGCTATACGCGAATTCCTTATTTAATCTATTTTACTGTAGTTACGTTAGCACTGTTTGCTTTTGGTGGGCGAGCTGCAACAGGCATATTCATGCTAGGTGTATTTATTTTAATAGCACCTAAGGTGCCTGCATTTATGGCTGCAGGGGTTCGCGTGTCAAAAATGCGCTTTGCGGTAATACAAGCGCTCGCTTTTTTTGCATCTATTTTTACTGTGTCGGTTATAGTGTTGTCTCCCATCGGTGCCCGCATACTTAGTAAACTGCATATTGATGGCAGTGCTCAAGCGCGATTTGATGTTTTTTTAATTCTTGAACAATTAAGCCCAAATGAATGGCTTTTTGGGGCCTCACAAACTTTATTAGACAATATCGCTTTTTATATTCAAATAGATGTTATAGAGAATTACATAATAGGTTGGATTGTTAGTTTTGGTATCATATGTACAGTTTTTTTGTTTTTAAGTTGCTATAAATTACCACTTAAAATTGCATTGGGAAAAAATAGAAATTCAGCCAAAATCGCTTTGATTGTTTTTATTTTAGTTTCATTAACAAATAATGCTTTGACGACTAAAACTCCAGCCTTACTCTTTTTAATTAGTGCAATGTACTTAGTTGTATCTAGAAGGAACGGAAAATGATTTCAGTAAGTTTTAGGCTTAGTGCTCATTTAAGTTGGCCTTGTGAATTAGTGTGTTTTTCAATATTTGTCGGTTAAAGGATTGCTATAATGTTTACAAGTAAAATTTATAAAAAAAGCCCAGTTTCAATTCAAAATATTTTATTGAGTACGCGTGCATTAGTAAGAAAAAAGCTTAGAGAAAACAATAAATGTGAACAATATACTCAAGAACTAATTGCCCATGAGTATGACTCTGAGATTTTAGGTAAATACCATGATAAAACGCTACATAAAACTATTAAGCAAGCACGAAATACCGTTGAATATTATAAAAGTTATGACCTTAATTTAAAAACGTTTCCTTTTATTGATAAATTGGAAGTGAATAGCAATAAGGATAAGTTTTTATCGTCCAAAAAGTCAGGCACGGTTATTAAAGGTGCAACAAGTGGCACAACAGGCGCGCCTTTAGTTATTCCACAAGATATGGAATCGGTCATAACTGAGCAAGCTTTTATTAATAGAGGGTTAGCTTGGGCTGGATTTAAAGAAGGTGATAAACGAGCGTGGATCAGGGGTGATATGATTGTACCACTCGAACAAAAAAAGGCGCCATTTTGGCGTTACTCTTACTTTGAAAATATGATTATGCTCTCATCCTTTCATATGGTGCCTAATAACTTACAGTCATATATAAATGCAATGGCTGAGTTTGGTGTACAAGTTATACAGGCATATCCCTCATCGATTGTCACGCTAGCTAAGTATTTAGAAGTTAATAATGAATATTATCCAGGTGAAATAAAGTCAATTGTTACATCATCTGAATCACTAACAAAGGAAGATAAACTACTTATTGAAACGCGTTTTAAATGCACTGTTTTTGATTGGTATGGGCTATTTGAGCGTGTAGCTGCCATTGCAAGCTGCGAGCACGGGCGTTATCACATACTAACAGATTATGCTCATGTAGAATTATTGCCAGTTGGTAAAACAGAGGATGGCCGTGACAGGGCTGAAATTGTTGGTACTAACTTTAATAATACCCTTTACCCATTAATTCGTTATAAAACCGGCGACCATGTTATTTTGTCTGATGAGCCAAACTGCCCATGTGGTCGTGTATTTCCAATTGTGGATTCTATAGAAGGAAGAACAGGTGATTACCTTATTGCAGAAGATGGTCAAAAAGTTCATATATTAAATCACATTCCTAAAGGAGTAAGTGGTTTGTTAGGGGCGCAGTTTGTACAAAAAGAACATATGAAAATTGAAGTACTAGTTACTTGTAATAATGACTTTACAACTGAACAAAAGTCTAAACTAATAGATAATACAAAAGAGCGGTTAGGCAATAAAATGGAAGTCATTATTACAATAGTTGATGATTTAATAAGAACTAAAAATGGCAAAATGAAACAAGCTATTTGCGATTTGTAAGGTGTTACAATGCATTACTTTACGGTGTTAAAGCATAAGCTTATAGAAAAAATTAGGACTTTATATTTAATTAATTTTAACTATAGATATAAAGATAATATACAGCGGTATAAGTTGTCGAAAAATAAAAAAAATAAAGGTTTAATTAAAGCTGAAATTAAACAGTTAAAAGATTATTGGGGGTGCTATCCTCTGCAGTATTTTAATCACGATTTTTATTCAAAAGATTGCACGCTTTCTATGGAGGAAATGAAGCAATTTATACCTAGCTATTATTTTTATCGAATAATATTCCCTCAGTTCGATGACTCAAAATATTTATTGAACATCGTTGAAGATAAAATAATTATGGATACTTTATTTAAAGGAATGGGTTACCCAAGTGCTAATGTAATAATTAAAAAGAAAGCTAATTATGTTTTTAATTCAGATGGCACAACTTTAAACTATCAAACATTTCAAGAACTATTAGAAATGTGCACCTGCAATAAATTGTTTATTAAACCGGTGCATGGACGTGGTGGTTGTGGGATTTTAGTTGCAAAAAGAAAAGGTAAGGCCTTTTACATAAAAGATAATGAATTTGATTATCACTTTCTAATAAACCTGAAAGATAATTACGTTATAGAGGAAGCAATAGTTCAACATGATGCAATAACAGCGGTGTATCCACATAGTGTAAATACGCTTAGAGCTATAACAAAGAGGAATACAGCTGGTTTAATTGAAATTGTTGCGATGACCCTTCGAATGGGCTCAAACGGTAGTGAGATTGATAATACATCTGCCGGAGGGTTGGTTATTGGTATTAATAGTGAAAGTGGCTGTGCTTTAAAAAATTATGCCACTCGCGAATATGGTTTAGAGCAGTTTTTTGAACACCCTGATACAGGTTATCAATTTGAACAGTTAAAAATTCCAAACTGGCTTGAAAATAAAAAGAAGCTTATTGAACTTGCTAACAAAAATATAATTATGAATCTAGTTGGTTGGGATATAGCAATAACAAATGATGGTATTTTGGTTATCGAGATTAACACCTTATTTGGTATTGACGGCTTACAATCTGCCCTTGGGGGATTAGAAAATAAATTTTCTGAAAATAAAACACTTAAAATATAAGGGATTAAAATTGAAGAGTAATGTACTGGTAATTAGTGTTTCAAACAAAGGTGCTGGTGGAGTTGCTAGTGTGGTTAGTACCTTCATGGAAAGTGAGTATTTAAATTCTAAGTATAAAATTAGCTATTTTTTTACTAATAAGCCTGGCAATAATTTTATAAAGCTTTTTAGTACAATCTGCGCTTTTGTAATATTTCCTTTTTTACTCATTTTTAATAATTATAAAGTTGCCCATATTCATGGGGGAAGTGTACTACGTAAAAGTTATTATGCGCTTTGGTTGAAGCTATTTAGAATACCAACAATTTATCAAAACCATGCAGCAAATCTAGATTCGTATTATAAGAATGCAGATGGTTTTAAAAAAACGTATTTAGATTATGTATTTAACCTTTATGACCTGAGGTTATGTTTAGGTAGTTATTGGGAAAATACCTTAAATGAAGTCATGGATAAAAAATGGAATGTATTATATAACCCTGTTCCCGAGTTACATTTAAATAATACGGCTCACGATACATGCAATTTTACGTTTATGGGTGAGCTTAGTGAGCGTAAAGGCATTAAAGATTTAATACATGCTTTTGCAAAATCTGAAAACGATAATGCACGTTTACTTGTCGCAGGAAATGGCGATGTTGATAGTTTAGTTACATTATGTAACGGGCTTGGTATTTCTGAAAAAGTAGAGTTTTTAGGCTGGATCAATAAAGACCAAAAACTTGATTTGTTGGCTCGAACTGATGTTGTTGTGCTGCCAAGTTATGCTGAGGGATTACCAATGAGTATTCTTGAGGCTATGTCTGTTGGTTTACCTGTTATCACGACTCCTGTAGGTGCTGTAGAAGATGCCATTACACATAATGAACATGGTTTGTTAGTAAAGCCTGGTAATGTTGATCAAATTTCTAGTGCCTTAAGTGAGCTTGCCCAGAGTTCAGATAAACGAACTCAATTAGGTGAGGCTGCAAAAGTTAAATTTTTAAAGTGCTTTAAGGATGATGTTGTGGCTAAAACCTTATCAGATTATTATCAGCAACTAATTACTAAGGCCGAAAAATGAGCAGTCAGCTTGATCTAATAACAAGGAAAATGTTTAACAAAGCAAAAAGTAATAGTTATGCAGGCCAAGATCCGTTTGATGGGCTCAATAGTAAGTTATTTGAATTATTTCCAAGGTTTAAGCAAGGCATTGTAGGGCTTGCTTGGATTCAGCTTCATAAACGTTTAGCTATTAACTTGCGGCCATTATGTGCTGTACCTAAAAAGCGTAACCCTAAGGGCATTGGCTTATTTATTTTAGGTTTATTAGAAGACTATAAAGCAACTAATGAGCAAACTTATTTAGATGAAGCGATAAACCTAGCTGATTGGTTATTGACCCAGCAAAGTGATAAATCTATTTGGCAGCATAGTTGTTGGGGTTACCACTTTGACTGGAATGCTCGTGCTTTTTTTGTACCTAAAGGTAAGCCAAACGTAATTACTACTATTTATGTAGCACAGGCTTTATATGCATTAAGTGAAATTACCAGAGACAAAAAATACAGCGAACCTGCAATTGATAGTGCGCATTTTATTGTAAAAACATTATATAAAAAATGTGATGGTAGACAGTTTTTTGGTTACATACCGGGTGAAACTGCATTTGTCCATAATGCTAGCCTTTGGGGCGCTGCATGGGTTGCAAAGGTTGCCGTACTTACCAACGACCAACACTACAAACAGCTTGCTTTAGATGCTGCAAGGCAGTCGGTAAGTGAGCAAGGGGCTGATGGTTCATGGGTATATGGTGCTCGCCATCATCACCAGTTTATTGATGGCTTTCATACCGGTTATAATCTAGAAGCGTTGCGCTTACTGAGCGATGAATTGCAAACGGATGAGTTTGAGGATGCAATTGCAAAAGGTCTTACTTATTATAAAACGCATTTGTTTGAGCAAGATGGCACCGCAAAATATTACAATAATAATCGTTACCCACTCGATATGCACAGTGTGTCGCAGGCTGTTTTTACGTTATTAAAAGTAGGTAAAACGCCAGATGACTTTATAATGGCCGAAAAAGTAATAAACCGCGCTATTCAGACCCTATATATGCCTAAAAAGCAGCGTTTTATTTATCAAAAAAATAAGTATTTTACCAATAAGGTTGACTATGTGCGTTGGACACAGGCATGGGTATATTATTCGTTTGCTTATTTTAATCGACAAAAAATGAATAGCACCAAAAATGCAGTTATTGAACAACTTTAAAACGGACTCAACAATGAAACGTATTGAATTTTTAAAAGCACCCATGGATATTGCCACTATGCAAGAAACGGTGTCTTTTATCGAAAACAGAATTGAGCAAAAGCAATTTTTACAGCATGTTGTGGTTAATGTAGCCAAAATAGTTAATATGCAAAAAGATTCTGTTTTAGCTGAGTCGGTTAAAGCGTGTGAGGTAATTAATATTGATGGTATGGGTGTAGTATTCGGTGCGCGTTTTTTAGGGCACGATGTGCCAGAGCGTGTAGCAGGAGTTGACTTATTTCATGAATTATTAGCCATGAGTGCCAAGCGAGACTTTCCTGTGTTTTTGCTAGGTGCCACCGATGAGGTAGTTAGCAAAACAGTAAGTAAAGTTAAAGCACAGAACCCAAATTTAAACATAGCAGGTTATAACGATGGCTACTTTTGGGATGATGAAGAAGCCGTGGTCACTAAAATACGCGAATCGGGCGCTAAGTTATTATTTGTTGCGATTACCTCTCCTAAAAAAGAAAACTTTATTAATAAATGGCAAGACAAACTCGGTGTAGACTTTGTTATGGGAGTAGGCGGTACGTTCGATGTTGTAGCAGGCAAAGTAAAGCGTGCACCGCAGTGGATGCAAAAAGCTGGTTTAGAGTGGCTATACAGGGTAATTCAAGAGCCAGGCAGAATGTGGAAGCGATATTTAAAAACAAATACTAAATTTTTAATGTTATTGCTAACCGAGAAATTTAAATAAGGAAGTTGATATGTTGAGTGTTACGAATAAAAGCAGGCTTGGTAATTTATACAATGATGTTATTTTTAAAGTGTTTCGTGACAGCGAAAGGAAGCCTTTTTTTAAGCAACTTAAAGACCTATACCTTTTGACAAAGCTATAAAGTATTGGCCTAACAATTACTTTAAATACGATGGTTACAAAAAAGGTAAAAGTTTGGATGACACAAAATTATATGTCACAGGTGTTTTGTTTGGCAATTTCAGAAAGCAGTATTTGAATGATAGTAGATATGCGGTGTTTGCAGATGATAAATTTTTATTTCATAAATTGATGGTCGATGCCGGTATACCGACTGCAAAGTTAATTAATGTTATTTCGTACAATGCTATCAAAAATGAGTATACGGGACTAAATAGTGTTAATGCTGATGTTGTGCTAGATACTATCTCGGTTGATACAATAGTTATTAAGCCAGTAATTGACTCATGCCAAGGAGCAGGAGTCAACGTTATTAATATCAGTACAAATAAAAAGTTTGAAATGTCAGGAAAAACTTATAGCTCATCGGAGTTGGTTAAAAAACTATTCTCTGAATATTCTGGAAGTTATTTAATTGAAGAAATAATACAACAACATTCATTTAATCACCGTCTATACCCTGAAGCTGTAAATACAATTAGAGTAGATTCACTGCTTGCAAAATCTGGCGAAGTAATTATAAATTCAGCTTATTTGCGAATTGGAAGAAATGGCCGCAAGGTTGATAATTGGTCTGGTAAACAAGGCGGAATAGG
>NZ_LKDU01000044.1:0-19754 GCF_001401855.1 Pseudoalteromonas sp. P1-7a | reverse complement strand
AATTTTACTTGTAGACGTTGAGCTTGCTCACGTTAGAAGCGCAGCTTCTCATGACTTTGGCAAAGGGGTTTACACAACGTAAAACGTTGTTTTTAAAACGCCAGCAATGTGCGCATTAAAAAAAAAGTAGCTGGAGTTTACCTCGCGTATTTGTATTAATTTCTTTGCGGCATAAAGCCGCTGCTACTCATCTTTTTAATAAAATCAATGTTACCCAAAGTAAAAACGTTATGTTTAAAAAGTAGTTGCTCGCAGTGTCACTCTACTTAAGTTAATGCTAGTGTATAAATTACAACCATTTATCATTTTTAAAGCGTTAAGCTATGGAGTTGACTATGTCTAACTGGGTAGATGCAACTGTAAAAAAAGTAATATGGTGGAGCGATACACTGTTTAGTTTAGTCGTAAACGCACGTGTAGAGCCATTTAAAGCAGGGCAGTTTACTAAGCTCTCGATTATGGATGGAGATAAGCGTATTGCACGGGCATATTCTTATGTAAACGCGCCTAATAACCCCGATTTAGAATTTTACCTCATTAATGTAGAAGGTGGTTTATTATCGCCTAAGCTGGCGCAATTAACACCTGGCGACACTGTATTAATAGAGCAACGCGCCACAGGCTTTTTTACCCTAGACGAAATACCACCGAGTGAGCAGTTATGGATGCTAGGCACAGGCACCGCAATAGGGCCGTTTTTATCTATTTTGCAGCAACAAGAGGTATGGCAAAAATACACGCAGATAAATTTAGTGCACGGCGTACGTTTTAATGCCGATTTAAGTTATCAAAATTTAATACATACCCTTATAAACGCACATCCTTTACAACTTAGCTATATGCCGGTAGTAAGCCGTGAAGAGCCACAGCAGGGCTTAAAAGGGCGTATTACTACAGTAATTCAAAACGGCGAGCTATTTAGGAAGGCGCGCAAAGCCCCAAGCCCAAATAATGCCCAATTTATGATTTGCGGTAACCCACAGATGGTGAAAGACACAACCGACTTACTTTTAGACAAAAATTTTAAACGAAACCGACGCAGAGACCCAGGGCACATAACGGTTGAGCAGTATTGGTAAAGTGTATAACAATCATTTAATTGCTACCCGAAAACGCTCAAATTTGTTATGTTGCAGCATTAACAGCGTTATATGTTCATATTAGGAAAGTTATGAAATCGTTATCTATTATTTTTGCCACGCTTATTGCCACAGTAGCCCTGATCAGTTACGCAGCAGATCAAACCGAAGAGAGTCAACAAGAGCAAAAAAGCACCGAGCAAGCGTCAAGCTCTACTCAAGCCAGCAGTTCGCAACCAAAAGATGAAAAGTTAAACACACTTGAGTACCAAGCCCCAAAGCTTAAAACGCCAAAAGTAGAGACAACTAAACCTGATGATTCAAAAGTACTAGGTAGCGAAACCCCTAAACCGGTAGAAAAACCAAAAACCAAAGTAGAAAAAGCAGCGGCCGTAGCCGAGGCAGAAAAAGCGGTAACCCAAGCCAAAGAAGCATTAACTGCAAAACAACAAGCTAAAGCTAAGCAGTCTCGTGAGTCGCTCGCTGTTGTAGAGCAATTAGTTGAAGCTTATAACGCACGTAACATTGAACAATTTATTCGTATGTACGATGAAGATGTAGAGTTTTATATTTTTCCTAATGAGCTATTATTTAAAGGAAAAGAAAAGCTCATAGCCCGTTACGGCTTAATGTTTAAAAAATTAAAGTGCATTAATAGCTCACCAATAAAGCGTATTGTGCACGGCGACATAGTAATAGATCACGAGCTATCAGAAACCTGTTCAACAGACGAAAACGTGGTAGATAAACGCTCTGAGTTAGTTTCGAGCTACCAAATAAAAGATGGAAAAATAATCCGCGTATTATTTTTTAGATAATAAAAGGCATACTATGCAGTTAGCAGACGACAAAAAAATTCGCTTAATGTACCGCGTTGAGCCTGGGTGTTTAGGGCCGCAAGGCGCAGATCACATAGAAGACTTTTGTCGTTATGCTAACAAGCACATTAAATCACCTTATTACGGGCAATTTTTGTTTTTACCGCGTTTTGATAAACAAAAAGATGAGCGCCAGTACAGCGTAAAAAACCGTAACTTGTCGCGAGTGCAGGCCAAAGCTTATTTAAACCACTTTGAAATTGATATAGATACCTTCGAAGAGCAACTCGACGAACTCCTCACCAAAGCCATCGATTTATACTTTAAACGCTAACGTTAACATTTTATTTGTTGAGCTTGCTCACGTTAGAAGCGAAGCTTCTCATTACTCAAATGATGTATTGCACAAAGAGAAAAAAAGAGGAGTGAAGGTTGGCGCGAAGCTTGCTCGCGCTAGATGCTAGTTACTTCTCTAAAGCGAAGCGCCTCTTCACCTCTTTGTGATTGTATTGGTTTAATATTTACGAGCTATCGCTCGTTACGCCAGCAAGCTGTGCGTCTACAGGGCAGGGCTTAGCTCCGGCGTTAATTTGACTTGTAGACGTTGAGCTTGCTCACGTTAGAAGCGAAGCTTCTCATGGCTTTGGCAAAGTGGTTTACGTTTAGGTAAAAACGTTGTTTTTAAACGAAAGCAATGTGCGTCTACAGGGTTGGGTTTAGCACCGGTGTTAATTTGACTTGTAGACGTTGAGCTTGCTCACGTTAGAAGCGAAGCTTCTCATGGCTTAGGCGTGTAGCTAACGCAATGATAAAAAACCACAACAGCTTTTATATCAACACGTTAGCATCTTGGCTATAAAACTCTAGCTACCTGCGACTATCGCATTAAAGCTGTCGTTATCGTGCAGGCTGGCAAATGCGCTTTCGTGCAATAACTCATTACGTAAGTTTGGCGAGTAATCAAGGGCCATTTTAATATCGGCCAATGCATCGGCATGTTTGTGTGTAAGTGCATACGCACATGCACGCTGCCAGTAGGCATAGCCGTAGTCGCTATCTATATCAATGGCTTGGTTACATAACTCAATGGCTTTGGCGGTTTCGTTTAGCTCTAATAATGCATCCGCTTTGTAGGCAATGGCTTCTACATCTTCCGGCTTACGTTTTAAAATTTCGTCAAATATTTCTATTTTGTTTGCAAAGTCGCTTTCTAGGTTTGCGCGCATCCATAAAGAATGCACCTCGTTAGTGACTGATATACGCTCCTGGTTACTGAGTATTTCTTCTGAGCGTACACGTAGTTTTTCTTCAAGAATTTTTAGGCGGTCTTCGTACTCGTCAGTGATCACACTTACACGCGTATTTACTATGTCTTCTACTTTGTTTTTAACATCGCGCAGCGAGTTCCAACCTACTAAAACCAAAATAGAAGCCGTAGCAGTAATAATAAAAAACACATTATTTATTGTGTCGGTGGTGTAAATAAGCGCTCTGTCGGCGGTGTCTAATTGGGCGTGGGTAACTTGTTTAGTTACATCTTCGCGTAATTGTTGTTGGTCTTGGCGAACAGCTTTTAACTCATCAAGAATATAGCGTTCTAAAAGCGGTTTATACATAGGCTCATTTAATTGTGCTAACGCTTGTTGCTGTTGCTGTTCTGTTGGGGCAGCTGACTCTTGTGCATTAACAGTATTTAAAAGCGAAAAAAAACAAATAAATAGAATAGATATATAAAAACGCATGGGTACGCCTAAGTTAATTATTAGTGACTAACCGCACTTTAACATGCAAGGCTTATTGGCACTAGGGCGTGTTGGCTTTGAACATAAAACAACATAGCAAACTCACATAACTTTAAAGCGCACTAAGTGTTAGGAAAAAAAAAGCCAGCCCAAAGTGGACTGGCAAAACTGCTTAAAACAACAATAAATTGTCGCAGGGAAATAACAGGAGTGAGTGGTCATAATAATCAAGTTAATCTGAACATTTACTTAATTATTTAAAATAGATTTCAATAAGTTATAAAGTAAAGGTGCATTGGGCTTAGTAATGCACCTTTATAAACAACTTTAATTTCATGGTGAAGGGGGGTATTCCAATGTGCGCTTAATTAAAAGCCACTTTCAAACCCTTCACATAACATTACGGGTTAACTATTTAATCCGATCACTTAAATTTCAGCGCTTAAACATTATCCAATAAACCAATGGTTTCAATCGATTTAATTCAAGTTAATACACTGGCGAATGTAATATTTGGGGTCTATATTGTTTGGGCAGTAAACAAAAATTATGCGCAAAATTAATACACCTTAGCGTGTTACTTCAAATGTAGGCGCTGGGGCTTGAGTAAAATAGTTAAACTCTTCATTTAAAGTAAGGAGCTGATAATGAGCAGCACTAAAACGGGCCAATGCCCGGTAATGCACGGTAGTAACTCAGTTATTTCTAAAGTAAACACAGATTGGTGGCCAAATACTCTAAATTTAGACATTCTTCATCAGCACGACACCAAATCAAACCCCTACGGCACAGACTTTAACTACGCCGAAGCATTCAAATCTCTCGATTTAGACGCAGTTAAAGCAGACCTAAAAGCATTTATGACCGATAGCCAAGATTGGTGGCCTGCCGATTGGGGTCATTACGGCGGCTTAATGATCCGCATGGCATGGCACTCTGCAGGTACGTATCGATTATCAGACGGCCGTGGCGGTGCAAGCACCGGTAACCAGCGTTTTTCACCGCTTAATTCGTGGCCAGATAACGCAAGCCTAGATAAAGCGCGCCGACTACTATGGCCAATTAAGAAAAAATACGGCAATAAACTTTCATGGGCCGACCTATTTATTTTGGCCGGTAATATGGCATACGAATCAATGGGCTTAAAAATTTATGGCTTTGCAGGGGGACGTGAAGACATATGGCACCCAGAAAAAGACATATACTGGGGCGCAGAAAAAGAATGGCTAGCACCAAGTGATGAGCGATACGACAACGT
Organism: Pseudoalteromonas sp. P1-7a; assembly: GCF_001401855.1. NCBI lineage: Bacteria > Pseudomonadati > Pseudomonadota > Gammaproteobacteria > Alteromonadales > Pseudoalteromonadaceae > Pseudoalteromonas > Pseudoalteromonas sp. P1-7a. The sequence continues at coordinate 14,857 of NZ_LKDU01000044.1, read as the reverse complement.
AGAAAAGCCCGACACAATGGAAAATCCATTAGCTGCAGTACAAATGGGCTTAATTTACGTAAACCCAGAAGGTGTAAATGGTATACCCGATCCTCTTAAAACGGCGCAGCACGTACGTGAAACCTTTGCACGTATGGCAATGAACGATGAAGAAACCGCAGCGCTTACCGTAGGTGGCCACACAGTGGGTAAAACTCACGGTAACGGTAAAGCTGAACACTTAGGCCCAGAACCCGAAGCAGCCGACGTACACGAGCAAGGCCTAGGTTGGAACAGCACTAAAGAAGGCGGCTTTGGCCGCAATACCGTAACATCGGGGCTAGAGGGCGCGTGGACAACCCACCCAACAAAATGGGACAACGGCTACTGCCACTTACTATTAAATTACGAGTGGGAACTAACTAAAAGCCCTGCAGGTGCGCACCAATGGGAGCCTGTAAATATTAAAGAAGAAGACAAACCGGTAGATGTAGAAGACCCATCAATTCGTTTAAACCCAATGATGACCGACGCCGATATGGCCATGAAGGTAGACCCAATCTACCGTAAAATTATTGAACGTTTTAACGACGACTTTGAGTATTTTTCTGACGTGTTTGCCCGCGCATGGTTTAAACTTACACACCGCGACTTAGGCCCTAAAGCGTGTTACTTAGGTAAAGATGTACCAAGCGAAGACCTAATTTGGCAAGACCCAATTCCAAGTGTTGACTACACCTTATCAGAGGATGAGATTAGCGAGCTAAAAGCACAAATTCTTGATTGCGGCGTAAGCGCAACCGATTTAATTACTACAGCCTGGGATAGCGCACGTACGTACCGTGGTTCAGACCGCCGTGGTGGTGCAAATGGCGCGCGTATTCGCTTAGCTCCGCAAAAAGATTGGCAGGGTAATGAGCCAGAGCGCCTAGCAAACGTACTTAACGCCCTTGAAAAATTTAAAGCAGGGTTAGCTAAACCTATCAGCATTGCAGATTTAATCGTATTAGGTGGCGCAGCTGCAGTAGAGCAAGCGGCAAAACAAGCTGGTGTTGATGTAACAGTACCGTTTGCGCCAGGGCGCGGCGATGCAACCGACGAAATGACCGATGCCGAATCGTTTGAACCGTTAGAGCCAGTGCACGACGGCTTTAGAAACTACCTTAAAGGTGACTTTAGCGTATCGCCAGAAGAGCTACTGTTAGAGCGTAGCCAGCTAATGGGCCTAACTGCACCAGAAATGACCGTACTGTTTGGCGGAATGCGCGTGCTAGGCACCAACTACGCAGGCAGCAAGCACGGTGTATTTACAGATAATGTAGGCACGCTTTCTACCGACTTTTTTGTAAACCTAACCGACATGGCCAATAACTGGAAACCGTCTGAGCCAGGTGTTTACAACATTGTTGAACGTAAAACAGGCACCATAAAATGGACTGCAACACGTATAGATTTAGTGTTTGGTTCAAACTCTATATTACGTGCATTAAGCGAATTTTACGCACAAGACGACAACAACGAACGTTTTGTACATGACTTTGTAAACGCATGGGTAAAAGTAATGAACGCCGACAGATTTGATCTTAAATAAATCATTTTAATAGGCATAAAAGGGGAGCAACATTGCTCCCCTTTTTTATTGTCTAAATTTTAGCTTTGAGCTTGTATTTGTTGTGCGTGCTCACTTTAGAAGGATAGCCCCTGCGTTAATTTTAATTGTAGACGTTGAGCTTGCTCACGTTAGAAGCGCAGCTTCTCATGGTTTTGGCAAAAGGATTTAACAGCAGGGCAAAAACGTTGCTTTTAAACGAAAGCAATGAGCGTCTACAGAGCAGGGTTAAGCTCCGGTGTTAATTTTACTTGTAGACGTTGAGCTTGCTCACGTTAAAAGCGTAGCTTCTCATGGCTTTAGCAAAGGGGTTTGCACAGGGCAAAAACGTTGCTTTTAAACGAAAGCAATGTGCGTCTACAGGGTTGGGCTTAGCTCTTATGGCTAAAACAATGCACACCCGCCTATTCAAACACCCACAAAAAAAGGTGCTAAACAGCACCTTTTTAAAATGGTTTAGGCTTTATTTTTAATTTTGAAACCTAAAAACTTAAACCTAAAACAGACGCGATATAAAATCGTGGCTACAACTTAAGCAATTTTTTTCTCTTCTATGCTTGCTAGGTATTCATCAAACGTACCCTGAAAATCAATAACTTGTTTATCTTTAATATCAATAATACGGGTCGCTAATGACGATACAAACTCGCGATCGTGGCTTACAAAAATAAGCGTGCCTTTAAAGTCTTTTAATGCATTATTAAGCGCTTCAATGGCTTCCATATCCATGTGGTTGGTTGGCTCGTCCATTACCAGTACGTTTACGTCTTGCATCATTAACTTACCAAATAACAAACGGTTTTTTTCACCACCTGAGCAGTTACGCGCTTTTTTGTTTGCATCGTCGGCGGTAAACAATAAACGCCCTAACATGCCGCGCACCATTAAATCGTTGTGCTTGGCTGTGCGCCACTGCGACATCCAATCGAATAACGTTAAATCGTTATCAAAATCTTTTGTGCTGTCTTGCGGGCAGTAACCAAAGGTCGCATTTTCTGACCATTTAATCTCGCCTTCATTGCATTTTAGCTCGTTTACCAAACAGCGTAAAAAAGTGGTTTTACCCACACCGTTTTCGCCAATAATGGCAAGTTTAGCGCCGGCTTCTAATAAAAAGTCGCCGCCGCTAAATAAGGTTTCGCCATCAAAACCGTGGCCAAGCTTGGTGACTTCAAGCGCTTGGCGATACATTTTTTTACCCTCGTCAAAGCTCAGTGACGGGCTCATACGGCTTGACGCTTTAACGTCGTCTAGCTTTATTTTTTCCATTTTTTTAGCGCGCGAACTGGCTTGCTTAGCCTTTGAGGCGTTTGCGCCAAAGCGGTTAACAAAGTCTTGTAGCTCATCAATTTCAGCACTCTTTTTAGCGTTTTCGGCTAATAACTGCTCACGCTGTAAGCTAGACGCTTCTAAAAACTTTTCGTAATTACCTGGGTAAATTCGCAGCTCGCCGTAGTCAATATCGGCCATGTGAGTACATACCGAATTTAAAAAATGGCGGTCATGCGAAATAATAATCATGGTGCATTTACGTTTATTAAGCTCATTAGCAAGCCACGTAATAGTATGAATATCCAAGTTATTGGTTGGCTCATCGAGTAGCAGTATGTCTGGGTTTGCAAATAGCGCCTGCGCTAAAAGCACACGTAGTTTCCAACCTGGGGCAACGTTTGCCATTAACCCATAATGAAACTCTTTATCTATACCCGCTTCTATTAGTATTTCTTCAGCGCGGCTTTCGGCTGTGTAACCGTCCATTTCGGCAAAAACGCTTTCAAGGTCGGCCACCTTCATGCCGTCTTCTTCGCTCATTTCGGGTAATGAATAAATACGGTCGCGCTCTTGCTTTACTTTCCAAAGCTCTACGTCGCCCATAATTACGGCATCTACAACGCTGTATTGCTCAAAAGCAAATTGGTCTTGGCTTAAGTTACCTACTTTAAGCCCCGGCGTAATCGACACATTACCCGCACTTGGCACAAGCGCACCGCTTAAAATTTTCATGAAGGTCGACTTACCACAGCCGTTAGCGCCAATTAAACCGTAACGGTTACCGTTACCAAATTTAGCTGAAATGTTTTCAAACAACGGCTCTGCGCCAAACTGCATCGTAATATTTGCGGTGGAGATCAAAAAGTTAGTCCTAGAATGAGTACTGACAGGGGCCAACTGCAGCAAAACGCCACAAACAAGACCAAGCAATAGGGTAAATTAGCTGGCGAATTATACAGATCCCCCCACGGTAATGAAAGGTAAAAGATACACACCTAAAAGGGCTGAAAGTTAAGTTATAAATAAACAGTAAGGGGAAAGCCACAGTTTAATAGAGGTTATAAATGCGCTTAATAGCCGCCTTGTTATTTTTAATAAGGCGATTAATTACAGCAACCTCGTTAAGCGTTATTGTTTTTTTGCTCATTATAAAATGCACATTATTTACGTGAACAGGCGCTACTTGCTCAACCGGCAATATACCAGCGTAATTTTTAGTAAAGTAAGCGGCCACTAACGAATCATCCACTACAAAATCTACCCGCTTTTTATTAAGTAAAGCAAAGCGTTTATCGGCCTCGGAGGTAAGCACTATTTGCTCACTATACTTTTCACTTAATGCTTTAAATGCCTGCCCTAAATAGCTACCGCCATTAATACCCGTTGTTAAGCCTTTTTTAAAAAGCTGCTCTAAGGAGCTAATGTTTGCCGAGTCTGTGTGTTGATACAACATCATAGCTTCTTCGCGGTAAGGCAAACTAAAGTGAGCGTACACCTCACGTTCGCGGGTTTTGCTCGCCGCAAACATTAAATCTATACGGCCATGTTTTAACTCTTCTAAGGCACGTTGCGAGTTAGGTAATAAGGTAAAATTTATACAAAAGGGAGAGTCTTTAAAAATGGTTTTAATTACCTCTATTTCAGAACCCGTTAAAGCATTATTTTTTAGTACAACATACGGCGGCCAATAGCGCTCGTTAGTGCCTACGTTAATTGTTTTATCACACGCCACCGCACTGGCACAAAACAGCCCTAAACAGGCTACCCATATTACTAAATATATACGCAATCTACTCATTCAAATAACGCCTTAAGCGCCGCGTTCTTTTTTAAAATATGCGCGTTAATAATGTTAACCTCATCAAGCGTTACTGTTTTTTTGCTCAGCATTAAGTGTATTTGATCTTTATTTATAGCGGGTATAGTAGGGGCCGCAATTAAATTTTTACCCCGCTTACTTAAATAATTGCCTACTAGCTCGTCTTCTATTGCGTAATCTATACGTTGTTTATTAAGCATTTCAAAGCGCTTACTGGTTGCACTAGTGTACTCAATTTGTTTTTTATGGCTGTGTTTATACTGCTCAAACTCTTCGCCATAATAGCTACCAAAATTAGCGCCAATGGTTAAACCTTGGTCAAAAATTTCGGCTAAATTTTTAGCTTTATGTAAATTGTTTATATTTTCGTATAAACGCATAACCTCGGTGCGGTACGGCTTTGTAAAATGAACGTGTTTAGCGCGCTCATTGGTATAGCTGGCCGCCCAGCCTATGTCTATTCGGCCATAGCGCAGCTCGGTAAAAGCCCGTTTAGAATTAGGCAACAGTTTTACTTCAAAGCAAAAAGGCGAGTCTTTAAAAATAATATTTAATGCTTCTACCTCTTTACCCTGAAACTGCCCATTAATACCCATAACATAAGGCGGCCAAAAAGCATCATGCGAGGCAACCGTTAGTGTTTTTTCGCAGGCAAACACACCCCAAGAAGCACTAAACAATACACACATTAATAAGGTTATTAATTTATTCATTAAAACTCTAAGGTACGTTTTTAATCGTTATTTAAACAGTATAACCCAGCAAAACAATATAATAATGAATGAGACGTTAAAGTTGTAAAAAAATGTATCTAAAACCAAAGAGTTTACGGTTGAGGGGGGATGATTAGTGCAAAATTCAATACAAACAGCGTATTAAGCTAAAAAAACCTACTTATAAGTTCTTTAATTTATTGGCCTGTTCCTGTAGATTAAACAAAGATGAATACAGCATTAACGTTGCAAACGTACAAAAGCCAAGGAGCGGTATAAGCAGTGCCCAATACCACACTAAATTATTATAACCAACATGCACAAACTTTTAACGACTCAACACTTAATGTTGATATGTCGGCGCTTTACCGTGAGTTTTTACCGTATGTTGCACAAAACGGCCATGTGCTAGATGCTGGTTGTGGCTCAGCACGTGATGCCGCCTATTTTAAAAGCCAAGGTTTTAGTGTGTCGGCCTTTGATGCAAGCCCCGCACTTGCAAAGTTAGCCAGTAATTACTTACAACAACCAGTAGCGGTTAAAAAATTTCAACAACTTGAGTGTATAAATAAATACGATGGCATTTGGTGCTGTGCGAGTTTATTGCATGTACCAAAAGTAGAGTTACCACAGGTGTTTTTAAACCTACAAAGTGCGCTTAAACCTAATGGCGTTTTGTATGTATCGTTTAAATACGGCACGCAAGAACGCGAACATAATGGCCGTAAATTTACCGATTTAACCGAGCAGTTATTGAGTGACCTAATCAATCAGCACACACAACTTCGCATAATCAAGCACTGGCAAAGTGTTGATCAGCGCCCAGAGCGCGAAAGCGAAGTGTGGCTCAATGCCTTAATAAAGGCTGTTCCCACTTTATGATTGGCGCAATGCAGCAGCAACTCGACTTTATTGCTTATATTCAGCGCATGCTAGTTGAGGGCGAATTCACCGCAACTTATAAATATGCACTATTACATGCTATTGCTGATATTTGCGTAGAACAGCAAAGTGAAGATCAGAGTGCTCCAATGGAAATAAAAATCGACACGTTAATCGATAAATTTATCCAACTTTATTGGAACCACTCAATGCCTTACGCTGCGCACTCTACAGATATTATTACTAATGCCGAAGACATGCTGTTAAAGCAAAATAGCCAAGGCCAGGCAAAGTTCATCACCGAAATTTTTAAACTACAAAATATAGGTGTGAAAAGTTACAACGCATTCAAAAACTACCAACAATATAGCCAAGTAATAAGCTCTCTTAGGCGAACATTTATTGATGGCCCTCTTTGGCGCTTACAGTTACTTTCGGGAAAAGAAGAATGTTTTTTATATCCCCATATACTTTTAGGTAAAGGTAGAGAGCCTAAACGTATTGTTTTAAATGCTGGTATAGCTCAGTGTTTTAGGCGTTTTTACGATTTAGTTGTGCATCTTAGTGTTACTGAATGGGTAGAGAAGGTACAAACTATAAAAGCAAATCAAACGCTATTAGGCTCGCAAAGCCAGCTACAAGAGTTTTTGTTTGGCAGTAATAGAGCTGCGTTAAAAGTCGTAGCTCCACTATTGATAGATATTCAAGACGGGCTTTGTTTTTACTGCCAAAAGCCAATGAATCTAAAAAATGAAAAAGAAACTAAAAAAACGCCAGAGATCGATCACTTTATTCCTTTTAAGCGCTATCCAAACGACTTAGCACATAACTTTGTTGCTGCGCATGCTGATTGTAATAACAATAAGCGAGACCACCTCGCAGCTTTTGCTCACCGCGACCGCTGGCTAGAACAAAACCTTGATATTCATAAAGCCGAAATAACTAATAAACTGCAACCTTACTTTTATTGCGATGCAGATAAATCGCTTGCAGTAAGCAATTGGGCGTATCAAGTAGCTGAATCAAGCAGTGCTAAATTATGGCTTGGCAAAAACAGTTTTGAAGAAGCAAAGCCGAAAGCTGAGGTGTTTAAATTTTCAAAAGTTGTAAATAAATCAGAGCAAACAAATTTGGCGGCGGAGCCGAAGGCTAATCTTAAAACCATCATTAACGCATTGAAGTTACGTTACTTCCCCAATATTAAAATTGCCTGTGGGCATTTTAAAACTGGCGATAGCAGCGATGTTGAATATTTAGACGCGCCACTTGGCGCAGGCAAGCTTGACCCTAACGTGCATTTTTTAGCACGCGCATCGGGTAACTCTATGAACGGTGGTAAACACCCAATACTTGATGGTGATTTACTGCTACTTGAACTTATAACCTCTGATAGAGCCGGCTCGCTACGCGGTCAAATAGTCGCGATAGAGCGAGACGATATAAGCGGAGACGGGCAGTATTTACTGCGCAAAGTTAATAAATTACCAAATGGGGAATACGAGCTAATCGCTCAAAACCCAGATTACGAAGTAATAATTGCAGATGAAAGCATGCGAACATTCGCACGCTTTAAACAAGTGGTTTCGTAGTCGCGATTTTATATCGTGCTATAACGTGTAGACGCGCAGCTTGCTGGCGTTAAAAGCGAAGCTTTTTGGATAGCTATTTTGCGTGAGATCTTTAGGGATTTAATAACCTCTATTCGAGGTTTTATCGCGTTGGCAATGGCAACCAAAGGGTGAATACCGCCGTCCACCCTTTGGAATCCCACGGCGCACCCGAGGATCACACTTTATCTTCAACTTACGTTAATGATGTGAACGTAACCAGCGTAGATAGGCCATCCATGGCCAAGCTACGCTTTGTACAGCATCCATGCTGTAAATTACTCATCATTACGATCGTTTCAGGTGTGATCACGGGGAATTGGAGTGTATGGGTATATTGGTGTTTATAATCCGAAAATCTTAATTGTATGGAGTAACAGAATGTCTCATAGGATAAATAATAATGTTGGTTATAAACCTATCTTCCCAATGTCAAATGGCCAAGATGATACATTCTGTCATTACTGTGGTCGCAAAGCTTCTTTAATAATACGTTTAGAGTGGGATCATGTACCGGCATTGAATGTTAAGATACCTTCAGAACAAAGGGACTTGTATTCAAAAACTTTAGTTAGAAGCTGCCAAGAATGCAATGGCTTAGCAAGTGATATTCCCCATTTAGATTATTTAGAACGTCACTTTTGGTTAAAAGCGGCTTATCTTAGAAGGTACAAAAGGTTGTTACTATCTGTTGGCCCTAAAGATATTGATACTAAAAATATGACTGGTTATTTAAAAGCCGCAGTAGAAAATTATGATTTTATGTATAAAGATATTTTGATGGCAATAGGCTTTGGCATCAAAAATATTGATTATATTGAGTCACCTATTTTAAAACTTAAAAATATTAATGGGAAAGTTCTTGAAGATGTTTTATTGGGATTTCTTTATGGTGAGCCATTTGCTGATGAAGAAGATGAAAGTGTTATTGATGAGGTTGAAGAAGATATTGACCATTGTTCATTTCCTAGCTTTATTGAATTTTTATTAAGCTATAAAGAAAACGGAATAGAATTAATCAATCAATTGCAATACGAAAATTGGATTAATGAAAATAACTATTTTTTTAAAATAAATGAACTCCCTAAAAAACCTGCTAAAAACTACCAAATAAGTTGGGAAAATATCTGCCAAATAGTTGAAATTGTAATATCACATACAAAAAGGAAACATAAAATAACAGATTACTTCATAGATGATCTTAAAAATGAATACGCATCTAACGTAGACTCAGAGTATTGTAGCTTTGAGCAATTCGTCGAAGTTATTGCATCAGAACAGATTAATTTTGAAAGTGAATATGACTACTTGAGGTGGTTAAAAGTAAACTTTAGGAGAGCTAAGCGTTTGCTATTACCTAATGAGCCGGCTATATTTTATAGTAAATCTTGGGATAAAATATACCTAGAAATAATCAAGGTAAAAGACTTAATCAATGACTTAGAAGACTCCTTTGATGATGAACTAATAATTGAGTTTAAAAATAAAACAGTAGAAGAAAAATCTCGAACATATACGCAGACTCCTAAAAAAGTAAGTTTAGCTAAGGCTAATAATCATGAAATTGACTTATTTAAAAAAGAGCTTAAAGATAATTTCAAAATTATCGAATCTAGGGCCTCAAAACAAGGTACGTTTTGGTATAAATCATTTTCATATGATATTAAAAAAATTGCTGAGAATGATTACATTTTCAGCGTGTACTCTATGAGATATGATTATCAAGGGTTCATAGCCAAAGTATTAAATCTTTTGGCATAACTAAGATTAGTTTAATTACAATTTAGAATCATAAGGGTAATCTTGACTTCATACATTAAAGTCTTTGAATGTATGAAAATAGCATTCACCAGCTTTAACTATAGAGGGGATGCAGTTAATAGCTTTGAATTCATATATCTTCCAAAGATATGCTTAGGCAAACACCTAACCATTTCCAGCCATTTTGTTCAGTAAACACTTCTATAGAAACAAAACTTTTAAAAAGAACATTACCGTTTATGGCTGCTGGATCAAACCATTCCCCTCTCTCATTATTAGCGACATAGTGCGTACCCCCGCAATCATGCTGTATTGCATAAATTACTATATTATTAAAAGCGGTACTTACTCGCTCATTTAAAAAGGAGCTTACAGTTATTTTTTGCTTAAGTAGCCCAATTTCAGCAGGATAAACTTCTTTTAGGTTTTCAAAGGCTGATTTATCTTTAAAAAATAGCCTTACATTTAAACTGCATTTTTCTAGTACATAAACCATGGCGGCTAAAGAGTTAAGGCCATTATTTTCAATATATTTAGATGGTTCATCAGTATTTAGTATTCCTGTAATTAGGTATATATGATCTGCAAAAGCCTTTAAGCTTATATTCCGCGGAATACTGATTTTCTTACCAAAGAAGCTATTAATTTGAAGAGGCAGAACCGATGGAAAAAGATCAAAAGCATCTAAAGTTGCCGCAACGCAGTATGCACCGCATACATTGCTATCTGTAAGCTGAACTAATTTAGGGAACGGCTTAATTTTTATCATTATAAAGTTTCTTTTTTCGAAAGTTTGATCTATCTCTTGACTCTCTAATTTTGCTAGCTTCCTTTAAATTGAAGAGCAAAAAGTCAAACCTCAATAGCACACTAGATGCTATGAGTGCTCCTATATATATTCCCAAAATAAATGATAAAGCAATAATATGAAATAGCTCTAATGTATTATCACTATCAAAAAACTTTATTGCTGAAAAATATACAGCTATGCCTAATGGAATAATGCTCAGCTTTTCAATTGTTCCAACGAGTAAACCTAACCTCTTACTTATCCGGATAATATCATATTCAATTCTATTTATCGCAAACTCTATCTTTCTTAAATTGAAGCAAGATAGTTTTAAAACTAAAGTATTTTGAGCTTCTATAGAGTTTAAAATAGGATCGAATATTTCAGAACTTGGGTTTTTGCCTGTTTTTATTAATGAAAATAATTGCTGGAGTGTACATGCTATAAAAAACACTCCAGAAAAAAGTATTATTGATCCTGACATAAAACTGAAAGTATTAAACGAATCCATATCATTTAGAATGAAAATAGTGGTAATAATTAATACTGTAAATAGTAATGATATTAGAAATACTTCTTTCCATGAAAGTAGGCTGTTATAAAGCTCTTTGTAATTATTCGTTTTATTTAATTCATCATTTAGTACATTAAAAATATCTTTCATTTTTTCCTCAATTAACCAACCGCCAATTTCCCCGCCTCATGCCACATTTCACTTGGCATGGGGTTGGTTAATTCCCACGTTATATTCATCGGCTGGCTGCCGTTATGGCTTTGGTATTTAACCTCGCCGTAGTTTACAAACCCCATAGTTCGGCCGTTTTCGTCTTTGCCTTGTTCGCGCACAAACAACAATATGGTTTTGCCTGTTTGTTGGTGTTGAATGTAACTAAGGCCTCGGCCGTGTTCTGGGCGGGCGCTGTTTTGCGTTTGCCAGTGGAACAGGGTAGGGCTGATTGCGTAGTCGTGATACAGCGTTGTGGGGGAGTAGGTTTTTTCACACTTATTAAGCGTTACAAATAACAGCTCTAGGTTTTGGTTTTTAAATTCTAAAACGCCTTCTCGAGCGGTCGATTTTTTATCAAATGAGTGTGCGCCAAAAGCTGCAAGTATTTGTTGTCGCGTGTAGCGGCTATGTAATTTTATTGCATGATTAGGTAGGCACGCTAAATCACTTTCTTGCTGGTGAATACGGTTTATTAATAGCGTAATTACTTGAGCAAGTTCGTGCTGAAGCTCTTTGTGTTTAAGTGCTTGTAAGCTTTGTTCGAGCGTTTTAAAGCCTAAACTTGTGCCAGTGGTATCCCAAAAGTTGTAATGCGCTATAAGCGCGTACTGTTGATTTTGTGGTGTTGGGGTAAAGCTAAAGTCGTTATCACATAAATCACGTAAAAAGCATAGGTAACTGAGCGAGTCGCAGCTGAGTAATTGAGTGTTTATAGCGCGGTAATACGCGACATAAATATCAGCTTGCTGTGCGGGTATTTCATCGCCTTTTAACCAGTGCCAGCCGCCGAGTTTTTTATCTTTTGGTTTGTATACATCTTCAAGCGTGACTTGTGGGTTTATACGCAAAAAGTTACTAAGCGTAAGCGCGTCATTAGTATGTTGCGAATAGCTATTTATCAGCTGTTGCAAACGGCGCTTGGTGTTTATGGCTTGCTGAATATTTTTTAATATTGTTTGTTGAGTGCGTTTTTGTAGCTCTATACGGCAACCCAGCGGCAAATGTGGGAAGTTGTTTTCAATCTCGGTTTTTATTGGTTGGTTACTTTTACCAATAAGTGCGCGGAATTTACTGGCAAAGTCGTATTCTGGGCGAGCGTTGCCTACAAAGTCGAGCACGGTACAACATTGCTTTTGGCTGTTATCAGGTAAACGTAAACCACGGCCGAGTTGCTGTAAAAACAGCGTTAGGCTTTCGGTTGGGCGTAAAAATAACAGGGTATCGACTTCTGGAATATCGACACCTTCGTTAAAAATATCAACCACGCAAAGTATTTGTATTTCGCCTTGGCGCAGTGTTTGTTGTTTGGCCGCGCGCTCATTGGTGTTTTTACTGGTCAGCACATCGGCGTTTATGCCTGCTAAGTTGAATTTAGAAGCCATAAACTCCGCGTGTTTTTGGCTTACACAAAATGCCAACGCTTTAATGTTGTGAACATTGGTTACGATATCAGCCAAGCTCGATATAATTTTGTTAGCGCGGCTGTTCTCCCCTGTATAAAGGTTACTTAATTCGCTTATATCGTAACGGCCGCCGCGCCATGTTATTTGACTTAGGTCGGTACCGTCATCTAATCCAAAGTATTGAAATGGACATAAATGGCGTTGATTTATTGCCTCTGGCAATCGAATTTCGGCGGCTATTACACCGCAAAAATCATCGAGTATATTTGCGCCATCTTGTCGCTCTGGTGTAGCAGTTAAGCCAAGTAATATTGTGGGTGTAAAGTGGTTTAATGTAGCGCGGTAACTTGCAGCGCTTACGTGATGTACTTCATCAATTACTATGAAATCGTAGTAATCGCAGGTTAAATTGAGCGATTCAATTTGGCTATTCAGTGTTTGGATTGACGCAAATAATTGGTTGTAACGTTGTGGTTTGTAGTTACCTACCCACAGCTCACCAAAGTCGTTATTTTTAAGCACGCCGCGATAAGCGCTTTGCGCTTGTTTTAGTATTTCTTCTCGGTGGGCTACAAACAAAAAGTGTGCGTTTGGATTTTTATCGTAAACGGTTTTAAAGTCGAACGCCGATATGATGGTTTTACCTGTGCCCGTTGCTGCAACTACTAAGTTTTTAAAGCGATTATGCACGCTGCGTTCTACGCTTAGCTTTTCTAAAATAGCGAGTTGGTGAGTTTTTGGTGTTATATCAAAATAAAACTGACTGCTTGATTGCCCAACACCGCGTTGCTCGTTAAGTGAATTTATGAGCTTTTCTTTACATTCAGCTTTGCCAGTAAACAGCTCGAAATCTGGCGACTGCCAATAGGTTTCAAAGGTACTTTTGGTTTTAGCTATGATGTGCGGAATTTCTTGCGCGGTAATTTTTAAGTTCCACTCAAGGCCGCTGGTAAGCGCCGAGTGCGATAAATTAGATGAGCCAATATAGCCGGTATGAAAACCTGTATTGCGCATAAACAAGTACGACTTTGCGTGTAGGCGTTCTTGCTGGTTGTTGTAGCTTAGCTTTACCTCGGTATTTGGTAGGCTTGCTAAAAACTCAACGGCTTTAGCATCGGTTGCGCCCATGTACGAGGTGGTAATTACTTTGAGTTTATTGCCGTTTTTGGTAAAGGCTTCAAGCTCATTTTTAAAAATGCGCAAACCAGTCCATTTTATAAATGAGACAAGCCAGTAAATAGTGTCGGACGATTTTATCTCGCGCTTTAGCTCGGTTTCGAGCGATATACCTGCATTAGCACCGCTAAATAACTCGCTTTGTGTAAGCCCTGTGAGTGGGAATATATCGCTTGAGTAATCTTTAAGGTTGGCTGCAATTGGGTTTTGGGTATTAAACAGCGCGGTAAGTATTCGGCCTTGGCTGTCGATAAGATTTTCGTTAATTAGCTCATCATCGCGAATATGATCTTTAAGCCAAAGTACAAGGCTGTTTGCGAGGTTGATTTGTTCTTGCAAACGCTCGTTAGAGTTAGGAATAGCATCGATTGCATGCGTTACAAGTTTACTTAAAAAGCGTGAAAGCCATGTTGCGGCTTCGGCCGTTTCAAGCTGGCGCTCCCCCACATAAAATTGTTCACGATTTAAGTTTTGCTCAATTACTTGTGTAATTAACTGCTCGTAAATACCAATTTGCTGCATTAAAACTACTCCCTGTTTGCGAGTAGTTAGTTTACTTAAAAGTGCATTGTAAACAAGCATTAACTCATTATTGAATTGAAGGCTGATGCTTAGGCCACTCCCCCGTGATCACATCCGAAATTGAATTAATGATGAGTAATAGCAGCGCATGGCGGAATTTTGTTCCCGACAAATTCCAAGTACCTAAATCCCTTTAGGCAATGCGCGTTAAGTGATGCTTACACACGGACGTGTTTCATCGCGTTTACGTTCATATCATTAATTTAAATTGAGGATATAGTGTGATCCTCGGGGCGCCGAGAGATTCCAAAGAGAAGTCGGCGTCTACTTCTCCTTGGTTGCCATCGCCAACGCGATATAAGTAAATACAATTAAAAAGCTCCGTTTTTCGCGCGAGCAAGCTGTACGCCTACGTCGAGTTTTAACAGAACACTTTGATATAACCTGTAGACGCGCAACTTGTTGGCGTTATAAAAGCAGGGCTTTTATGGTGTTAATTTATTAAGTAATGAGAAGCTACGCTTCTAACGTGAGCAAGCTCGACGTCTACAGGTGTTTTGGTGAAATTTGTTGAATAGATTGTACGGAGTTTGAATT